>CAZUMV010000382.1:0-1512 GCA_964621435.1 uncultured Thiotrichales bacterium | reverse complement strand
CACAGCAACTACAAGATTTCAATGCTGGTAAAACCCGCAAGTTAATGGGAATCGGTTTATGCCATTTCACTGAAATTGTTGGCGCCGGCCCCGTTAAAAATTGCGACATACTGGGTATGGGTATGTTCGACAGTTGTGAAATACGAATCCACCCAACAGGTTCTGCGCTGGCACGGCTGGGGACTATCTCACAAGGCCAGGGACATGCAACCACCTTTGCACAAATACTTGCAACTGAAATCGGTATTTCCGCTGATGAGATAACCATTGAAGAAGGTGATACAGACACAGCACCCTATGGTCTCGGCACCTATGGATCACGCTCTACTCCAGTAGCGGGGGCAGCTACCGCAATGGCGGGTAGGAAAATTCGCGCTAAAGCACAAATGATTGCCGCCTATCTGCTCGAAGTGCACGACAACGATCTCGAGTGGGAAGTCGATCGCTTTATCGTTAAAGGAGCGCCTGAGCGCTTTAAAACCATGAAGGAAATCGCCTACGCATCATATAACCAGGCTATACCAGGAGTTGAACCCGGCCTTGAAGCGGTAAGTTACTACGATCCACCCAACATGACCTATCCTTTTGGCGCTTATGTTTGTGTGATGGAAGTTGATGTAGATACCGGAGTCACAGATATAAAGCAGTTCTACGCACTGGATGACTGTGGCACTCGAATAAACCCGATGATTATTGAAGGACAGGTACACGGGGGATTAACCGAGGCACTTGCCATCGCACTCGGGCAGGAAATCGCCTACGACGAACTGGGTAACCTTAAAACCGGAACGTTAATGGACTTCTTCATCCCGACAAGTTGGGAGACACCGAACTATCAGACCGACTTCACTGAAACTCCCAGCCCACATCACCCGATAGGTGCAAAAGGTGTTGGTGAAAGTCCTAACGTCGGTGGAGTTCCTGCGTTTTCAAATGCCATCAATGATGCCTTTCGAGCCTTTGGCCTGACCCATACGAATATGCCACACGACCATTGGCGCATATGGAAAACAGCCAACCAGCTCGGGCTGCATAACTGATTTCAAAAAGAAGTTAATGATGAGCTGGAAAACGCTGCAGGCTGATCTGGCAGCGCAGGGTTACATCGCCAACGATGCTTTATCGATGGCGGTGTTCCTTGCTACCGATCAGGAGCGCCCCCTGTTACTTGAGGGTGCTGCCGGTGTGGGCAAAACCGAAATCGCGAAACAGCTGGCCGCCATCCATAACACGCAACTGATAAGACTACAGTGTTATGAAGGTTTAGATGCAAGCACCACCATTTACGAATGGAATTATCAAAAACAACTGCTTAGCGTGCAAAGCGCAAAAGACACAGCAGCAGAAAAACTTGAAGCGCAAATATTTTCGGAAAAATATCTGTTAAAGCGTCCGTTGCTGGAATCGATCACTCAGACCAAAGCACCGGTGTTGTTGATCGACGAAGTCGACAGAGCTGATGAAGAATTTGAGGCTTACCTGCTTGAGATGTTGTCTGACTATCAGGTGTCG
>CAZUMV010000381.1:0-1622 GCA_964621435.1 uncultured Thiotrichales bacterium | reverse complement strand
TATGAACATGAGAGTACTAATTGTAGACGATGAGCGACCCGCTCTGAGTCGGCTAAACAGCATGATTGAAGATGCTGATGGTTACGAAGTCTGCGCTCAAGCAGGCAATGGAGTGGAGGCAATTAAACAAGCTGATACCCATAAGCCAGACGTTATTTTGATGGATATCCGAATGCCAGGTATGGACGGTTTGGAAGCGGCCCGCCATATGTCTGAGTATGATGAGCCACCGGCGTTGATATTTACGACGGCGTTTGGCGAGCATGCTTTGGAAGCATTTGAAACAAATGCAATTGGCTACTTGCTAAAACCGATTCGGCGCGAAAAGTTGATGGCCGAATTGACCGCCGCAACAAAGCTTAACAAAGCCCAGCTCGGACAGCTTGGCGATGAAGACGACCAGCGTAGAACACATATTTGCGCACGCGTACGCGGCAATCTGGAGCTGATTCCGGTTGAAGATATTGCTTATTTTCAAGCCGAACAAAAGTACGTTACCGTTCGCCATGAGGGTGGTGAGGTATTAATCGAAGAGCCGCTCAAATCTTTGGAAGCAGAATTCGGTGATATTTTTATGAGAATTCATAGAAACGCGCTGGTTGCCACCAAGATGATGTCAGGTCTGGAAAAGACCATAGAAGGGAGGTTTAATTTACGCCTGAAGGATATGGAAGATACGCTTGAAATTTCGCGACGCCATGTAGCCGGAGTGCGTAAGTTTTTACGTTCCAGATAGCAATTCAGCTTTCTTGTCTGCGCCCCTGAAGATGTAAATCTTCAGGGGCGTTTTCGTTTAAGCGGCGACAAATGGGTGCAGTCCATTTATGATGGGTTGTCTAGATTAACTGAATAAACTAACGCGCTATGCTGCCCGAAAAAATTCGCATTGCAACACGCAAAAGCCCTTTGGCGATTTGGCAGGCAGAGCATGTCGCGGCACAACTTAAAAGTCATCATCCTGACTTGCAAATCCAGCTGGTTAAAATGGTAACGCAAGGAGATCGGGTGTTGGATACACCGCTCACCAAAGTGGGTGGTAAGGGTTTGTTTGTTAAGGAGCTAGAGGCGGGGATGTTGGCCGGAGATGCTGATATCGCAGTACATTCTATGAAAGATGTACCTATGTTGTTTCCCGAAGGTTTATGTTTGCCGGTTATAATGGCGCGCGAAAACCCGCAAGACGCATTCGTTTCAAAGTTCTATTCCAGACTGGAAGACTTACCGGCCGGTGGCGTTATCGGTACTTCAAGTTTGCGACGAGCGAGTCAAATTAAAATTAACTTTCCGCATTTAAAAATTAAGGACTGCCGCGGAAACGTCAATACTCGCCTGGCCAAACTTGATGATGGGCAATACGATGCGATTATTCTAGCGGTTGCGGGTCTTACCCGCCTGGGGATGTTGGATCGAATAACTAAAGCGCTCACTGTTGATCAAAGTCTGCCAGCGATCGGGCAAGGTGCAATAGGGATTGAATGTCGAGTAGCCGATGATGACCTAATCTCTTTATTGGATAAACTGGATCACGCTCCGACACATCTGTGCGTTGCTGCTGAAAGAGCTTTGAACGAGCGTCTTGGTGGAAGTTGTGAAATCCCGATTGCTGGCCATGCGGTTCTTGA
>CAZUMV010000380.1:0-1634 GCA_964621435.1 uncultured Thiotrichales bacterium | reverse complement strand
ACGAGAAGTTTGGTCTGTCTGCCAGAGCGCGTTACACATGGCGCGAAGCATTCCGTACCCAAGACTTCGGCGGTGGCGCTAACACCAGTGGTAGCAGTACCTTCAGCTTCCCTGTTGTTACAGGAGACCGAGGACAGTTAAATGCAAGCATTAACTACGATATTAACGAGCAATTTAATGTCGGCGTTGAAGTTGTAAACTTGACTGAAGAAAACATTGAACAAAACTGTGTTAGTGAGAGTGGCCCGCTATGTTTCGTTGGCTACCCTGACCGCAGAATCACCTTTGGTGCTAGCTACAGCTTCTAAGAAAGCAGAGCTCTGAACAAAAAATGCCCATCCCCTTCGCGGCATTTTAGTTCACTTAAAAAGCCCCGGCATTTGCCGGGGCTTTTTTTGCATGACATTTTTTTCAAACCAAAAATAATCCTCGCCACATAAACATGTAGAATTACTAAAGGTGAATGAGTCAAACGTCTCAATTACAATAAAAACAGGGAGAGCCAGACATGACAAATTCGAACAACAATACTTTTACGCAAAAGTTCTCAAAGATCCTCGCCTTGTTTCTTCCCGGCATATTTTTGCTGGGCTTCAATATTGGTACCGGCAGTGTAACTGCTATGGCCAAAGCGGGCGCCGACTACGGCATGTCGCTGTTGTGGACGATTGTTGCCTCATGTCTGTGCACCTTTTTCATGATCAACCTTTATGGTCGCTACACTCTGGTGACCGGTGAGACAGCGCTGCAAGCTTTTCGTAAACACATCCACCCTGCGGTCGGTATGTTTTTTATCGCCGCCTTAACCGCTGGCGTATGCGGCAGCGTCATGGGTGTGATGGGGATTGTCGCGGACATCTCTTATGAATGGTCAAAGTCCTTTGTTACGGGCGGCATTTCGCCCATCTACTTTGCCGCATTCTTTATCAGCTTGGTTTACTTTATTTTTTGGAACGGAAGAACCCAATTTTTTGAACGCAGCTTAGCCGTGATTGTCGCCGTTATGTCAGTCTGCTTCTTAATCAACTTCTTTATCATGATGCCACCACCAGTGGAAATCATTAAAGGGCTAATACCAAGCATTCCACAGGTATCATCAAACTCAAGTAGCACACCACTGCTGGTACTGGCATCAATGATCGGAACAACTGTGTTTTCCGGCCTATTCATTATTCGCACCACGCTGGTTAAAGAAGCAGGCTGGACACTGGCCGATTATAAAAAACAACGTAACGACGCCGCCTTCTCGGTTTCTCTTATGTTTGTTATTAGCGCGGCTATCATGGCCGCTGCTGCAGGCACTTTGCATGTCGAAGGATTGGGTTTATCCAAGGCATCGCAAATGATCGAGCTACTAGAGCCACTGGCCGGATCCTTCGCGACCTCAATATTTGCTATCGGGCTGATCGCCGCCGGGGTGTCTTCACAGTTTCCGAACGTACTGATGCTGCCGTGGCTCCTATGTGATTACAATAATACTGAACGAAACATGACGCTGCCAAAATATCGGCTAATGGTTTTCTTTATTTCCCTACTTGGCCTGGTAGTCCCTATTTTTTCAGCAAGACCTGTATTGGTAATGATTGTCTCGCAAGCGTTTAACGCGGTAATTTTACCTATCACCGTTGCTTGCA
>CAZUMV010000379.1:0-1649 GCA_964621435.1 uncultured Thiotrichales bacterium | reverse complement strand
GACGTTTGCTTTGACGATTGACGTTTATCCAGTCAATCAGCCAATAAAGCCAATAAAGCCAATCTTTGTAGTAAGCAGGTGGTTGGGGTGGAATGAATGGTATACTAGTATAACAAGCTCTGCAATCGGACGATTTACTGTGTCGTGCAGGCTGCAAATATTCACTTGAAATGCCAACACTGGCATTGCCGTACCCGACGCTTTTTTACCGTCCTAAGGCAAGGCTACTTGAATCAGCAAGAGTGCGTCAGAGGATAAATTGACCACATCAGAAAAACTATTTACGCCTTACTGCCGGGATGCAAGTTAATGCTTAACCGCGCTATATTATTAAACGCCACACTAGTCACTAATGAATTATTCGGAGCCTGAAGCATGGTGGGAAGCGTGAAAACAGTTGAACGACGCACCGCTGTCGATTCGGTCTTTGATCACCTGTACGCCGAAATTGTATCCATGCAATTATTGCCGGGTGCAAAAATTTCCGAGGCTGAGATAGCTGGAAAATTCGATGTTTCGCGGCAACCTGTTCGCGATGCGTTCAGCAGACTTGAAAATCTGGATTTACTTCTGATCCGGCCTCAAAAGGCTACCGAAGTTAAACGCTTCTCTTATACCGCTATCACCCGAGCCAGATTTGTCCGGGCCGCGGTAGAATCCGAAGTGTTACGCCGCGCTGCCCGAGAATGCGATTCGGATGGTTCCGATCTTCTGGATGCGTGTTTGCTGGAGCAGCGAGATACGGTCAAAGAAAACGATTATGATCGATTCAGATCATTGGATTATGTGTTTCACGAAACGCTATGTTCGGTAGGCAAAGTTGATTTTGCCTTTGAAGTTATTACACAGGAGAAGGCAAAGGTCGATCGTCTGTGCGTACTTGGCCTCGCGGCGCGTGATGAACGGCTGGATCAACTACTGGATGATCACACGGCCATTACCAACTGTGTGTCGAATAATGATGAAGAAGGTGCGGTGAAAGCCGGCATGTTGCATTTGTCCAGACTCGATACGACAATTAATAAAATTCGCAAAGAACACGCTGACTATTTTGATGATTGAGACGGTCGCTAGCTGTCTTCTTCAATAAAGAGATTGTTTATCTAATGGCTGTTTGAAACGTGTTTACTGAACTGTCAGGGATATTCGTAAAAATCGCCTTTGCCAGAGACGTAGACATACTACTAACACGAAATTCTGCTGAACGTCCGGCCGCCAGATACAATCGGGCGGGAGAAGATGCGCTCTACTTAAGCAAGGATGAGAAAAGTGCGCGAATCGCCATGCGTAAGTACGCAAGTCAAGATGATCCTCCGCGGGTATTGCTTAGCTTTAATGTCGAGCCCTGTCGACTACTGGATTTAAGACACCCTGAAGCAAAGGATATGCGTCAATTGGCAAGTAGGAACTGGCAATCTGATTTGGCAGAAGGTCATGAACCCGCCAGTTGGAAGGTTGCGGATAGGGTCCGAGAGTCTGGTGAAGCCGGGTTGATTGATCCTTCCAGACAGCAACCTGATTTGTGGCATGTCACGCTGCTGCGCTGGAATGAGGAGGGAGCCCCACAGGTAACGATGAACGGAGAACCTGTTGAATTTTTCTTGTAAAGCTATTTTGGGTAGAACCAACTTGGAATTTGGTCTTCCCAA
>CAZUMV010000378.1:0-1687 GCA_964621435.1 uncultured Thiotrichales bacterium | reverse complement strand
CGCCGGGCGCCTGATGGAGCTTTGTCCGAATGCGCAGTTGGTAATCCATCCTCGCGGTGCTTTTCATATGTTCGATCCGAGTAAGTTACAGGCCGGTGCCGAGGCGGTTTATGGTAAAGCGCAGGTGGCTAAAACTTACGGACAGTTAGTTTCAATTCCCAAAGATAGAATGATCGTTGTTGAAGATAATCAAAAACTGGATTTCAATGGCCGAGAGCTACTTTTCCTGGATACCCCGGGGCATGCCAAGCACCATTATTGTATTTACGATGCTTTGAGTGAGGGTGTTTTTAGTGGCGATACTTTTGGTCTCTCGTATCGTCAGTTTGACAACCAGGGTGATATATTAATTATCCCGACCACTACACCGGTGCAATTTGATCCCGAAGCACTAAAAACTTCGATAAGCCGGATTGCGGCCCTCAAACCCGAGCGGGTGTTTTTAACCCATTACGGTATGATCGAAAATATCCAGCCCCTGGTTGCGCGCTTGCATCGCCAAATTGACGCTCTTGTAGATATGGCTCATAAGTTTGTCGATTCTACAAATCGTACCGAAGATATAACAAACGCTATGTCTCTTTTCTTCAAGACGGAAGTTGAAAAAGTCGGGTCAAATTTAACTGCACAAGAAGCAGAAGATCTGTTGTTAGTGGATACAAGCTTGAATGTTGCTGGTCTGGAAGTTTGGCTGGATTACAAAGCGCGGGCTTAACTGACTTTGCACTGGTTATGTTAGTCGCTAAACAATAATTTTCTCGTAAACATTTCGTTGCTGTTTTATTCAGGATATTGGTCGAAACATGGAATAATGTCACTTTCGCAGGACCAATCAGCGCGTGAATCCTGAAAGATTCTTGCTTGCGGTTGGAAATTCGGGTCCGTGTCTAATGAGCCCGCCGGGACAATAGCCAAGTCTCCGCTCGGTAAATGCGCGGGTAGCGGACTACCGCAGTTATTGCAAAAGTGCCGGGTGAATCTTTCTGCGTCCGGCACTTTAAAAGATCGGCGTTGGTTTTCGCCGCTAAGCCATGCAATCGATTCTGTGGCGATAAATATATTACTGCAGTGGCCGGTACCGGTTGATTTTCGGCAACGCTGACAATGGCAATGATAAAAGCGTTGTGGCTCGCCGATAATCTTGTATTTGACTTCGCCGCATAAGCAGCTGCCGGAGTGTTCTGCGCTCATTTTTTCCCCGCGGTACATTTTTTACCAATATAGTTATTGTTGTCGTTCACTGCAATGTTTAGTTATTCGTCAGTTTTTTTACCTTTGTATGCTTACGAGGAAAAAACCGTACTAGTTGTGATATTGCAAACACGCTCAGCCAAAAGTATGCGGTCGTGGGCTCAAACGCTGTAAGTATCCAATGTGCGAACACCAATAGAGCGGCTGGATACACAAGGCGATGTATTTTTTTCCAGCTTGATTTAAGTGCCCTTACTGATCTGTTATTACTGGTTATTGCCAATAGCGTAAAAATTGCGAATGCAATCCACGCAGTTGTCAATCCCGGGTCAAGACCTTCCTTGAGAATCAAACCCGCACCCCATTTGCGTTCCAGATAAACAGCCGTGTGTAAACCTGCATAAATAAAACTGGTGACACCAAGTGCGCGTCGGTGATACACCAATTCTTTGACCCAGGTATTATTAGGCAATTGCCGTCGGAGCGGGGTAACGAA
>CAZUMV010000377.1:0-1737 GCA_964621435.1 uncultured Thiotrichales bacterium | reverse complement strand
TTAATCAATTGGCTGCGCAAACGCCGCTCGAAAGCGTCTTTGCGACCGCGGCTGCTGTGGACGCGGATACTCCAGGATTGATGTTATACACGTCCGGCACAACTTCGAATCCCAAAGGTTGCCCAATCAATCATCGCGCGATGCTCAACAACAGCAGGGCGTTAGCGGAACGGTATGAGCTGACCGGTAAAGACAAATTCTGGTCGCCCCTACCACTGTGCCACATTGCCGGAATTCTGCCATTGCTCGCTATTCTGGCGGAAGGTGGTAGCTATCAGACTATGTCGTACTTTGACACCACTCTGGCGCTAAAAATGTTGGCAGACAACAATGTGACTGCCGCGTATCCATGCTTTGTTACTATTATTTCAGATTTGGTTAACCATCCTGAGTTTCCGAATACAGATCTATCCAGTATTCGTGTCATGAATAGTAATTTTGCCGTGCAACCCAAAGAACTGGCGGAAAAAGTTGCTGCAGTAATGCCGAACGCAATTCAGGTCGGCACCTTTGGTATGACAGAAACCGCTGGAACGGTTTGTACCAGCAGACTTAGTGATCCTCTGGAGACCCGGTTGACGAGACTGGGTGTGCCGTTGTCTGGCTGGGAAGTGAAAATAGTCAATAGCGAAACGGGTCAAGAAGCGGCAATCGACGAACGCGGCGAAATAGTCGTGCGTGGCGATTCCGTCTGTAACTGTTACTACAAAGATAGTGAAAAGACCAATGAGTCATTCAAGGATGGCTGGTTTCATACTGGTGATGTAGGCTCGCTGGATAGCGAGGGTCAAATTATGTTCCATGGTCGATTGAAAGATATGCTCAAGGTGGGTGGTGAAAATGTCGCTGCCGCGGAAATTGAAGCGCATTTACAAACTCATGACGCCGTGAAATTAGCGCAGGTCGTCGGTGTACCTGATGCGCGCATGGGCGAAGTTGCTGCTGCGTGCCTTGAGTTGCAAGACGGAGCTTCTGTTACGTCGGAAGAAATGATCGCATATTGTAAGGGGGAAATCGCTAGCTTCAAGGTGCCTCGTTACGTCACTACAGTGACCGAATGGCCGATGTCGACCAGTAAAATTCAGAAATTCAAACTCCAAAAACAAGTTATCGAAGAGTTTGGTCTTTAGCCTCTAACGCTGGAATAATTTTAGAAAGATTTAATACGGAGAAATCTCATGAAAACATTTGTCGCTACTCTATACGTCAAGCCGGAAAAAGTTGCGGATTTTGAACGTTTACAAACGGAGCTTTCAGAGCTTACGCACAAGCATGAGCCGGGAACACTGGTCTACGATGTGATTCGGCACGCTGAAAAACCCAATACTTATATTGTTTATTCGCGCTTTAAAGATGAAGCCGCGTTTGAAGCCCATCAGGCAAGTTCGTTTCATGATGACTTGGTGCCGCCCATTATGGAATGCCTGTCCGACGAGATGGATTTACAGTTTTACGAAGCAATCGCGTGATCAAGCGCCTTCTATTTGTTCTGTTGCTGCTCGCATTGGTTGGTGGTTGTAAACAAGCAGATCAGCAACAAGTCAGGGCGGATACTGCTGAGGTCAAGACTGGCAAGCCAACAAATGCCGTCGTTGAAGCGCCGCTAGCAAAGGTTGATGGCGAACAAATCTATCAGCAATTTTGCGCTGCCTGCCATGAGGGCGGGGTGGCCAGATCACCGCACCGTACCTTTCTTGGTTTGATGACCGCCAATTCTATCAAGACGGCAATGGATGA
>CAZUMV010000376.1:0-1754 GCA_964621435.1 uncultured Thiotrichales bacterium | reverse complement strand
TTTATCGATACGCCCGGGCATGTCGATTTTTCTTACGAGGTTTCTCGTTCCTTATCAGCATGCGAAGGGGCTTTGTTGATCGTTGATGCGAGTCAAGGTGTGGAAGCACAAAGCGTTGCTAACTGCTACACCGCACTAGATCTCGATCTTGAAGTAATACCCGTGCTTAATAAAATTGACTTGCCCGCCGCAGATCCTGATCGCGTTGCTAGCGAGATCGAGGATGTGATCGGTATAGACGCGCAAGACGCGCTGCATGTAAGTGCCAAGACCGGTGCTGGCGTCGAGGCATTACTCGAGCAAATCGTTGCGTTGATTCCACCGCCCAAGCCAGTTGTTGAAAAATCATTGAGAGCATTGATAATTGACTCGTGGTTTGACAATTATCTGGGCGTTGTTTCTTTGGTGCGGGTCATGAGTGGTAGCTTACTGCCGCGACAAAAGTTATTGGCCATGGCAACAGGCCGTAACCACCTGGTCGACAAGGTGGGAATATTTACCCCCAAAGCAAAAGATACAGATTCGCTGGATGCCGGAGAAGTTGGCTATGTGATTGCCGGAATGAAAGATATCGATGCGGCGCGAGTAGGTGACACCTTTACCAGCGCCGATCATCCGGCGGCTGAACCATTGCCGGGATTTCAAGAAATGCAATCGAAGGTTTTTGCCGGACTGTTTCCAACCAGTTCCGATAGTTACCCGGATTTTCGCGATGCCTTGGAAAAACTGCGGTTGAATGATGCCTCTTTGAATTACGAGCCGGAGACTTCGCAAGCCTTGGGCTTTGGTTTCCGCTGTGGCTTCTTGGGTATGTTGCATATGGAGATTATTCAGGAGCGTTTAGAGCGCGAATATAATCTGGATTTAATCACCACAGCGCCAACCGTCGTTTACGAAGTCGAGACAAATAAGGGTGAAGTTCTAAATATTCACAATCCGGCAGATTTACCTGAAAGTAATTACATTGCGGAAATTCGTGAGCCGATTATCCAGGCAAATATTCTGATGCCGCAGACCGTTGTCGGTGATGTGATAAAACTGTGTATCGAAAAGCGCGGTGTGCAGAAAAAAATGACCTATCTCGGCAATCAAGTGCAACTTGTTTATGAGATTCCGATGAATGAAGTGGTGCTCGACTTTTTTGATCGACTTAAGTCGGTCAGTCGAGGTTACGCTTCTTTTGACTACGAGTTTTTGCGTTTTGAAGCAGCGCCTTTGGTAAAGCTTGATATATTGATTAATGGTGACAAGGTAGATGCGCTAGCGGTCATTATTCATAAAAGCGTCAGCCAGCGACGTGGTCGCGAACTTACCGAGAAAATGCGTGAGATAATACCGCGTCAAATGTTTGAGGTGGCGATCCAGGCGGCCATCGGATCACATATACTGGCGCGTAGTAACGTCAAGGCGTTGCGTAAGAATGTAACTGCAAAATGCTATGGCGGCGATATTACGCGTAAGCGTAAGTTGTTAGAAAAGCAAAAAGCGGGTAAAAAGAGAATGAAACAAATCGGCAAAGTCGAAATTCCACAAGAGGCTTTTCTTGCGGTATTAAAGGCAGAAAAATAAATAAAATGACAAGGAAAAGGAATGCCATTTGATTTGGAATTAGTGCTCGTTATTGGCACGCTTTTTACCGGATTTTTTACCGCCCTCGAATATGCCTGGCTAAGAAAGCGCCGGGTGCCTGTGCAAGCAACCGATGATGAGGAAATTGCCGCCAAGCAGCCGGTTTTGGTGGAGTATTCCATTGC
>CAZUMV010000375.1:0-1775 GCA_964621435.1 uncultured Thiotrichales bacterium | reverse complement strand
AATTAAGGCGCTTAACGACGGGTCAATATTAATAGGGCTGGCAAGCATTAGGCTTGCCAGCCCTTTTTTGTTTTGATGGCGCTGGTTACACCGGTAATTGCGCGTGGTCAATTACCTTGCGCAGTACAAAGCTCGAATGCAGTCCCGTTACACCTTCTATACGAGATAGTTTCTTTAGCAAAAATTCTTCAAAGTGATGCATGTCGTTAACAACAACCTTCACCAGGTAATCCGCGCTCTGGCCGGTGACAATGCTGCATTCGATGACTTCTTCGAAATCAACAATGTGCTGTTCGAAATTCTCAAAGCGCTCCGGCGTATGCCGGTCCATAGTGATACCAACAATTGCAGTTAAATCTAGGCCTAGCGCAGTCTGGTCAAGTCGTGCTGAATAACCGGTGATCACTCCTGTTTCCTCTAGGCGTTTAAGTCGGCGCGTACACGGTGTGGCCGACAATCCAACCTCGGTCGCCAGGTCGTTAATGCTAATGCGTCCTTGTGCTTGCAGCACAGTAAGTAGTTTGCGGTCAGTTTTATCAAGATCCATGAGCTAATATAATCATATTTATGGCAGTAATGAGTGATTAGTATGCCATAAATACTAATCCATAGAGAAAAACACTAAAATTTACTCATTAAAAGCATGAAATAACATGCATTCACTCATCGCTATGGCATATTATTGTCACTATCTTCAATACCAACTGTTTGGAATTAAAATGCCTCAAGACCAACTCGTTATATTTGACACTACGCTGCGCGATGGCGAGCAAAGCCCGGGTGCGTCAATGACCAAAGAAGACAAGATCCGTATTGCCAAGGTGCTCGAAAAGATGCAGGTCGATGTAATTGAGGCAGGTTTCGCAATTGCCAGCGAGGGTGACCTGGATGCGATCCGTGCGGTTGCCGAAGTCATAAAAGATAGTCGTATCTGTAGTTTGGCCAGAGCAACCGAAGTTGACATCAAGCGCGCTGGGCGGTCGATCGAAAAGGCGAATGCCGGACGCATTCATACCTTTATTGCGACCTCACCAATCCATATGCAGCATAAGTTGATGCTGGAGCCCGAGCAAGTTATTGAAGCAGCGGTCAAGTCGGTTAAGCTCGCAAGAAATCTGGTTGATGATGTGGAGTTCTCAACCGAAGATGGCACGCGATCAGAATTTGAGTTTTTATGCCGGATAATCGAGGCAGCTATCGATGCAGGTGCGAGCACCATTAACATCCCGGACACTGTGGGATATGGCGTGCCTGGTGAGTACGGTGCGCTTATTAAAAATTTAATCGAGAATATTCCTAATTCAGATCGGGCGATTTTCTCTACCCATTGCCACAATGATTTGGGCTTGGCAGTGGCTAACTCTTTGGCGGCAGTACACGGCGGTGCCCGGCAAGTCGAGTGTACGATAAACGGTTTGGGTGAGCGGGCGGGCAACGCTTCACTGGAAGAGATCGTTATGGCCGTAAAAACTCGTGCTGATCAATCGCCGGTGACCACGCAAATTGATACCACGCACATTGTTTCTGCATCTAAATTGGTCTCGAGCATTACCGGGTTTCCGGTGCAGCCCAACAAAGCGATTGTCGGAGCGAACGCATTTGCGCATGAAGCAGGTATTCATCAGGATGGGGTGCTTAAGCATCGTGAAACCTATGAGATTATGCGGGCGCAAGATGTCGGTTGGAATACCAACAAGTTGGTATTGGGTAAACATTCGGGAAGAGCAGCGGTGAAATCCAGATTTGAGGAGCTTGGTATTACTTTCGATACACCG
>CAZUMV010000374.1:0-1802 GCA_964621435.1 uncultured Thiotrichales bacterium | reverse complement strand
GAACCAGAAGGTTTGGAAACGCACGAGGTTTACCCGAACGGTATTTCGACCAGTTTGCCTTTTGATGTGCAGTTCGATTTTGTACGTTCAATTACCGGTTTCGAAAATGCGCATATCACGCGTCCGGGCTACGCCATAGAGTATGACTTTTTTGACCCACGCGATCTAAAGCCAACTTTGGAAACCAAGTTTGTGAACGGTTTGTATTTCGCCGGGCAGATCAATGGTACGACCGGTTATGAAGAAGCCGGTGCACAGGGTTTATTAGCGGGTCTCAATGCTGCTTTATCGATTCAGGAAAAAGAGCCCTGGTATCCGCGTCGTGATCAAGCATATATCGGTGTGTTGGTTGACGACTTGATTACCCAAGGCACTTTGGAACCCTACCGCATGTTTACGTCGCGCGCTGAACATCGTCTCTTGTTGCGCGAAGACAATGCCGATCTGCGGCTAACAGAAGTTGCATACGAGATGGGTATGGTCGGTGAATCGCAATGGCGCCAGTTTCAGGAGCACACCGAAGCGGTTGAGCGTGAATTGCAACGATTACGCGCCACGGTACTGCAACCATCAGCATTGACCGATGCGCAAATGAAAAAGGTATTTGGTGATACACTGAATCGCGAACATTCTCTGGAGTCTTTGCTAAAGCGTCCGGAAGTTAACTACAAAGATCTGGTAAGTCTGGAGACCGCGGGCCCGGCGTTGGAAAACTCTCGCTCTGGTGAGCAGGTCGAAATCCAGATCAAGTATTCAGGTTATATTGATCGCCAGCATCAGGAAATCGAGCGTTCACGCAATCATGAAAATAAACAGCTGCCAGAAACTCTGAACTATGACAACGTCACTGGCTTGTCGAATGAGGTGCGGCAGAAGTTAGCTGACCAGCGTCCAACCACGTTAGGTCAGGCTTCTAGAATCCCTGGAATTACGCCCGCGGCGATATCATTATTGTTGGTGCACTTAAAGAAAAAGTCAGCCTAAAATCAACGGTAATGTGCTAAATGCAAAAAAAGGGCTGCATATCTGCAGCCCTTTTTCTTTTCACTAAGTCTACTAAAGATCAAACCGGTCCAGCCGCATAACTTTCGTCCACGCGGCAATGAAGTCATTAACGAAACGCTCATTGGCGTCGTCGAACGCATACACTTCGGAGATTGCACGTAATTCAGAATTTGAGCCGAAGATCAGATCTACTGGAGTCGCGGTATATTTAACCGCGCCGCTTTCTCGATCCATGCCTTGATAGACACCATCAGTGCTAGCTTTTTTCCAAACCGTAGACATATCCAGTAAGTTGACAAAAAAGTCATTGCTTAGCGTGCCGAAGCGATCAGTGAATACACCGTGCGCGCTGTTGCCAGTGTTGGCACCTAATACTCGTAAGCCACCAATGAGCGCGGTCATTTCCGGAATGGTGAGACTAAGCTGATCCGCTTTATCGACCAGCATCTCGGTCGGCGGGCGATAGGCGCTGGCGGCATTGTAGTAGTTGCGGAATGCATCGGCAGTTGGCTCAAGCAAAGCAAACGACGCGACGTCGGTTTGCGCTTGACTTGCATCGCCTCGACCTCCAGCGAATGGTACCGTTGCTTTAACGCCTCCTGCGGCCGCTGCTTGTTCAATTGCTGCTGCGCCGCCCAACACAATCAAGTCAGCCATAGAAATCGGGCGGCGTTTGTTGCGCTTGTTATAGTCGGTTTGAATCTCGCCCAGTTTAGCCAATACCTTGGAAAGCTCGGCTGGGTTATTGGCCGCCCAGTCCTTTTGTGGCGCCAGCGCGATCCGTGCGCCATTAGCGC
>CAZUMV010000373.1:0-1837 GCA_964621435.1 uncultured Thiotrichales bacterium | reverse complement strand
TCGATCACCCTTTGTGGCGGGAAACCAATGTCATTATCACGCCACATTTGTCGGCCAGAGGCGGAGATGCAATAGGTAAGGTGCTGGAACTGGCAATAGAAAATATTAGACGCTATCAGGCGGGCGAACCGATGCTAAACATTGTCGACACGCAATTGGGTTATTAGTAACGAGAGTACTTAAGCTATCATTACTTAGCCTGGATAGAGAGGTGTTGAATCAGCCGGCAAATATTAAATCCGAACTTGCGTAGCTAGAACCATAATTTTTCGCAAGCATAACCACTTGCTCCAGCGCGTCAAGAAATTGACTATCTCCGAGTTCGTTGAGCGGGTGGATAAAAGCTGACCACAACATGTCATCTTTAATACAATATCGCGCATCCAGGGCACGGTCATAATTGGCCGCCATAAGAATCGGCCATTGATCGGCACGAATAGACTTGAGATCACTAACTGCAGTCATTGCCCGCATCCGGTTATGCGACTCGTCGGTAAGTACGAAAACTAAATCACCGCCATATTCGAACTTCCAATAACCGGAATGATCTTCGTGCATAACGACAGCGCAGCGCTGAATGACGATACCGAGTTCCTGATTATTCATAATGCTTACTCCTTATGAGCTTTATAATGTCATCTATATATTCTTAAGCGCCCAAAATCTTACCAAGTATTTCAAACTCCTCGGCATGGCGGGATGACTGACGCCATACCACTCCAATTTGTCGACTCGCTGGAAAATCTAACGGGATAAGTTTAATACCTGACCCTTTCGCGACGTTTCCATCTATTGCTAGTTGCGGTAATAAGGTAACGCCAATGCCCGCAGCGACCATTTGAACCAGCGTATGCAAACTGGAGGCTTCAAATTGCGCCCGCTCAGGCCCCAGCGATAGTTGACAGGCATCCAGCGCGTGTCCGCGCAAACAATGACCCTCTTCCAACAACATCAATGATTCCGTGGCAAGGTCTTCGGTACTAATGCTTTTGCGGTTTGCAAAACGATGATTCTCACTGCACGCAAATTTGAAACTATCATCCATTAATACCTTCGATGCCAAGCCATCAATCTCAAATGGTAACGCGATCAACGCAACGTCGATTTCTCCTTTACGCAGTAACGCCAGGACCGGGTCACTGCGTTCCTCCCGGAGAAACAATTTTAGATTAGGGAATTTCTTGTTTAGTTTTGGCAACACTCGCGGCAGTAAAAAAGGACTAATGGTTGGTATGACACCTAAACGCATATCCCCGGTCATAAGCTCTTTGGTCGCAGCAGCCAAGTCTACGATATCTTCGGTGTCTCGCAATATCTGCCGGGCGTTAGCGGCAATTTTTTTCCCCACCGTGGTCATTAATACATTGCGCTTGTCACGTTCTGCTAATGCAACGCCCAACAGACTTTCGAGCTCCCGAATACCGACGCTCAGCGTTGATGGCGCAATATGGCAACGCTGCGCTGCTTGGCCAAAATGCTCGGTATCGTTCAAAGCGACCAGATACTCCAATTGTTTCAAGCTTGGTAGTGTTTTGTTCATGATATCTATATGAAGGTCTCGATTAATAATTAGTATAATACGAATATTATAATGAATATATATCGTTTTACTCTAATTATTGTTTTCGCTATCTTTACCTTCAAGAACCCAAAGCACAACATCCAAAAACCAAGGAGAACAAACATGAATAAAAACCAAGAAGGTATGGGCGGCAAATGTCCGATCGCACATGGCAGCCCTTCCACTGTTGAGAAATCGAATCCGGGATTCTGGCCAGAAAGCCTGAATCTTGATCTTTTGCATCAGCACGATACTAAAAGTAACCCGATGGGTGAA
>CAZUMV010000372.1:0-1838 GCA_964621435.1 uncultured Thiotrichales bacterium | reverse complement strand
GGTCGAAGCCGGATATATTTTAGGTTGTCAGGCACATCCCATATCCGATACTGTTAGAGTAGATTTCGACCAATACTAATTACAGCGGACCGCGCAATCCCCAATGGAAGACTTTGTCAAAAAACGTTTGCTGCAAGCACGCATCAGTGCAACGTCTCTGATATTCACGATATTTGGTGACACTGTCGCGGTGCACAGCGGCAGTATCTGGCTGTCGAGCGTGATCGACGTGATGGAAAAGTTTGGCGTCAATGAAAGGCTGGTGCGAACCTCGGTCTATCGGTTGGTCAAAGACGGCTTGCTCGAATCTGAAAAAATAGGGCGTTGTAGTTACTACCGCTTTAGTGATCACGGTAAGCGCCACGCCGCTATCGCGGCTGAACGGATCTATGCGAAAACAGCCATAGAGTCCGAGCATGAATGGACTTTGGCGATGATCGATCAGTCTGGCGATTCGGTCAAGCTTGAGGAACTCAAACGCGGCTTGGCATGGCTGGGCTTTGCGCAACTTAAGCCTTCTGTGTTTGGTCACCCCTCAGGCGATATGGATGCCCTGCAGGCATTACTTGCGGAATATAAATTATCCGACATGGTGGTATTGTTTAATGCACTGCCATCTGATGCTCGTTCCCAGACGAACTTGAAAAAACTCGTGTATGACAAATGGCGGCTTGATGAAGTTGCCGAGCACTATCAGGATTTTTGTCAAGTTTATAGGCCCTATATGAAAAAGGTTCAAAGCCAGTCGTTTTCTGCAGAGGATGCTTTTTTATTGCGCACGATGTTGATCCATGAGTATCGTCGGGTACTATTGAAAGACCCCCAACTGCCAGAAGAAATGTTGCCGGTGAAATGGGAGGGTATTGCTGCACACCAGATTTGTAAAGACATCTACTCCCAGGTTGCGCCGAGCGCAGAACCATATATTCGTGAGTTTTTAGAAAACGCACAAGGCGGTTTGCCGGCGGCGATCCGGGCATTTGGTCAGCGCTATGGCGGTTTATCGCTCTAAGGAAAGCGCGTGGGTGAGCATGAAGGCCTAGTGGTTGCTAGCGGCTTCTGCTCCCACTCCCAATTCCGAACGAATATATTGTTCCTCAAAGCCGGCGCGGTCCACTTTGGCTCGCTCACTTTTGTCAGTAACCGAAAATAACCAGATACAGATTAATGTGATCGGCAGGGTGGCAATGGTCGGGTAACCGTACGGGAATATAGCCTGGGTATTTCCAAGTACATTCACCCAGACCAATGGTCCGAGTACGATCAGGATTACCGACGACACCAGCCCGACAATGCCACTCCATACAACGCCGCGCGTAGTAAGCCCACGCCAATACATCGATGCGATCAGGATCGGGGCGTTAACACTGGCGGAAACCGCCAGAGCAAAAGTAGTGACAAAGGCGACATTTTGATCTTCAAAAATTACGCCTAGTATAATGCCCACGATGCCGACTCCGACTACCGATGAGCGCATGATAATCATCTCGGTTTTTTCTGAATGACGTTCGCCGGAAAAAGTCCGATACAAGTCATGGGCTATAGTTGCAGATGCCGAGAGTGTCAGACCTGCAACCACTGCGAGGATCGTTGCAAAGGTGACTGCAGCCATAAAGCCAAGCAGAAAGTCGCCACCAACGAAATGTGCGATATGTACCGCGACCATATTGCCGCCACCTTTCAGTTTTCCAGCGGCGTCAAAGTATTGGCCGGGATTGTCATTGAGAATAGCAATAGCACCAAAACCAATAATCACAACCATGAGATAAAACAAACTCATAATGCTGATGGCGACAAAGGAGGACTTACGCGCGGCAGCAGCATCCTTAACCGTAAAC
>CAZUMV010000371.1:0-1853 GCA_964621435.1 uncultured Thiotrichales bacterium | reverse complement strand
ACTTCGGCGCAGTAAATGTTTTCGCCGCCGCTGATGATCATGTCTGTTTGTCGGTCAACGATATAAAGTCGGCCCTGATCATCAAGGTAACCAACGTCGCCGGTATGATACCAGCCACCACGCAAGCACTTGGCGTTAGCCTCATCCTGATTGTAATAGCCTTGCATAATGGTGGCGCCGCGCAAACATATTTCGCCTACCTCGTCAGTGCTTAGCTGGTTATCGTCGTCATCCATGATGACAATCTCTGTGGTAGCAACTTTTTGACCGGCGCTGGTGGGATTGCTCATCAAGTCTTCACCGATGGTAAGGGTAACCGCACCATTAGCTTCAGTCATGCCGTAGCCGGTGCCGAGCACAACCTGTGGAAACGCTTCGGATACTGCTTTTAGCATAGTCTGTGAAATTGACTGGCCAGCGACAGATACCGAGGTTAGCGCAGACAGGTCATAGTCATCGCGGTTGGGCACCTGCAGTAAATCCCAATGCATGGTCGGTACACCGGGGAAGGCGGTGACTTTTTCAGCCTGCATGAATTCCAATGCCTGTTGTGCATCCCATTTTTTCAGCATCACGATTTTGCCGCCGTCAACGAGGCTCTGCAGCATGATCGATAAACAGCCGCTAACATGGAACAAAGGAAACATCAGCAGGGTACTGGATTGCGGTCGGTTAGCGGCCAAGGTGGCCAGATCCAGATTGTATTTTGCCGCCATTTGCATGCCGATTACGGCGGTAGAAAATTGATTGGTTTTCAGGCCGGTCATTAATCCCTGGTGCGTTAACACTGCGCCTTTGGGTCTGCCGGTAGTGCCTGAGGTAAAAATAACAATGGCCGGATCTTCTGGCGCGCGACGTACCTCGGGTATTTCCAGGGCTTCGTCATCCAACGTGACTAGCTGCCCGTCGCACTTTAAAGCGCCTGTGTTTAGATCAAAAACACAGTGGCTTAAATTTTCGATATCAGTACCCGCTAGATTTGGCTCAATCGACGAGTCGGTAATAAGGTAATCGCAATCAGTGCTCTTGACGCTGTAGGCAACGTCGTCTGCCGTACCACGACTATTAACCAGCACTGCAACTGCGCCAATCGAAGTGACCGCGATAAAGGCAGTGATCCACTCTGGACAATTACGCATTGCAATCGCCACGTGTTGTCCTGTAGTGATGCCCCTTGTGTCTTTCAGGTAGTGCGCCAGATTTGCGGCTTCACGGATGCCATCATCATATTCGAGTCGACGACCTTCATAGACAGCCATGGTTTTGCCGCGATGGTTTTTTAGCCCGGTATAAAGTTCGCTGAGGTAGCCGGGAGCATCTTTAAACACGCGACACTGCATGCCGCGAATTTCCGCATCTTCAAACTCAAATGGTGCGCCGGGCGCGGTTAGCTGGGCAACGATTTCTTTCATGGTTATATCTACCTTTTTTGCCGTTCTTCATAGCGTTGGCTATTGTAACCGCGGCTCGCCATAAAATAGCAGATAAAGCCGATCACGTATGTGGCCATCATAATTAACAACGCGTACCGGACCGAGTGGTCGCCATAAATGGGTTCGAACCGATCCGAGAAAAATCCTACAAATAAAGGCCCAATCCCGAACCCGATAAGATTGATAACAAATAATAAAGCAGCACATGCCAAAGTACGTTGTTGCGGCGGAACTAATGCCTGCACAACCACATATGTGGGGGCAGCCCACCAGGAGCCGAAAAAGCCCGCCAGGCAATACCAGACAATAGCTACCGGTACCGCGAAACCTGCTACAGCTATCGTATTCCGTTCCGGCCACATAATGAACAAGATCATTAGTGGTAACGAAATAAGTAAACTAAGTGCCGGTATTAACAGC
>CAZUMV010000370.1:0-1876 GCA_964621435.1 uncultured Thiotrichales bacterium | reverse complement strand
CTCATTTCCGCAACTGGTTGGCCAGTGGCAAACGCTGAGCTATGAATACCAAGCGACCAACACTGAAGAAATTGAAATTGGCTTGCGCTTCTATGATCGTGCCGGTTTTGACGGACGAGAAATAGTTTATGTTGATAACTTCTTGCCTGCAGTTGAGGCTGCGCCAGAACCAGATGAAGGCTCACCGGAACCTAACGGCTGCCAACATACTGATGTCGATATCACTCTGACGACAGATAGATATGGTTCCGAGACGAGTTGGGAGTTGCGTGACGCTGCAGGAAAAGTGGTTGCCACCGGCACAGGGTTTAGTAACAACACCGAATACGCTCAAAACCTTTGTTTGGTAGACGGCGATTATACGTTCAATATCACAGACACTTACGGCGACGGCATTTGCTGTAATTATGGCGCCGGTAGTTATGTGATTACTAGTAATAACGAAACGCTCATTAGTGGCGGAGAATTCGGTTCAGCCGAACGTAAAACATTTTCTATCCGCAACCAAGGGCAAAATGATCCTGACCCAACGTTAGACCCCTATTACAGTTCGGCGAAAAACCTGCGTGGCTATGCACTCAAAACTGCACTACATGGAATCATTAAAGATCACTCGGTACGAGGCTATGGCGCACTGTGGGGTTTTTATGGTGATATAGAAATAGATCTGTATTTTGAAAAAGACGGTAGCATTCTGGATATTTATTCCGAAAACCCGAACGGTAATGAAAGTTATATATTCACGGCGATCAACGATCAATGTGGTAGTTTTCGCCGCGAGGGCGATTGTTATAACCGCGAGCATTCTTTTCCGCGCAGCTGGTTTGGTGGCGACAGAGAACCCATGAATTCAGATGTGCATCATATTTTTCTAACCGACGGCTTTGTTAATTCCGAGCGTAGCAGCCATCCCTATGGCGAAGTTTCCAACACCACCTTTACTTCGAGCAATGGCTCAAAAGTTGGTCTGGCCAATGCCAGCTCCGGCTACAGTGGTTTTGTTTTTGAACCGATTGATGAGTTCAAAGGTGATCTTGCCCGAGCGCAATTTTATATAGCAACACGCTACGAAGACATCATCTCTACCTGGGCTAGCAACAGCAACAATGCAGATGCCGTACTTGAGCGGAATAATAAGCAGGTATTTGAAGATTGGTATCTCAATTTATTACTGCAGTGGCACCAACAAGACCCGGTGAGCCAAAAAGAAATTGACCGAAACAATGCCGCTTTCGAGTACCAAGGCAACCGAAACCCTTATGTTGATGTACCCGCATTCGTAGAGCTGATTTGGCTTAGATAAACTAATTTTGCAAACCTGAGCGCGGGCGCATGGTATATTCTTTGGCATCGTAATTTTGATACCAAGGACACGCCATGCATCTTAGTAATCTTCGTACTGCACTTATTATTTCGCTTACCGCATTCATCACGGTCGCTTGCGCTACCAGCCCGGTACCACAATCGTTGGCAACAAAATCCGGCATTGATAAATCCGGCTTCGATTTATCGGTAAATGCTGCAGACGATTTCTATGACTATGTTAACGGCACCTGGTTAAAGAACACCGAGATCCCCGCAGATAAATCTGACTACAGCATGTTTGGAAAGCTGGCTGATGAAGCTAAAGTAAATATAAGAACGATAATCGAAGAAACCAGTGCCAGAACAAACGTTAAAGCTGGCTCCGCCGAACAAAAAATCCGGGATTACTACAACACCTACTATTCATCTGTAGATAGCCAGGAAGTAAACCTCGCTGGGCTTGCCGACGAAGTTGCATTAATCAACAATATTTCAAGTCACAATGATCTGTACGCAGCGTTTGCCGAACTCGGAAAAGTCGGCATCGGCAGCCCCATTAGTGGTTTTATAT
>CAZUMV010000369.1:0-1881 GCA_964621435.1 uncultured Thiotrichales bacterium | reverse complement strand
TGCAATATTGACTCATCGTCAACCAAGGCAGACAAATTAGCTGCGATTTTTTTCGATACGCTGTCTGCTGGACTCGTATCATACGTTACCAAAGGGTCGCTAATTCCAATTTTCAAATCTAACTTACCAACATCAAGTGTTGGTGCACCCGGTAGCTTGGGCATATTCTCATTTATGATGCCAATTATTTTGCAATTTTTTTGTAGCAGCATCGGTAGAAATTCCACGCTCGGCCCCAATGAACAAGCACCATTTTTATCCGGCGGTGAAAGGTGCACCACCAACCAATCAAAGCTTTGCTTTTCTAGATACTGATAAGCCTGCATCCAGGAACTGCGGGTGAACTCTACTCTTTCGGTGCCGAACAGCTTTCCGCCTCGTGGAAAAAAAACCCGTTCACATAGTGTGTTATCTGGGCTCGCCAGATCGACTGTATTGATACCGGGCAGAAAGGTATTAGTGATATGCAGTTTCGGTAGATCTGCGCTTTGCTTTGAAAGTGCTTCAACCAGCGCTCTTGGTTCAGCAGATGCGCCCGGAATAAAAATCGAATCGCCTTCTTTAAAGGCACTTAGTATTTGATCGAATTCTCGCATCACAAAAGAAATTAACGGTAGCTCGGGCAATCGCCCAAATTAGTACACATCAGGAAAACAGTTTTTTGAATAGCGCGCCAAAACTTCCGTTTTCTTTTTCTGCCGATGTACCATCCGATTTTGGCTGCACATAATCGTCAAGCGTTTTATGAAAATGCCGGATACGTACTTCCAGATCTCCAAGCCATAGGCCGTCATAGGCCGCACTATTCATACCCTGCTGTACGCGCGGTAGGTTATAGCCATCTTGATCGATCACCATGCCCATTGATTTACTGCCGTACTCGTGGTGTTTGTGCCTTGGTCGATACTCAGGGAGCTCTTCTTCATCGACAATATACTCGAGCATCCAGACATCAAAATACATTTGATTTGGATCGGTAGCATGCGGACGGTGCCGGAATAGCATTAAGTGATCAGCATGGGTATTAAATGTTACGTTTGGAAAAATCAGGTAATTGTAATCATCAGTCAGCTGGTCATCATTAAGGTCGGAATAGTCACGCCCCTCTTGCTCTGCGTGCATTCGTAACTGCGCTTGCACCGCTTTGCGAATATTGTCGACTGGACCGCTCCACTCGGCTGGATCCATCCCCGCTTCGGCCAACATGAATTTTAATGGTGGCGGCACTTCTGGAACACGATCAATATGCGGGCTGGTGACACCAAACGGCACCAGATAGCGTGAATGGCGATCATAGCAATCAATCTGAATATCCATGTCATCCAGATACCACTTCAGCTGCGGATGAGTCGCGGCGACATGATAGGTTTCATTAAAAGCGTCCACCGAGGTTTTCCAGTTGCATGGCCATTCAATAGTGACATCACGGGTCATGGTCATGCGTTCGAAGTGATAAGGCTCAAAATGCTTTTTAAGCGGCGCCATATACTCATCAAACGGGATAGCATTTTTGTCCAGACTAAACCAGACAAAGCCATTCCAGACCTCGCACGGCAACTCACTCAATCCGTCGCACGGTTTTCCTTGCGGAAACAATTCAGCGTTAGGGATACGCTTGAACTTGCCGTTAAGTTGGTACTGCCAGCCATGATAACCGCAGGTCAGTACGTCTTCGATATTATCCATGCCGGTTTCAAGCAAACGATTACCACGGTGCGGACAGACATTAAAAAATGCTTTGATAGATTGATCTTGCTGGCGGATAAGGATGATCGACTCTCTGCCGATTTCAGTACAAACATAATCTCCAGTTTCTTCAAGGTCTCGCTCAAGCCAACCGAGCAACCAGACTTTTGACCACATCTGCTGCCACTCTTTTTC
>CAZUMV010000368.1:0-1912 GCA_964621435.1 uncultured Thiotrichales bacterium | reverse complement strand
TGGCACCTCGTTCGTGAACCCGGGTACGCCATTGCGGGATGCTCTAACCAGAACGGCCGCCCAAAAAATATTAGGCCAGACCCAGCTTTCCGAGAACTATACGCCAGCGTACGAAGTGTTAACGGAAAAGGCAGTCGTCAATGCCATCGTCGGGCTTATGGCGTCAGGTGGTTCAACTAATTTAACGCTACATCTGATCGCGATCGCGCGGGCGGCCGGCATTCTTATTGATTGGAACGACTTTGACGAGATCTCTGCTGTGGTACCGCTGATAGCGCGGGTATACCCTAACGGGAAAGCCGATGTGAATCACTTTCAGGCTGCCGGCGGTGTTCAGTATATGATGCGCGAATTAATTAGCGCCGGCTTATTACATGCCGACGTCAAGACGGTTGCTGGAGATGGTTTGGACCTGTACACAAATGATCCCTATTTAGAGGGTAAGGAAGTTTCGTGGCGTGAGGGGGCGATGGAAAGTCTGGATAACGCAGTTTTAACCAGTGTATCTGAACCGTTTGATGCTACCGGCGGTTTAAAACTCATATATGGGAATTTGGGTCGCGGAGTAATCAAGGTCTCGGCAGTTGCATCGCAACACAGGTTCGTAGAAGCGCCGGCAAGAGTATTTACTGACCAGGACGATGTCGTTACTAGTTTTCGCAATTTGGAGTTAGAAGGTGACGTTATTATTGTTTTGAAAAGTCAGGGTCCCCGGGCCAACGGGATGCCCGAACTTCATAAGCTCACGCCATCATTGGGTGTGCTGCAGGACAAGGGTTTTCAAGTGGCGCTAGTGACCGATGGCAGAATGTCCGGCGCTTCAGGAAAAGTACCTGCTGCTATTCATATGTCGCCAGAGGCTTGCGCTGGTGGGCCACTGGGGCTGGTTCGAGATGGAGATATGATTCGGCTAGATGGCAATATTGGCAAGCTTGAGCTCTTGGTTGATGAGCAAACCATACGAAGTAGAACGGTTGAGGCGACCCCTGACAAAGACTCACAGCACGGCTTGGGTCGAGAATTGTTTTCCCAGTTCCGCAATGTGGCTACGCCGGCGGAACAGGGCGCATCTTGTATTTTTAACGAATTAATAACAGAAGAGTAATTATGACTGATATACGTGACATCATGCAGCTTTCTCCCATTATACCCGTGGCCGTAGTTGACCCAAGTGTTGATGAAATTGCGCTTGCGCAAGCATTGGTGGCGGGTGGTATTCCGGTGATTGAGGTGACCTTAAGAACGGAAGGTGCGGTTGATAAAATTGGGTCTATTGCAAAAAATGTTGCTTCCATTTGCGTTGGCGCAGGAACCGTCTGGAATGCGGACGAAGCTAAAGCAGTTATTGATAATGGCGCGAAGTTTATTGTTAGTCCAGCCTATCTGGATGACGTACATCAAGTTTGTCGCACGCAAAATATTCCCTATTTGCCCGGTGTACAAACGGTCACCGAAGCGTCCCGTTGTGTTGCTACTGGATTGTCGGCACTGAAGTTGTTTCCGGCGAATATCGCCGGAGGGCCGGGCATAATCAAAGCGATTGGTTCAGTAATTCCGGATGTGGTTTTCTGTCCAACCGGTGGTGTTAATGGAGATACGGTATCTGACTATCTGGCTCTTCCTAATATCCCATGCGTTGGTGGTTCCTGGATTCTGGACGGCCAGACAGTCAAAAGCGGCGATTGGAGCAAAATCCAGTCGGACGTCGAAAGCGCTTTAAGCAAGATCGGCGTTAGCTAGTTCGAATCATTGGCGAAAGCATCGAATGCTTATTCAATCGTTGCCCACCAATTTTCCGCACTGAAGGGTTCGCCAACTGTAATGGTCTGTCCGATCATGGGTATCGTGGTTGGCCGATCGTCGTTCTCAAAAGCCTGCATAAGCTCAAATATAGGTTCATTCCAGGCGTGAG
>CAZUMV010000367.1:629-1996 GCA_964621435.1 uncultured Thiotrichales bacterium | reverse complement strand
GGAAATGCCTTAGCGGCTTCTCTTGCTGTACCTGCAAAAACCTGTTTGGCTTTTGACAACTTTTCAATGTCGATGTCATTTTCTATTAAGTAAGGAGCACCACTAAGACCGGTTGGTGGTTTGCGGGTAACCAGGGTAATTGAGTGAACCTCGCCTTCCGATACTGCTTTAACTGCATCAAGGCCTAACAACGCACCTGTTGGCACAAAGATAACAGCTTCTTTTTTGCGAGCGCTATCAATCAATTCCATATTATCGAGTAATGCACCGACCGACAACGGCATAAAAGTGCAACCATTTTCGATGGCAGAATTTGCAATAGCAGTAAAAACACTTTTGGGTGCACACTCGATGACGATGTCAGCGTACTGGCCCAGTTGGTCGATCGGCAATATATCGGGCTTGCGCCTGAAATCGCCAATATTGCGCTTTAACTTTTCCTGATCTCTGGCAGAAACCGCAGCGAGTTCCAGACCGGGAATTTCTCCAGCATCCAGACATTGGGCGACTTTCAGACCAATTGCCCCGAGACCGCCAATGGCAACCTTTAAATTGGGTGTTGACGACATTTTGTTATCCCCGACATGTCGGTTTGCGCACTGGCCTGCATCATAGATGGTATCCGCTCTGCCGATAGAATTTTATCAACAATCGGAACAGCCTCTTAAAGACTCTGCTGAATGATCCCAGTGCGGCTTCGTATGAGGAAACAGCTGTTCAGTTTGCCCCCTAAGTGTATTTAACACCCAGTCGAAATACCGAATCATATTAAAATAAGTTACGAAGAAAATGTTAAGAA
Source organism: uncultured Thiotrichales bacterium (assembly GCA_964621435.1). Taxonomy (GTDB): domain Bacteria; phylum Pseudomonadota; class Gammaproteobacteria; order CAZUMV01; family CAZUMV01; genus CALIRD01. Next base: position 1,197 of record CAZUMV010000367.1, on the reverse strand, counting down.
ATATCTTGTAAGTAAGTATAGATCGAAGTACTTTTATACTGGGAGTTACCAAGCGTAGTTAACTTTACAACCTGGGGGAATACAATAGTGAAAGCGAAGCTGACTAAAGTCGCGGCCTGTGTAGCAGGCTTGGCGCTGTCTACGGTCGTATCGGCCGATATTGGTGTATTTGCGACATCTGGCAAGACAATGGGGGACCACACCTTTATTGAGCAAGGCGGTGCAAAGGCCGAGAATCTCAAAAAAATTCTGCAAAACATCAAAATGCCGGCTGGATTCAAAATTGATCTGTATGCCATCGTTCCTGATGCTCGAGATATGGCAATGGCGCCACAAGGCACAGTATTGTTTGTCGGAACCCGAAAAGACAAAGTCTGGGTAGTGTCTGATCGTGATCGTGACGGCGTAGCAGATGAAGTTAAAGATTTCGCGCCTTCACTATCGTTTGATGTTCCTAATGGCGTTCAATTCAGTAAAGATGGTTTTCTGTTTATAGCTGAGCGAAACCACGTAAGAATGTTTCCTGCTGCAGAATTCTTTTACGAAGGCCCTGACGTTGTGGCAGTAG
>CAZUMV010000367.1:0-619 GCA_964621435.1 uncultured Thiotrichales bacterium | reverse complement strand
CGAATTGATTCCCGTTGAGGAAGAAAGTTATAACCATACTGCACGGGTTATAGATGTTGGTCCTGATGACAAGCTGTACATTTCACTTGGCCAGCCATTTAATGTTGCACCTCCTGAAAAGGCTGAACTGTATAAAGAAACTGGTATTGGTGGCATCATCCGGATGGATCGCGATGGCTCTAATCGTGAAGTGTTTACCTATGGTGTACGTAACTCGGTTGGCCAGGACTTCCACCCTGAAACTGGGGAGTTATGGTGGACTGACAACCAGGTCGACGGCATGGGTGATGACATTCCTCCCGGTGAGCATTTTGGTCATCCATGGTTCGGTGGCGGTACAGTTCGCGTGAGTGATTTTGGTTATGACAAGGAAGAAGTACCTGAAGGTATTATTCACCCTGTAGTTGAAACCACTGCACACTGTGCTGATCTGGGTATGGCGTTCTACACCGGCAAGCAATTTCCGGCAAAGTATAAGAACGGTATCTTCGTTGCACAGCATGGGTCGTGGAATCGCACTGAACCTTGTGGCGCTCGAGTGATGTTTGCCTCAACAGATGCAGAGGGAAATACCACTATGGAGCCTTTCGCAGAAGGGTGGTTGAATGAAAACGGTGAA
>CAZUMV010000366.1:0-2071 GCA_964621435.1 uncultured Thiotrichales bacterium | reverse complement strand
AAGCCACGCCATAGCCAAACAACAGATAAAAAACAAGGTTGATAGCACTGCCGTTAGTCGGCTGAAAAAAGTACTGCCTCCTTTCGCGCCGAAAACGGTACCAGAGGCACCCGAGCCAAATGCTGCACCAGCATCTGCACCCTTACCCTGCTGCATGAGAATTAAAGAAATCAATGCAACTGCAATGATAACGATAGAAATTAAAAGAAATTGATACATAACTGTATTGGTTACCCTGCTTTACAAATACCTAAGAAACTATCAGCCTGCAGTGCCGCACCACCGATCAGACCACCATCAATATCCGGGCAGGCGAATAGCTCTTCAGCGTTATTCGGCTTCACACTGCCGCCATAAAGAATTTTGGTTGATGCTGCAACATCGGCACTTAAGCCTTCAAGCTTACCACGTAAAAACGCATGTACTGCCTGCGCTTGTTCCGAGCTCGCAGTCTTGCCGGTACCGATGGCCCAGACAGGCTCGTAAGCTAGCACCGCATTTTCCATGCCCGCGACTCCGACCAGACCAGTTACCGCATCCAGTTGCTCACCAACGACTCTCTCTGTAACACCCTGCTCACGTTCCTCCAGAGTCTCACCCAAACAAAGAATTGGCACCATGCCTGCGGCGACGACCGCGGCGAACTTTTTTGCCACAAGTTCATTGGACTCGCCGTAAATCGCACGGCGCTCAGAGTGACCGACAATTACATAGTGGCAACCGAGATCCGCGAGCATGCTGGTAGAAACTTCGCCGGTAAAAGCGCCTGATGACTCCTCGCTTACGCTTTGCGCACCAAGCTTGAGCGCGCTACCGGCAAGCAATCCACCGACTTGCGCCAGGTATGGATAAGACGGACACACCGCCACCTCGCAAGAAACCGAAGCCATGCCTTCAAGAATTCCGCTAACCAGAGCGTTATTCGACTCTGCAGAGCCATTTAGTTTCCAATTTCCCGCGACCAGAATTTGGCGCACTGTTAGATACCGTGGTGTGATCAAGAAGCCGGAAAGCATACCCACGGCAATAGCAGAAATCAACCAGAATTCAACGATTTGACCCCGGTTTTATGAGCCCCGGCGTGTCCTGGCTCCCGATAGATCTCAGGCCGCCACCGATTGCTCCCGCACAACCGCGGCGATTTGCTCGGCCAGGCGGTTAACCTGCTCATGACTTTGTCCCTCAACCATCACTCGTACGAGTGGTTCGGTTCCCGATTTTCGCAATAACACACGGCCGTTATCTCCGAGCTCTTGCTCAACTGCCGCTACCGCAGTAGCGATGGGCTGATCATGCAGGTCGATAGAGTCTTGTAGCGGCACATTCACCAAGGTCATCGGACAACGCTGTAAACCTTCACGCAATTCATACAGGGTTCTTCCCGAATCAACCATGACATTCAATACTTGCAACGCCGCGACAATCGCATCGCCGGTAGAGGTGTGGTCCAAACAGATTATATGACCGGAAGATTCACCGCCCAAAGTCCAGGAATTTTCACGCAGACCTTCCATCACATAGCGGTCACCGACAGCCGCGCGAGAAAATGGAATACCTAAATCTTTTAGAGCCAACTCTAAACCAAGGTTACTCATTAATGTTCCAACGACGCCGCCATTTAAAGCGCCGGAGTTCTTCGCCGCTTTCGCAATAATGTACAACAACTCGTCGCCATCCACGATTTCGCCGCGGTGATCAACCATAATCAATCGATCACCATCGCCGTCAATCGCGACGCCGAGGTCAGCCTCTTCCTGCTGCACAGTTTCAACCAATAAACCCGGCGCCGTCGCACCACACTGGTCATTGATATTCATACCGTTGGGCGAAACACCAATCGAGACCACATCTGCACCGAGTTCAGCAAACACTGCGGGCGCGATGTGATATGTCGCGCCGTTGGCACAATCCACCACGATTTTTAAACCATTGAGACTCTGCCGGGCCGGGAAGCAGCGCTTACAAAATTCAATATAACGTCCGGCTGCGTCATCAATTCGCTCTGCTTTTCCTAATTCCGCAGAATCGACGGTAACCATATCTTTATCGAGTTGTGCCTCGATCTCTAATT
>CAZUMV010000365.1:0-2079 GCA_964621435.1 uncultured Thiotrichales bacterium | reverse complement strand
AGATCGTCAGACACATCGCGCCGACAAAAATATAGGCATTTGCACCAGCAAAACCTACTCCAGCCAATGCGGGCCCGGGACAAAGACCCGAGAGTCCCCAACCCACTCCAAACAATGCCGCTCCAGATATAAGAGGTAAGTCAACGTCTGTTCGGGTTGGCAACCTGAACTTGTCATCGAACAGCGGCCTACTGCGTTTAAGGACGTAGCGATAACCAATCCATGTCACCACCAACGCACCGCCCATTACAAAAGCAAGACCAGGATCCCAATTACCAGTAATGTCTAAAAATGAGATTACTTTGGTCGAATTAACCATTTGCGACAAGGTCAAGCCAGCACCAAAAAGCATGCCAGCGACAAAAGTAGAAAAACACAGCATCATTCTACCCTCCCCCGAATTGGCGTATAACGAACACAGTGAGCACACCAAATCCGATAAACGTCAAGGTGGCTAATAGTGAACGAATGGACAAACATGCAAAACCACAAAAAAGATAATTGCTATACTCTGAATTAATCAAAAAAACCAAAAAGCGTTATGGAAGAAGGTTATTTATACCCACTGCTTGAGGATCTAGCCAACTCCGAAAGCTGGCTTAATGTAGATCAATCCAGCACCCCGTTTGCTGAGGTGTTCAATCACGCCGGATTGCTTACGGATCAGTTAAAATTGCTTGCAGATAACGAGGTAGTCGTACAATGTGTTTCGCAAAAATTCAACGACGATAACACTGCGCAACGAAGAGACGTGGCATTACTGGTAGATGGAACCGCACGAGTACTCGCATCGACGATTATTCCGGACAAAATACTACAACACTATCCCTCGTTACTTACCCTTGGCAATCAACCCATCGGCGAACATCTTGAAGACAATTATGGTGCAAAGCGGGCAGCACCAAAATTCCGGACCGTGCTTGCCAATGACAGGCTTAACCTGAATTTTGATGAAAAAGGCACATGTTATTTGAGAAAATATTCCTACGTGTTGGATCAAGGAAAAATAAATATCGTCGAATTATTCTCGCCGAAAATTCTTAATGAACTGGCAGCGCTGATAAATTCCGAAAACCGCGAGTAAATCCCGGGGACGAATCGCGCTGATTTAAATGACCCGACCACTATTAATTATCCCTTTAGGATCAAGCAGTCCCTTTAAAGAACGCATCATTTCAATTTCTATGTGACTGCGGCTGTAATGCAACCTCTGCTTTTTTTGTACGGCCACTCCGTGTTCTGCAGTACTCGCGCCACTGAAATCGCGTGTTGTTCGGTAGATCATTCCTGGTCGGTGCTAGTGAGTTCGCGCTCCAGTACACGCCGAATGGCGGGCTGGAAGATGCAACCGAGTACCTGTTCTTTAATGACGTATGACCCGAACGACTATCATTCGGGCACTTCCCCGCCGTATTGGCAGCGCCCACTTTGGCGAGGTGATATAAGTCCGAACGTCGCGTTTCACAAACTCGGCCGCGATCATTTTCCCATGCCGCGAGAACCGCCGGTAACCAAGGCAACCCGGCCATTAAGGTCAAACAAATATGTCTTATTCTTTTTCCATTGAGGTTTATCGACATGAGTAATGCTTTAACTGCCCGAAATGGGGAGTTAAGGAAGCTTTGTCTCTGCTTTTTACCAGTGATCATATATTATCGGCATATACTAAGGAGAACAAAATGCATAAAATTCACCCAGAACTCTTTGACCTTTCGATGTCCAAAGAAGCGCAACCGCTTCTGGACGCCGTAAAAAAACACATTGCTGAAAATGTCGAGCCATTTACCGAAGAGTTCTATGCTCTTGACAAAGACAAAGAAAACATCTGGGAATACCATCCGCGGCAGCTGGAATTACTGGAAGGCGCCAAACAAAAGGCACGCGATGCCGGCCTGTGGAATTTTTTCCTACCTAATGCCGACACCGGCGAAGGCCTCAGCAATCTGGACTATGCCTATATAGCGGTCGAACTCGGCAAAGTACCGCTCTCATCAGAAACCCTCAACTGCAGCGCACCCGATACTGGAAATATGGAAGTGCTGGAGCGCGTCGGTACGGCAGAGCAAAAAGAACAGTGGC
>CAZUMV010000364.1:0-2149 GCA_964621435.1 uncultured Thiotrichales bacterium | reverse complement strand
CGATGCATTGAATGCTTTGCATCGCCGTTTGTGTTATCTATTAATTTTCAGCCTGATTACCGGGGATAAGTGTGTCCGAAAAGAGTCTGGATTTAATCTGCCTTGGCAGAGCCGGGGTAGATTTTTATGCTCAACAAGTAGGTAGTCGGCTTGAAGATGTTGCAAGCTTTGCCAAGTACATTGGTGGTTCGTCAGCCAACATTGCCTGTTGTTCGTCGCGTATGGGACTACGCAGCGCACTGATTACACGAGTCGGTAATGAACACATGGGTGAGTTTATTCGCGAGCAGCTCCAGCGCGAGGGTGTTAACACTCGCTGTGTTAGCACTGACCCTGACCGGTTAACGGCGTTGGTGGTACTGGGGATAAAAGACCAGGACACATTTCCGTTAATTTTTTACCGTGAAAATTGCGCTGATATGGCGATCGGTGTCGATGACATTGATGGTGACTTTATCGCTTCCAGTAAAGCTCTGCTGATTACCGGAACACATCTGTCGACCGAGCACATACTTAATACATCAAAGAAGGCATTGCGCCTGGCGCGGGAATCATCAGCTAAAACGGTACTGGATGTTGACTACAGGCCGGTGCTCTGGGGTTTGACCTCCAAAGGTGATGGCGAAACCAGATTTATTGCCAGCGATTCAGTAACTGCTCACTTGCAGAGTGTGTTACCGGAGTTTGATCTTGTTGTCGGTACTGAAGAAGAAATTCATATCGCAGGAGGTAGTACCGATACCTTACAGGCGCTGAGAAACATCCGTAAGGTATCTGAAGCTGTGCTGGTCTTAAAGCGGGGACCGTATGGTGCGAGTGTTTACGATGGCGCGATCCCCGGCAGCCTTGATGATGGTGTGACGGTTAAAGGGGTAACTGTCGACGTATTGAATGTGCTTGGTGCCGGAGATGCTTTTATCTCGGGCTTTCTGCGTGGCTGGTTAAACGATGAAGGCTACGAGCAGGCGCTGAGATACGCCAATGCTTGTGGGGCTCTTGTGGTGTCGCGCCATGGTTGTACACCTGCCATGCCTACAGCACCGGAATTGGACTATTACCTGGAAAATAGTGATCGCATCAAGCGCCCGGATGAAGATGCAGAGCTTAGCTATTTGCACCGTGTAACAACTTGGCCGTCACCACAGAAACAGCTTTTTATACACGCTTTTGATCACCGCAGGCAGCTTGTAGAAATGGCACAGGAATGTGGCGCTGATTTAAGTCGTATAAGTGCGCTTAAAGAGTTGCTGTTTATGGCGACGAACAACGTAATTAAGCAAAGAGGTATGCAGGACAGTGGTGGCATATTATGTGATGACCGATTCGGACAGAATGTACTGAATGAGGCCACCGGTAGCAATATGTGGATTGGACGGCCGGTTGAATTGCCGGGCTCTGTACCGATTAAATTTGAAGGTGATGCCAGTATAGGTTCCCGCTTAAAGTCATGGCCAACTGAGCAAATAGTAAAGTGTCTCGTTTTTTATAGTGCCGCAGATGAGGTGGGTCTCAGGCAACAGCAAGACGATAGCATTGTCGAGTTGTATCAAAGTTGTTGTGATAGTGGCCACCAGCTATTACTTGAAATTATTCCACCTGCTGCAGAGAAGAACGATACTGGCGAGTCTCTGTACCAGTCCGTTGATCATTTGTTGAAGCTCGATGTCAGACCTGACTGGTGGAAGATTCCCTGCGTTGATTCAGTTTCGGCAAAAAAAATCTGCGCGCTTATACAAGATACAACCCCGCGCTGTTGTGGAGTCGTCGTTCTGGGTCTGGATGCACCTGTTGACGTGTTGGCTAAGGGTTTTGAGGCCTTTCGTGGTCTGCCTCTGGTAAAAGGTTTTGCTGTCGGCAGAACTATATTTGGCGAATCGGCCAGGCGCTGGCTGGCAGGTGATTATGATGACGCAACGCTGGTTACCCAGGTCGAAAATAACTACAAAGAAATTATCGACTTATGGTGCCATGCAATCGGGGTGAAGTCACCTGGAGCATAGTGAAGTGCCTGTTTTCCTGATACGCTCACAGGTGAAATAGAAACGGCACCCTCAACGGTTAATATGGCATTTTCCGCATGATAATTCTCATAAGAAAAGTTAGGTCCCAAATATTGAGAAGTTGTATATATGCCTTGCTTAACATTTAA
>CAZUMV010000363.1:0-2168 GCA_964621435.1 uncultured Thiotrichales bacterium | reverse complement strand
TTTCCAGCAAACCTCGAATCAAAGGCATCCGGGTTTCGACGTATCGCTGCATGACTTTAGCTTCTTCTGCACTCATCACTAAATCTGCAGTGGTTTGCTCGACTACCAGTGGGTCGGTGGCACCTTCGAATGGACACTCCCAGCTTACAGCAATGTACGCCATGGTTTTGACGTTATCTTTTCTGGCTTGCTGGATCACCTCCCGACAGACCGCCATTACTTCGGCATTATTCATGCCGATATTTTTTTCATTCATGGTGTTTGAAGCAGAAGTGACAAGGTTAAGTGTTTTAATGCCGGTGGCGTGAGCCAAATCGTAACCTTTGCGATTGGGAATCAGGGCGTTAAATTTAATGTCGCCGGTACTTGGCAAATCAGCAATAACTTTATCGGTATTAGCCATCGCCGGGACTGCCTTTGGATGCACAAACGAACCAACTTCTATTTCTTTAAGGCCAGTCCTGGCGAGCGCTTCGATCATTTGCAAACGTTCTTCGGGCGTCAGAATTTTGGCTTGATTCTGCAGACCGTCGCGCGGCCCAACTTCATTAATCAAGACATCTTCGCTCATTCGTTAATAACCTTCTGTGCGCGCAACTTTTCTATCTGATCTTCACTATACCCCAGAACACTCGATAACACGTCATTGGTGTGCTGTCCCAAGGTCGGTGGCGGGCTAAAGGACTCCTCATCACTACGCGACAATTTAATCGGATTACCCGGCCCCTGGGTTTTTGCGCCATTTGGATGTTCCAGGTCGATCACCATATTACGATACACGACTTGATCGTCCGCCAGGGCCTCACTAAGTTTATTGACCGGCGCACATGGCACACGCTGCTCATTCAATTGCTCTATCCAGTAAGCCGTGGGCTGCGCTTTAAGTATGTCTTGCAACTCGGTATCGATAATTTTTTTGTCGCGCAGCCGCGCTGGCTGAGTATCATACTCCGGGTTATCAAATACCTTGCTCGGTGTAACCTTTTTAAGGTTGGTCCAGAAATTATCCGTAATAACTGCAATCACCATATAACCATCAGCCGTCTCGTAGCTGCTGTAAGGGACATGTACAAAATGAGAATTGCCAATCGGGTGTGGATCCTCACCGGAAAGACAATACATAGTCGCCATGTAGTTAAGCATGGAAACCTGACAGTCCAGCATCGAAATATCGACATCCTGACCTTTGCCACTAGTCGCGCGCTCTATGACGGCTGCTAATATTCCCATCACGGCAAACATACCACCGCCTAAATCTCCAATCGGGATACCAGCGCGAACCGGGTGCTCTTTGTCGGGCCCGGTAATAGACATGCCGCCACCTGTTGCCTGCGCTATTTGATCAAATGCCGGGCGCTTATAGGATGGCCCTGACGAGCCGAACCCGGTGACCGAACAGGTAATAATCTTTGGGTTGATTTTTGCTAGAGAGTCATAATCAATCTTGAGCTTGGCTGGCACGCCAGCACCAAAATTATTGATGACTATGTCGGCCTCTTTTACTAACTCATAGAAAAGCTCAAGGCCAAGTTCGGTTTTCAGGTCGATGCAGATGCTTTGTTTATTGCGATTGAGAGTAAGGTAGTATGCGCCCATACCTTCGAGTGAATTATTCGGATCTGTCGCCAACAACTTTCGGGTACCTTCACCATGTAATGGTTCGACTTTAATAGTGTCAGCACCAAGATCGGCAAGGATCATTGCACCATAGGGTCCAGACAACATATGCGTTAGGTCAATAACGCGCAGCCCTTTAAGGGGTTTGTTCATGAGTAAAACGCTCCTGAATAAATCAACCGGAATCGGCCTTAGGCGCAAACTCCAAATGATATAACATTATATCATTATGTCATTATAGCCGTGAGCATTTGTCCATACAACGAAATAATAAAACTTCTTAATCGGTATGCAGCCGTGCGAGGCACGCAGCTCTGGCGGTAAGCGCGGGAATCAAGCCAAGGTATCAGGAAAGTCAGTTCGCTTTAACGTCGGCCAAATGTATCCAGGTATCAATCACGGTATCCGGATTCAAAGACATACTCTCTATTCCTTCCGCCAACAACCACTCAGCAAGATCCTTGTGATCAGATGGTCCCTGCCCACAAATACCGACATATTTACCGGCCGCTTTACAGGATTTGATGGCACGCGATAGCATAAACTTCACC
>CAZUMV010000362.1:0-2180 GCA_964621435.1 uncultured Thiotrichales bacterium | reverse complement strand
GCGCGTTACTGGATGCGCGTATTTTAGCGGACGTTTATCTCGCAATGACCGGCGGCCAGGGCTCATTGCTTGAGGTTGAAAAAGCAGCCTCTGGCACACCCGTTGACGCCGCGGTTGTCAGGCTGTCTACACCAGTGGATTTGCCAACTATTACTGCAAATACCAAAGAGCTTGAAGCGCATGAGATTGTGTTGGAGCATATTCGTGCGGGTACTGACGAGATCAATCCTATCTGGGATAGCATAAATAGCGGAAAACCACACTAACGCGGCGCCGACTGGACTGCCTGGCTAATTCTTTAATATTCTAGCTTTATCTCGCTGCCAATCTCTTTGTTTTTCGCTATTGCGCTTATCGTGTTGTTTCTTGCCTTTTCCGACACCAATCTCTGCTTTTATTTTTGACGCTTTCCAATGTAGATTGATCGGCACCAAGGTATAACCTTTGCGTTCGACCAAGCCGATTAGTTTGTCTATTTCATCTTTATGCAGCAATAGTTTTCTGGTTCGGGAAGGGTCGGCATGAACGTGTGTAGAGGTGGAAGTGAGTGGCGAAAAGTGTGCGCCGAACAAAAACATTTCTCCATTTTTGATGGTTACGTAACTTTCAGTGATTTGCCCTTTGCCTTCACGCAGGCTTTTGACTTCCCAACCTTGCAACTCCAGTCCGGCTTCGTGCCGATCCTCAATAAAATAATCGAAGGTTGCGCGCTTGTTTTTCGCGATGATATTTGCGTTATCTTTTTTCTTTTTGGCCATGCGGATATTATAGTCTGGCTAACACCACAACGCATGGAAAATACCACAAACCCATGCGATGATAGTCAGATTCTCATGCAACATATTCATAAACAAGCCATAGTTCCGTATTCTTGTGCACAAATGTTTGCCTTGGTAGATGATATTGCTGCCTACCCCGACTTTTTGCCATGGTGTAAGGAAAGTCTTGAATTGGAACGCAGTGCGGACACTGTAACGGCACAGATTGTTTTAAGCAAAGGGTTGGTAACACAGGTTTTCACAACACGTAACCAAAACCTGTACGGTCAAAAAATTGAAATGCAGTTGGTAGATGGGCCTTTTAGTCACCTGCACGGAGAGTGGACATTTACCAACCTCGACGAACGGAGTTGCAAGGTGAAGTTAGATATGGAGTTTGCGATTTCCAACCCGCTACTAAGGCTAACTCTCGAACCGGTATTTACCTTGGTACTATCAAGGTTAGTCAGTGCCTTCAAAGAGCGTGCCAAGGATGTTTATGGAGAAAATTAAAGTCTATGTTGCCTATGCGTTACCTGACGCGCAAACCGTATTGGAACTTGAGGTAACCCAGGGCACCACAATTGAACAGGCAATCTCACAGTCGGGTGTGTTATCGGAACATCCTGATATTGATTTAGAGAAAAACAAAACCGGAATTTATGGAAAAGTCGAGAAGCTTGGTAAGGTTTTGCGAATGAATGATCGGGTTGAAATTTACCGCGCGATCACATGCGACCCCAAGGAAGTTCGACGTCAGCGTGCCAAGAAAAAAAGTGACGCGAGCTGATTTTTTAGTTAGGCGTTTGCTCTAAAACGTCATCCGCTTTTTTCAATGCTTCGGCTTCCGGGTCGATCTCTTCAACCACTTCCGCTTCGGGTAACTCATCAGTTGCCTCAGGCTCTTTAATATCGCTTTCAACACGCGTCACAATGTCATCTTCAAAGTAAACGGTATAGAGATTCTCAAAGAGGCCATATCTTTCAGTGCGCAACTTATACACATATTCCCATCGCGATTGATTGAATAGGGAGCCGACTACTGGAGTCCCCAGTATGGCTTGAACATCAGTTTTGGTCATGCCAACCTGAATTTGCGATACATCATCATATTCAAGAAAATTGCCTTGCTGTACCGGGATACGGTGTACGCTTGGTACTTTGAATTTACTGCAGGCAGAAAACACCGAAGTTACCAGAATAAGAAAGATTATCGCTCTCATGGTTTAACGTGATCCAAATGCTATACTAGCGACGGAATTTACCCTAACCAGGATATTATTACAATGACCACAGCGGACCTCAAAAGTGTTGGTCTAAAGGTGACATTGCCACGCACCAAAATCCTCGAAATATTAGAGGGCTCCGCGGAAAAGCATCATAGTGCTGAAGATATCTATCGGCAGCTGATTTCTGATGATA
>CAZUMV010000361.1:0-2194 GCA_964621435.1 uncultured Thiotrichales bacterium | reverse complement strand
CGCTTGCAGGAGGTAGGGGTTAGTCGCGCCGTCCATCAAGCGAATTTCAAACCGTCCGTCGACATCAGGGATACGAACCATATGGGTACGGTTATTGCCGGCATAGGTAATACTGTTTGGCGACCAGGTTGCGCCCGACGTAGTTACTGACGCGTTAACTCTTTTATAGCTGTTAACAGTCGGGATATACATGGCAGCCAATTGGTCAGCACTATGCAAAACACCGCCCAAAAAGTTATACGCAAGTTTGGATAATCCCATCTCATCGCGCTTGTTCAAAAACAGATTTTTCTTGCCGTCTTTACTCCAAGCAGACAAATGTGCGTGACAGCCGTTGCCGGTCAGGTTGGAGAAGGGCTTCGGCATAAAGGTGGCGCGGTAACCGTGTTTTTCAGCGATGGTCTTGGTCATGTATTTGAAGAAGGTGTGGCGGTCTGCAGTTACCAGAGCGTCATCATATTCCCAGTTCATTTCAAACTGACCATTGGCGTCTTCGTGGTCGTTTTGATACGGCTTCCAGCCGAGTTTGATCATGCAGTCACAAATTTCACTAATAACGTCGTAGCGGCGCATCAATGCTGATTGGTCATAACAAGGTTTATCGTGCGTGTCGGTTTTGTCCGATAGCCCGTCGCCAGATTCATTGATCAAAAAGAACTCGCACTCAACGCCGGTTTTAACCCGCATTCCTTTTTTGTTGGCAGCTTGCAGTTGTCGTTTTAGCGCTACCCGGGGCGATGCTTCGACCATCTCACCGTTCATCCACAGATCTGACGCGACCCACGCCACTTCAGGTTTCCACGGTAGCTGGATCATACTGTCGGGATCAGGGATAGCAAACAAGTCCGGGTGTGCAGGGGTCATGTCCAACCATGCAGCAAAGCCGGCGAATCCGGCGCCATCTTTTTGCATACCTTTGATGGCTCTGCTCGGTACAAGTTTTGCCCGCAGTTGTCCCTGCAGATCAACAAAACTGACCAGAAAGTATTTGATTTTTTTGGACTTCGCAATTGCTGCAAGATCTTTGGCCATTAGAGTTCTCCTTTTTTTTATTCGTTATTTATCTAGCGCCGTTACCCGGGACCCAGTCGGTTCCAGCGAGTGGCACTTTTGCCATTGCAGCAGCTTCGATGGTGAGTGCTACAAGGTCTTCCGGTTCCAAATTCAGCACATGGCTTTTACCACATGCGCGTGCCAGTGTTTGCATTTCCAGTACCATGGTCGTCAGGTAGTTTCGCATCCACTGGGCACCTTGCTCCGGCTTTAAACGAGCTTCAAGCTCCGGATCCTGAGTCGCGACCCCAACCGGACAGCGACCAGTATGACAATGATGACAGTAACCAGGCAAGGTACCAATGGCTTTATAATCATCGACGTGGATATCGCGGTTACACCCGAGTGCCACCATGGCGGCGCTACCTATTGATACCGCGTCAGCGCCGAGCGCCAGTGCTTTGGCGGCATCGGCGCCATTGCGTATTCCGCCTGAAACGATTAGTTGTACTTTGCGATGCATATCAAGTTCCTGTAAGGCCTCAACTGCCATGCGTACTGCAGGTAATGTTGGAATACCAGCATTTTCAATAAAAACGTCTTGCGTGGCGGCCGTGCCACCTTGCATACCGTCAACGACAATAACATCAGCACCAGACTTTACTGCCAGCGCAACGTCATAAGATACCCGCGTCGCGCCCACTTTTACGTAGATCGGGATGCGCCAGTCAGTGATTTCTCGCAATTCCTGTATCTTGATTTCGAGGTCGTCAGGTCCGGTCCAGTCCGGGTGGCGACAGGCGCTGCGCTGATCAATACCCTCAGGTAGATTGCGCATGCCAGCGACTCGTTTGGTGATTTTTTGTCCAAGCAGCATACCGCCGCCGCCAGGTTTGGCACCTTGCCCAACCACGACTTCGAGCGCATCGGCGCGGCGTAAATCATCCGGGTTTAAACCGTAACGGCTCGGTAATACCTGGTACACGAGAGTCTTTGAGGATTCGCGTTCCTCTTCTGTCATACCACCGTCGCCCGTGGTGGTGCTGGTGCCGACCATGGTGGCCGCGCGCCCCAGTGATTCCTTGGCGTTGGCGCCCAATGCGCCGAAACTCATTCCCGCAATAGTAATCGGAATATCCAGTTCAACCGGATTTTTGGCATAGCGGGTACCGAGCGTTACATTGGTAGAACATTTTTCCCG
>CAZUMV010000360.1:0-2218 GCA_964621435.1 uncultured Thiotrichales bacterium | reverse complement strand
CAGATCGTGCTCCCGCTCTACCAGAATAGTCTTCATTAATTACTCGTCTTGCTGATCAATTTGCTGCGCTTGATTCAAGGAATATTATCACCTGCACAAGTAATCACGATTTTAACCCGAATCCACCAAATTCTCGCTATAAATCTACAGTATATTGTGAATGTAAATGTCTCTAATATAAATTAGACTATAAGAAAACACTTCTCAGGGCACCATGACGTTACATAAAGACGTAATCAAGTCGATTGAAAAATCACCTCGCGGTCCAAAGATATGTGCGATCTTCGATTTCGATGGCACCATCATCGCCGGGTATTCAGCCACCGTATTTTTAAAAGCACAACTTCGACGCGGCGACCTTTCCCTGTTTCAATTTATTGAACTGATTACTGTGATTGCCCAAATGCAGCTCGGCAAGGTTGGCTTCTCTGGGCTTATGCTAACCGGTGCCCAGCTAATGCAAGGCGTTACCGAAAAAAGTTACCAGGAGTTTGGTGAAGACTTATTCGTCGAGCAGATTGCACAAAGAATTTATCCGGAATCGCGTGCCCTGATCGAAGCTCATCGCAAACGTGGTCATACCATCGCCATCATTTCTGCAGCAACTCCTTATCAAGTGGAACCGGCTGCCAAAGACCTTGGCATCGAGCATGTCATGTGCAGTCGTTACGAGGTTAGTAATGGAGAATTTACTGGCAACATCAACCACCCGCTGTGTTTTGGTGAAGGCAAAGTGCAAGCGGCCGAAGACCTTGCAGACAAGCTAAATCTGAACCTCGATAAAAGTTACTTCTATTCAGATAGTGACGATGATATTGAATTACTGGACAGAATTGGCAACCCGCAAGTAATGAATCCGAATAAGCGATTACATGGTATTGCCATGCGTAGAGGTTGGCCGATACGACAATTCACCAGCCGTGGAAGACCGACGTTTAGCGAACGTATTCGTAGCGCTGCTGCGGTCGGCAGCCTGGTCACATCATTTTTAGCCGGCTTACCGATACTCGGTCTGACTGGATCAAAAAGTGAGTCGGTCAACTTTTCGGTTTCGATGTTTGCTGATATCGCTTCTGCTCTGATCAATCTCAGGCTGGATGTTAACAATGAACGCTATCTATGGACCAACCGCCCTTGTGTTTTCATCTTTAATCATCAGAGTGCTGCCGATGTAGTCATAATGGCAAAACTTGTGCGCAAAGACATGATCAGTGTCGGCAAAAAAGAAATTGGCGATGTGCCTATCCTCGGTTCATTGTTTCAATACGGCGGCACTGTTCTGATTGATCGCGATGACTCTTCTGGCGCGATTGATTCGATGCAACCGCTGATTGATAAAATTCGCAATGAAAAAAAGTGTTTGTGTATTGCACCTGAAGGCACACGCTCTCATTCCAATCGATTACAACCATTCAAGAAAGGCGCCTTTCACATTGCGATGCAAGCTGGTGTGCCTATCGTCCCCATAGTCATACATAACGCTACCGACGTTATGGCGAAGGGCGAAAATGTTTTTCGCTCAGCAACCGTGAAAGTCGATGTACTCAAACCCATTGATACCAAAAAATGGGAGGTTGCAGATATACCCGAGCAAGCCGAACAGTTACAAAAACTATTCCTGAAAACCCTGAACCAGGAAACGGTGAGCGTGCCACGAAAAAAGAAACCCAGCAAAGCCAAGACCAAGACCAAGACCAACACCAACACCAACAGGAAAACAGCCGACAAAACTACGCGCAAGAAAAGTAAAGTCACCCGTAAAAAATCCACCAGCCGTAAAAAGAAAGCGAGCACACGCAAGAAAAGGAACACTAAAGCGTGAGCGACATTCAATGGCCTGATAATCCCGAAAGTGCAACTGTCATCATCATCGATGCATCACACAAGGTTGAGGAGCGTGCCTTAAAAAACTGGATAGAACACTCTGCCACAGAATCAGGTTACACCGGAGAAACAACCTTAATCAGCGTACCCATCTCTCGTGCACCTGAAGAAATTCCTCTCGACAATCTGGAACCTCTGTCGGATTACTCACCCGATACCACGGTAGTACCCGTGCGCATGTTATGGCTGCATTCGGCTACACTCTCAAAATCCATTCCGAGTTTGACCGATATTATTATCCGCCGACCGAAGCGCCCGGGCAAACGAAAAGCACAACGTATACTCACGCAAAATCCCGAGCATACCCGACCAGTAGCCGGTAAGTCGGCGACCA
>CAZUMV010000359.1:0-2235 GCA_964621435.1 uncultured Thiotrichales bacterium | reverse complement strand
CATACAATATATTGATTAGCCCTTGGACTTTAGCGACATGACGGTCGGATGATGCCAAGCCAACTGGTCGCTGATCTGTACCTGGTTTTTTAAGCCGTCAACCACGTCTCCGGGAATTGGCGCGCTTTTACGCATAGAAAGGTCTACACTCAAGGCCAAAAACTCCACCGTAGCAGCAATTTCTTCAGTGTTGTTGTTGGTCACAATCATCATGCCATGAAACTTTTTTTGGTCGTAGGCAATTAAACGACAGTGAACGCTAACGTTGTTTCCAACATGAAGCTCTCGAAAATAGCGAATGTGATTTTCTAAATCGACGATTCCCATTTTCCGTTTGTTAAAGTAGTCCTCATTGATGCCTAGTAGATCAAACATCGGCCACCCGGCGCGGTTATACAAATCCATATAGTAAGTAACGTTGACGTGGCCATTGTCGTCTTCCCAGCGCGCCGGGATGATTTCGTTCAAGAGCGCGGGTAGTTCTCGAACCTGCTCGATGGTGGGGTGCTTATGACGCTTTGACATTTTTTATAGCTTGTGACTATCGTATAGAAGGTACGTTAGACGTCGACTTTGTCTCCGGTTTTGGTTTTAAAGTCATTTGCATCATGGCGTTCGAGGAGCTGCTGTTCGGGTTCGCCCCAGGCTTTATTTACCATAACGCCACGTTTTACGGTATCGCGTGCGGAAATTTCAGCGACCCACCGGTTCAAGTTTTTGTACTCATGCGTCTGTAAAAACTCGCTGGCTTCATAAACTCGATTTTCGACTACGCCGCCGTACCAGGGCCAAATGGCGATATCCGCAATAGTGTAGTCGTCGCCACAAATAAATTTGTTGTCAGCTAGTTGTTTGTCCAACACGTCGAGCTGGCGTTTAACTTCCATGGTAAATCGGTCAACGGCGTATTCAATTTTGACGGGTGCATAACTATAAAAATGACCGAAGCCGCCACCAAGGTATGGTGTACTACCCATTTGCCAAAACAACCACGATAAACACTCGGTTCTTTGTGCTGGATCTGTGGGGATCAGCGCACCAAATTTTTCGGCGAGATAGAGCAAAATGGAACCAGATTCAAATACCCGGATGGGTGGGTTGGTGCTGACATCCAGCAATGCCGGGATCTTGGAGTTGGGGTTGACACTGACAAAGCCACTACCGAATTGATGGCCTTCGGTAATATTAATTAAAAACGCATCATATTCAGCACCACTAAAGCCAAGCGCTAATAACTCTTCAAGCATGACCGTGACTTTTACCCCGTTTGGGGTTGCCAAAGAATATAACTGCAATGGGTGTTTGCCTTGCGGCAAGTCTTGCTCATGCGTAGCGCCCGATGTTGGCCGATTGATATTGGCAAATTTGCCACCGTTCTCGCTATCCCACTGCCAGATTTTAGGTGGCGTGTATTCATCTTTATCAGACATCTGAATTCCTTATTGGTATCGTCGTTATAGTCGAGCGATGAGTTTGTTGGGAAATAATCCTAGTGTGGATTGAAGCAAGATACTACTGATTTTCGCTGGTAGCAATCAAATTCATCCAGTGCCGAAAACCGCTAGTATTGCTGCTACTAAGGCTTACAATAGTCATATGAACGCAATTGACGTATCTATGAGCCGGGCGAGTTGTGAGCGAGCCAGACGTGCGCGTGACGCTCGATTTGATGGTCAGTTTTTTACCGCGGTGAAGACGACAGGTATATATTGTCGTCCAATCTGTCCTGCTAATCCGCCCCTGGAGAAAAATGTTGAGTATTTTAGTTCAGCGGTTGCCGCTGCGCAGGCCGGGTTTCGTCCGTGTTTACGTTGTCGGCCAGATAGCGCGCCGCACTCATGGGCTTGGCTAGGAACACAAACTACCTTTGAACGCGCAATCAAATTAATTCAGGCGGGAGCGCTACAGCGAGGTTCAATTGCTACTTTAGCGAATCGTCTTGGTATATCGGACCGACACCTGCGAAATTTATTTCAGTTAAACCTGGGTATATCGCCAAAACGGTATGCGGTTTATCAGCAGTGTTTATTTGCCAAACAGTTACTGCATGAAACGTCATTACCAATCACACAAATTGCATTTGCTTCAGGTTTTAATAGCGTGCGCCGGTTCAATGAAGCCATGCTAGACGAAATAGGCTTGGCGCCCCGCAAGATTCGCAGTAGCGATGCAATGGTGGCCGGGGACTTGTCGTTGAAATTGTACTTCCGTCCGCCCTATAACTGGACCCAGGTA
>CAZUMV010000358.1:0-2243 GCA_964621435.1 uncultured Thiotrichales bacterium | reverse complement strand
TCGCACCCATTTGCCCGCACACGTTAAGCAGCCGGCCGATCGTAATTAAAGGCGATAGCGTCGTCGAAATTAATCTTGTGCCTGAATGCGAAGTCGCTGCAGTGGTATCATTTGATGGCCAACAAACAGTCGATATTGAACCATCAGATGTGCTGAAAATTGAGCGTCTCGAGACGACGCTGCAAGTATTGCACCCGCGCAATTACGACTATTACCAGGTATTACGGGATAAATTACACTGGAGTGAACTGCCCTAAAATGCTCTCGCAAATAAACATACGAAACTACGCGATTATTGATGAACTCGTATTGGAATGTGCTAGTGGCCTAACCGTAATTACCGGCGAAACAGGCGCTGGAAAATCGATAATGATCGGTGCCATTGGTCTGGTGCTTGGTGATCGCGCGCATAGTAGTATGGTTCGTGAAGGTCAACAAAAAGCTGAAATTTCTCTGATTTTTGAAGAGCTATCCGAGGATTTTCAGCACTGGTTGCACGAGCAAGATCTCGAGTCAGATGATGAATGTGTACTACGGCGTATTGTTACCAGAGAAGGCAAAAGTCGCTGCTATATAAATGGTAGCCCGACCACATTGTCCAATATGCGCTCGGCCGCTGAATTTTTGGTTGAAATCACAGGTCAGAATACGCACCAATCACTACTTAAACCAGTCAATCAACGCCATATGCTGGACAGTCAGGCTGACATTCTGGGGGATTTGAATAATCTCAATCAATACTGGAAAGAATGGTCTGAATATAAGGATACGTTAGCGGCTTTACTTAACAATAGCCAAGAGCGGCAACTACAAATTGATCTCATACAATTCCAACTAGAAGAATTAAAGGAGCTTGCCCCGGTCGCCGGCGAGCTTAACAAACTACATGAGCAGCAAAAAGTGTTGGCCAACGCTGAACACTTGCTGCGCTCGTCGCAAGCACTTGAACAAGATCTCTACGATCAGGATCAGTCACTTTATCAACAGCTGAGCCTGCAACGTAATACACTTGCTGAATTGTCGTCGTTAGACCAGCAACTAGAACCGTCACTACAATTAATTGATGAGGCCTTGATACAAATTCAAGAAGCGTCAAATCTTATTCGGCAAAATCGCGACGTAATCGCGCTGGATCCGGAGCAGCTCTCGCTGGTAGATCAAAGACTACAGATCTCTCACGATTTGGCCCGCAAACATAAGGTCGAACCTGACGCCCTGCCAGACAAAATGATTGCTTTGGAACATGAGTTAATGCAACTCACCGGACCTTTGAAAAACCCGGAGGAAGTGGAGGCCGCGCTGCGAAAGGCTGAATCGCGTTACGACAAATTAGCCGGTAAAGTTACCAGGGCGCGTAACAAAGCTGCTAGCGCCATGGCCAAAGCGGTTACCAGTGATCTGCAGCGACTTGGAATGTCGGGTAGTACCTTTAGTATCGAGCTTAGTGCGCTGGAACCGGATGATAGAAAATCGCACGGGGTTGAGAATATCACCTTCAATATATCAACTAACCCGGGTCAGCCTGCTGCCGTCATGCAAAAAGTCGTATCCGGGGGTGAATTATCACGCGTTAGTTTGGCTATACAACTGATCGCCGCTGCCCGTATGCGCTTTCCAACCTTGATTTTCGATGAAGTGGATGCCGGGATCGGTGGAACTACTGCCCACACCGTAGGCAAATTACTCGGCGAGCTTGGCGAAACTTGTCAGGTATTTTGTATTACCCACTTACCTCAGGTTGCATGCTATGCACAAAATCATCTGCACATTAGCAAGACTGTCGAGAAAAACCATACTGCTACGCGCCTGACCAAGCTAACTGATGAGCAACGAGTTGTGGAAATTGCCAGAATGCTCGGGGGTGACCCAAAGTCATCGGAAGGCATGGAACACGCGCGTGCGATGCTGGAAAACGCCTAGCCTTTGCTGCGGTGTTTCTGGCCAGAGAAAGTTGATTTTGAGCGCGAGCCTTGAGTAAGGCTATTCTTCGTCTTTGAAGTGACCATAGAGGGTCATAGAATGGTCGGTTATAACGAAGCCGTGTTCGTCCGCGAGTTCCTGTTGGCGCCTTTCGATAACCTCATCATAAAATTCAACTACGCGTCCTGATATATGGCTTACCATGTGATCATGGTGATCACCACGTTCCAATTCGAAGACCGCCTGGCCGCCTTCAAAATTATGACGCTGCACCAAGCCAGCCTTCTCAAATTGCGCCAGCACTCGATAGACGGTTGCCAGAC
>CAZUMV010000357.1:0-2257 GCA_964621435.1 uncultured Thiotrichales bacterium | reverse complement strand
TTGAATTCGCTGAACCTACCGGCAATCAGGTTTTGGTTAAGATGGAAGCCGCTCCCATCAACCCTTCAGATCTGGCTATTCTTACCAGCGCAGCCGATCTCGAAAATGCCGAATACGCTACCGGGAAATTCGTCGCCGATATGCCCGAGCCATTTAACAGCGCGCAAAAAGGTCGTCATGGTTTGCGCCTACCTGTTGGCAATGAAGGCGCTGGTACTGTGATTGCGGCAGGAGAGGGCGAATCCGCGCAGGCCCTAATAGGTCAGAGAGTTGCCTGTGCGACGGGCAACGCCTTCTCACAATATAGTATTGCCGACGCTTCTATATGCTTACCGCTGGGAAATCTGACATCTGAACAAGGCGCTTCAGCATTCGTCAATCCAATGACCGCTTTGGGTTTTGTTGAGTCCGCCCGAATGGAAGAACAGAGCGCGATCATTCATACCGCGGCTGCCTCCAATCTTGGGCAGATGCTCATCAAAATCTGTCAGGAAGATGACATATCGCTGGTTAACATTGTTAGAAAGCAGGAGCATGTGGATCTTTTGTCCGGGTTGGGCGCAACGCACATCGTCAATTCTGCAGACGACAATTTTAATGCTCAATTATGCGATGCAATTAAATCGACGAATGCATTTTTCGGCTTTGATCCGATTGGCGGTGGCCACGCGGTAGATAGTTGCTTTACGGCAATGGAAAAAGTCGCGGCTGAAAAATTAACCGAGTATTCTCGGTACGGCTCTGACCAAGCGAAGAAAATGTACATTTATGGTCGGCTTGATTTCGGGCCGACTATTTTAACGCCAGCTTACGGCTTTGGCTGGACATTGTCAGGCTGGTTGCTAACTTCATTCTTGCATCAGGCGGGTATGGAAACAATGGGTAGGATGCGTCAACGTGTGTTAGCGGGGCTGACGACCACCTTCGCCAGCAGTTATAAAAGCAAGGTTACTCTGGAAGAAATGTTGACCAAAGAAGTTGTGATGGATTACAGGTTGATGAAAACCGGCGAAAAGTATCTGGTTACGCCACATACGTAGCCTTTTTACGGGCTTCTGTAGCATTAAACGAGCCAAAATTTTAATGCTCTATTGCCAAGATTTGACCTCTGAGTTTCCCTCATATTTTTCCAACCAAAAATGGATAGGGGTTCAAGTCTGTATTAGAAGGCTGGATTACTCACAATACTCCGGTATGACGTAATGATATTTGATTGAATGAGCTTAAGAAAACTGTTGGCCCTCTGGTTTTCGTGTAAGACTCATTGTGATATAGCCGTTAATCGGGTATAAAATACCGCTTACAGTACGTGCCCACATCTGATTTAAAGCGCTGGCGAATTCGGACCGCCTCAGTTTAAATGTTTTACCAAAAGATAAGTTATACGGATATTCGCACAAAGACGAATTTAGTTTTCTTATTTTTAAAGGCAATAGAATGTTTACAGCACTGATTTCTTCGCGCAGTCGTAGTCGAACCATCTTAAATAATCCGATCTTACCAGCCGCTCTGTTACTTCTTTTTGTCGCTACGCCCGGGCTACTATTTGCTGGCGATAAAGATGGGTTAACAATCGAGCATGTTTGTAATCATCCTGATATTCGGTACCTTAATCCGGAGGCCGGTGTCACTGCCTATAGCTATGGCGAATCCAGTAACCTTAAGCCGCTCGCTCGCACTGGAAGCGCTCTTACCAAAAACGCACGTCAACTTGAGGTGGCTGCAAAAACCGACGCTTACACGGGTAGCGTTGCACCAGACCAGATTTCTGTGCTTAGCGTTGCTGTGCATTTTGCCGACGAATCAACCAACTATGTAGAAGATATAGCAAACGGCCGTTTTAGAAGAATTGAACATTCTATTGAAGATGCAAAGGCTGTCATGCGTGCCGGAACCTACAACGAGATACAGCTTGACACGGATTTGAATGACGATGGTCGCGATGACATTGTGGAAGTGCGAATCGCTGCAACTTCGAGCTGGTTTGCTGCACAAGACTGCACCAGCTGGCAGGGGGAAAAAGATCTGATGGAAGAGCTGTATGCGCAAACCGATGCGCAAGCACGCGTGCAAGGATACGATCCGGAATCGTACCGACGAGTTGTCTACTTTTTTCCTCTTAGTATGAATACACATTGTAAAGCACGGGGTAAAAGCCCTATCGGACATTACCGTTCTAAGTTCACAGAGAGGTTGTGGGTTGCGGGTGATATTGACCAACATTTCGGCTACTTTACTAACCCGCGCCAACCTCGAT
>CAZUMV010000356.1:0-2269 GCA_964621435.1 uncultured Thiotrichales bacterium | reverse complement strand
AACATCGGCCACAAAAACCATGATGAGTAACCGGCGGCGTGTTGGTTAGCATTAACATCAATGTTGTAACTCATACTATCCAGATTTTGACATTCGGTGGTATGGCGTAAGCAGTAGCCTTGCGGTTGAATGTCATAGGTTTCTGGTTTGATAACGCCGCTAACGAAAGTCGGATGATTGAGTTTGCAATGATAACATTCCGAATAGTTCTCGACCGATACCTTCCAATTGCATTGCTCGTCGACACTCACCCATTCAAGCGGTTCGAGCTTGGCGATGTCGGGTACCCAATTTCCCAGCTCCGTTCTTACTTTGGGAAACCAATCATCAATAGGCTTTGGCTTGGCGGCCAGATTAACAAAAATAAAACCATGTAGAATTTCAGTGCTAATGCTACTCAAGCAAATTTTGTCTTTTTCCAAACCAGCTACAGCATTGATATTAGGCCCGCTCTTAAGTTGTCCGTCCAGCGTGTAGGTCCAAGCATGATAGGGGCAGATGATTTGTTTATTGTTTCCAGACCCTTTGAGCAATTCATGCGCGCGATGCTGGCAAACATTGTAAAAGGTCTTAACCTGCTGGTCTTTGTCCAATATACAAAATAGATTTTCGCCGGCAATTTCAAAACAAAAGTAGTCACCGGTATTTTTAAGCTGCGATGCATGCCCGGCGAATTGCCAGGTATTCGCCAACACGTTTGAGCGTTCTGCCTCATAAATAGATGCGTCGGTGTAGTACTTTGCGGATAAAGCTAACGTAGGCTGATTATTCGTCATTTTCAATATTCATGTTTCAGCGTCTTGGTGATAAATACCGAGCTCATGCCGTCGGCGATGGTACCGTTCGATATTATTCACTATATCAGTGTCAGCATCCGCAATAACAAATGCCATTAAGGTTTCTAATAGGGCTGAGGTAGCGATAGTTGAGGTAAAAAACTGCGCCGTCTGCGTCTGCACGACAAAACTGATATCGCTAGACGCGAGCAACGGTGAGGCCGGGCTGTCGGTAATGCCGATAATGGTTAAGCCCTGTTGTTTTGCTAGTGCAACGGCTTCCAGCACTTCATTTCTATAAGGCTTAAAGGTCATAGCAAGTAAGACGTCTTTTGAGCCTGCCCGCACCAGGTCATCAATCGCTAAGCTGCCATTACGCGGTATAGCAGTAATGTTATCAACCGCCATACTGGCTAGATAGGAAAAATTCTGAGCAAGCGTATGATTGATACCGACGCCGAGAACAAAGGTATGCCGGGCCGCAACAATGGCATCCGCGGCGTTCTTTAATGTCTTTGCATCGGTTGCAGCAAAAGTCGTTTCAATGTTGCTAATCGCCGCGCTTGCTAATTCAGCGAACAGCGGACTGTGTTTACCACTCGCTGATAATGACTGCAGCCAACGCGCACGATCGGGAAAGGGCGTGCTTTGTTGACGCAACTCCTCTTTAAAAGGTTGGCGAAATTCATCAAAGCCAGAGAGGCCGGCGTTGCGCGCCATACGCACAAAAGTGTTTGGCTTTACATCCGCAGCTTCAGCAATTTCTCTAATGGAGCTAATGCCGACTTCGTTGGGGTGCTCTAATACGTAGGTAGCGGCTTTACGAGTCTGCGGTGACATAGACGGCAACGCCGCCGCAACAACCTCTAGCAAGTGTTGGGTTGATTCTAAAGCAGATGGTACAGTTGTATCATTCATGGTTGACTAGTGTACAAATGTACATTTATGATGTCCAGAGCATCTGCGAAAACCTAATCAAAAAGGATCTAAATGACAGAGAATTCCAATAGTTCAGGGGTGCCGAAAACCGCACAAGTTGTGATTGTTGGCGGTGGCGTCATGGGCTGTGCTCTCGCTTATCATCTATGTCATGAAGGCTGGACAGATGTGGTGTTGCTGGAAAAATCCGAGTTAACGTCCGGTTCGACCTGGCACGCAGCGGGACAAATCACTCAGTCGACCTCGAGCTATGGGCTCGGGAAGTGCGTCGAATACAACATCGATTTATATTCGGGTCTATTGAAAAAGGAAACCGGGCAGTCTTTGAGTTGGCATGGTTGTGGCTCGTTTCGATTGGCGTATACCGAAGATGAAAAAGACTGGTTGCGCCACACCACCAGTATTGGCGCCTCACTGGGTTTTGATATGGAACTGGTCGGCCCTGCCCGAATTGCCGAACTGCATCCGTTTTACAATCTGGATGGAGTGATCGCTGCATTGCATACCCCCAACGATGGCCACGTGGATCCGTCCAGCGTTACCCAAGCAATGGC
>CAZUMV010000355.1:0-2290 GCA_964621435.1 uncultured Thiotrichales bacterium | reverse complement strand
ATTTTACGGCGTTTCTTACCCGGTGTGCTTTCAAGCACAGTGCCGGCGGCACCAGCGTATACTGCGATCGCGATGCGATCTTCGTCACGCATGTTCTTAGCCAACAACTTTAATGAAGACTTAAGCAAACCTAATTTGTTTGGTCGATTCATAGACCCAGAAACATCAATCAGAAAAACCAGGTTTGCGTCGGGCCGTTCTTCTGCCGAGAACTCCACGCCTTGTATACCAACATGCAGTAGTTGGGTGTCAGCATTCCAGGGGCTCGGCGCCATTTCGGTGACAATACTAAAAGGTTGGCGACCATTGGGTTGCGGGTATTCGTAATTGAAGTAGTTAATCATTTCTTCAACCCGCACGGCGTCTTGAGGCGGCAAGCGACCCTCATTGAGTATACGGCGCACATTGCTATAGCTACCGGTATCGACATCGATGCTGAAGGTTGAGACAGGATCGTTGGCGACTAGTTTGACCGGGTTGTTATCGAAATTTTTATAATTTTCCCGATCTACAGGTTCATAAGAGGGTTGCGGCATCATGACCATTGCTCGTGATCCCGGTGCCAATATAGGTGCAGGGTAGGCCGATGCCATATCAGCTTGTGCTTCAGATTTTTGTCCGGTGACGATAACTTCTTCGAGCGATGAAGGAGTTTGTGGATTTGCACCGTTATTGGCGCTGGTCGCAACATCATCAACTTTCTTTGTGGCTTGAGGGCCAGGACTTTGTGTGCAAGCGACGACAAATATGATGGTTAGAGCTGTAAAGCAGGCATTCTTGATAGCCATGGGTGTTCTCCTTGTTGTTTACCCTGTTAACGCACAGGGATACAAAAAGGGTTAGCTATTTTCGGATTAGTTTATTGGCGCGAATTCCGCCATCTTGAAAATCGAGGTTATTTAGCGCGATTGCGGAAGTACTTTAATTTGCCGCTTGCCTTCCCACTTAAGCCATTTACCTAGCTGCAGCTCGATTTCGATAGCCCAGATTAGGTCGTTTTTACCTAGATCGAAGGACATTGGTGCGCCCGGCGGAATCTGGAGTTCAAAGGTTTTTTCTACGGGCACATCGGTTGTGATGCCATTGTAAAACGGCAGATCGATAGATTGTTCATACAATGTATGTTTGAAAGTTGAGTCAGTGGTGCCGCTGGTATCTACGGCATGTTCGTAGCCATGGAGTGTAGCGCTGCAGTGTTTAACACGTGAGCTCTGGTTTGGGGTAAAAGCGAGCAAACAATGCAGCCGCTCGCCGGGCTGAACCTCTTCATTACCTTCTATTTCAATTTTTGGATGGCCAAGCATTTTGTCAGACTTTTTCTGGGCCAGATGCTTGATGCCACTTAACACAATCATGCCGAAAACCGCTGCAAAGATTAGCCCGAAGGCCTTGTCAAAATGCTCGAAAATATCGCTTAAGATGATTTCATTGCTTGCCAAAATATCGGCTAAGGGTTGCAGAAAGCCCGGGACATTGTTTGAACCCAATAATGGAATGAGAAACAAAAAGGGCACTAATAAAACAGTTATAAACAAACCGATTTTGCGACCACTTTTTTCCTCGTCCAAAATGTTGCTTGCTATTTGGTATTCATCGCCAATAAATAATTCTTCATGGTCGTTTACCCGCAAAAAGTCGATTTCTTCTTTAACATCCAATGACTTCGGGATATCCGCTTCCGCTCTTAAGTACCAGTCAATATTGATGTGCTGGCCATGGTAGCTATCCTGGTGCGATTCAACCGGTATGCTAAACGGATAGGAATACTGTCCCGGTTGCCATTCACCAGAGAATAAATTAATTTCTGCAAATTCCTTTTTGTATCGATCGCCGCGGCCATGGGTTTTCAACATACAACTTAGCTCAAGTTCATCACATTGTGTCGTTCGTCTAACGTCCACGACAACTTGACCAGTTACCGGTTCCGTTAGTGAATAACTTGCGTCGTCTCGATCTAATTCAATTGTTATCTTGCAGCGGCGCATAGTTTCAACCTAGCTGTAAATTTTGTGGCGCATCGAGATGTTGAAACACATCG
This sequence comes from uncultured Thiotrichales bacterium, assembly GCA_964621435.1. Classification (GTDB taxonomy): domain Bacteria; phylum Pseudomonadota; class Gammaproteobacteria; order CAZUMV01; family CAZUMV01; genus CALIRD01. Next base: position 252 of record CAZUMV010000355.1, on the reverse strand, counting down.
TATAAATAAGATTGCATGCTGCGTATATCATCTTTAAATCGCCTTTTTAGAAAATTGACATCCTCTATCGTCAATACCGGAATCAGATCAGGACCGCGTCGACAATATTCAATGCGGCGGTTCAATATATTCTGAAGCATTTGTGGGTCGCTTGTCGATACTTTGATGGTTATAACCTGATAGCCGTGACGTTTAAGCTCCATCGTGAGATTTTTGTGGGTTGTTAGCGCGATTGACGCACTGGCTTGATAG
>CAZUMV010000354.1:0-2293 GCA_964621435.1 uncultured Thiotrichales bacterium | reverse complement strand
CAGCGCGATGGTTAAATTGCATAGTTGTTAATCCGATGAAAGGCTGCTGAAAAGCGGCCTTTTTTTTGTGGTCGTATTCTTTATCGAACCAGTAGTAGTTGTCGTTGTAGCCTTTTACAACAGCCAAGCTGTATACCCAATGCGGTATATTTGCCGCTGCCATTAGCCAAACAATTCGGAATAGAGTATAAACAACATGGATAACAAGATACTCAACCGCTCGCTTAGATCACTGGGATCACAGAGACGTCAGGCCAACGACCGCCCGTTCTTCATTTACTCTGGCAAGGTTGCGAGCCTTAAGATCAATAAATGCCGGGATGTTTTGAAGTTGTTTGAACATCGGTCGCTCCAAGACAAATACGGGAATTACTGTATTGACCGAAAACTCTTCTTCGAGCTCGGCAATGGCCGCGGTAGGGTTGCCGCTTAACGTGTGCCATTGGGCTTGTTCCGCTCTGAGAGTTGCATCTCCACCTGCTTGATCAATGTCGATAGAGGTACGCAAACGAGACAAGGTTTCATTTGCCATAGTGGTGTTGCCAGTTTGCTGAAAGGCAAGCGCAAGGCTCGCAAAACTCGCTCGGGTGCCTCCATAAGCATCGAAGGTTTTCTTTTCAAAATCACGTAGGTCTTTCCACGTTTTATTAAAAAAATCTATGGCGCCTTGGTAATCGCTCATCGCAACCAGCAGATTGACATATTCATTGGTAAGTAATGGCTGATCCGGTGATCTCACCATCATCTCTTCTAATTCTTTGCGCGCCGCAGAAAGATTGCCGTCAACCCAATACCCATAGACACCATAAATGGCGCTACCATATTTCCGGACTTCTTCTCCGGCCCCAATATTGAAAAAGTACTCTGCGACACCATCTCCGTAGCGTGAATCACCGGGATTTGCTTTCAACACTGCCAAGCCCTTTTTAATACCTTCTCCCCAGCGCCTTTTCTGCATATCCAGCACAGCGTTTGTCCATTTTGTATTAGTATTGTGTGGATCAATTCTATTGAGGTGATCAACAATTTTTTGGGCCCGCTCAATATCGCCAATCTCACCCAATTGGGTCACAGTATTCGCGCCAATCGCGCCCATTAAAGGATCTATTTCAAACACTTCTACCAACATGTCGCCCGTATCCTCGGGCCGACGTAAGGCAATGTACTCGAACGCCAGCCACATTTTGGCATCCAGATAATTAGGGTTTATTTCAAGTGCCCGCTCCAATGAACTAATTGCGTCACTGGTTCTGGCTAATACGGAATAATATATTCCCTGGACAGCGTGTGCGGTGGCTAATTCCGGATCTAGCTCGAAGGCTTTTGCCAGGTTATCTTCAATGATCGGCTTGACGGAACTAAACGGCGTATCGCCATAACTGCCCGACGCGTCCGATAGACTTAATTCGGCATGTGCTAACGCAGCGTACGCTGGCGCATACTTGGGATCAGATTTTATGACTCCTTCGAGCAATGCTTTGGCGCGTTCAAAACCAGGCACTGTCCGCCCGTGAATAAGTTGGCGAGCTTCGAGAAAATCCGCGTACGCTTCTACATCTGTGCTACGGGCCACCTTACTCAATACTGGTGCCTTATCACCCATTAAATGCGGCATTAACGCCATCGATATTTCTTGTGAGATGTCATCCTGAACGGCAAAAATATCATTCAGATCCCGATCATAGGTTTCCGACCAGATATGAAATCCATCATCAGCTTTTATAAGCTGCGCAGTGACACGGACCTTTTTTCCCTGCTTCCGTATTGAGCCTTCCAGAATGGTTGCCACGCCCAATACGCGCCCGATTTCTCGTAAATCCTGGTCTTTGTTTTTATAGGCAAATGACGAAGTTCTACCGGCCACTTTCATATCTTTGATTTTGGCAAATACGTTTAACAATTCTTCTGCTATGCCGTCACCAAAATACTCCTGATCACCATCGGGCGACAGATCTACAAACGGCAATACAGCTATGGAGGCTTCGATCGATTGTTCCGATGCTGCTGGTGCAAATGATGCTACCGGGCTTGTTGTAGAACTGGGTGCAACCCGGTTCATCAACAATAGCCCTGCCACCAACACCAGGCCACCGATAATGGCGATATCCAGTTTGCGGCCGGTCTGCGATCTAATGCTGTCATCGCTCGATACTTTCTCAGTGCGTTTTACACCGTCAGGAGTGAGTTCAAAAGCCCAGGCGAATATGAGTGCAAATGGAAAGCCTATGATAATCAATAGAGCGAAAAAACTGTCGACCCAGTCTGGCAGAGCCAGGGCGGGCGTCATCACGGA
>CAZUMV010000353.1:0-2313 GCA_964621435.1 uncultured Thiotrichales bacterium | reverse complement strand
AATTTGATCAGCGATGTTGATGACCTCGCCATTCAATGTCTGAGCTTCAAAAACCATCTCGGCAGTCTCTTCTACGACACTAGATTCGGCCGCCACTGCTTCGGCTGCCGGAGCAGGCGCGCCCGCCATGACATCTTTAGTGAAAATGTTGCCATCCAATAGAAAAATCGCGGCAAGTACCGTACCACCAACTAATGTCACAACTCGGTTCATATTCATTTAAAGTTCCATATTGGTTAGGATTAAATAAGGGCGGCCACGTATGGCGACCCGTGGGTATAGTTATATCATAAGACCCAAGGAATGAGAGATAGTTCGATAGCACATATACAAATACCCAAAACTGCTAACAAACGTTAAACTCTGCGGATGGGCGCCACAAAAACGAAATCCAAACACACCCCGATGATGCAGCAATATTGGGGTATTAAAGCCGACTACCCTGACACCTTGGTTTTCTACCGCATGGGCGACTTTTATGAGCTGTTCTATGACGACGCTATAAAAGCATCTGAACTCATCAATATCACCTTAACAAAACGCGGTAAATCTGCCGGCAAAGATATTCCGATGGCAGGTGTCCCCTATCATGCCGCAGACCAATATTTAGCACGGTTACTAAAAGCCGGCGAGTCGATTGCGATTTGTGAACAAACTGGCGACCCGGCAACCAGCAAGGGACCAGTAGCCAGAGCAGTTAGCCGCGTCGTAACCCCCGGCACGCTCACCGATGAATCGTTATTAGAAGATCGCAGTGATAATTTACTCGCCGCAACAGCTAATATTGCTGCTACCTTTGGCATCGCCACGCTCGACCTTAGTAGCGGCCGATTCGTAGTAAGCGAACACCCGCACGTGGCCGCGCTTGATGCCGAATTAGAGCGCCAAAGGCCTAGCGAATTACTGCTTGCCGATATCGACGAGACCAAACCGGAATTTAAAGGCGCCACCACCATTAGGCCGGCCTGGCACTTTGATGTCGACAGTGGCAGGGAATTGTTATGCAAGCAATTCGGAACCAGAGACTTGCGCGGCTTTGGAGCAGAAAACCTTAGCGCCGCCCTGGCCGCTGCCGGCGCAATTTTGCAATACGTTAACGACACACAAAAAGTTGCACTACCACACATCACTTCCCTGCAGCTCGAAGCGCCGGACGACCTGGTGCAAATAGACGCGCATAGTCGTCGTAATCTTGAGTTAGAAATCAATCTCTCTGGTGGTACCGAATATACCCTTACAAGCGTTTTGGACAGCACCGTTAGCAGCATGGGCAAACGTTGCTTACGGCGCTGGGTAAATGCCCCGCTACGCTTGGGAAAGGCTCTTGAACAAAGACTTGCGACCGTGGCAACTTTGCTTGATGAAACAGCCTACCCCGATTTGCGTAGCTCCTTGAAACATATCGCTGATATGGAACGAATCCTGACTAGAGTGGGTTTACTTTCGGCGCGCCCCAGAGATCTTGCCGGCCTGAGAGACTCTCTGAAGGTGCTACCCGAGATTATTCCCCAGTTGCAAAATCTGGAGCGACCAATGCTGGATGCGCTGGCTGCCAATTTTGGTCCACACAGTAAAATACGCAAGCTTTTGGAAAACGCAATTATCGATTCCCCTCCGGTGCTCATACGTGACGGCGGAGTGATCGCAAGCGGCTATGATAAAGACCTTGACGAGCTCCGCGAGTTAAGCGAGACCGCAGATAAATTTTTGACCGACCTCGAAGCCAGAGAAAAAGAAAACACCGGTATCTCAACGCTCAAAGTTGCTTACAACCGGGTGCATGGTTTCTACATTGAAATCTCCAAAGCACAAAGTGCTAATGCGCCGGACCACTACGTTCGTCGACAAACAATGAAAAGCGCTGAACGCTATATCACCGACGAACTAAAAGAGTTTGAAGATAAAGTTCTTTCGGCCAAGGAGCGAAGTCTTGGGAGGGAGAAAAAACTTTATCAGGAATTATTGCAAAAGCTCGGCAAAGACATTGTAGCAATGCAGCAAACCGCAGCAGCAGTGGCTGAACTTGATGTCCTGTGCTGTTTTGCCGAACGGGCTGCAACTTTAAACTACTGTCGGCCGGAGCTGGTAGATCATGCAGTTGTCGATATTCGGGATGGTCGTCACCCGGTTGTCGAACAGGTTTTGGATGAACCATTCATTAGTAATGACACGCTGCTAAATGAGCAATCATTCATGCAGATCATTACCGGACCCAATATGGGTGGTAAGTCCACGTATATGCGACAAATAGCATTGATTAGTATCATGGCGCATATTGGCTCGTTCGTGCCCGCCACGACGGCCACGATTGGC
>CAZUMV010000352.1:0-2313 GCA_964621435.1 uncultured Thiotrichales bacterium | reverse complement strand
TTTGTTATCCAGAATGCGGGCGAAATAATAATTGTTATCAGGGTTATCGAGTCCACTTTTGCTGGTCCAGTCCGCTGCACGCATAAAACGAGGCCGACCCGGGTCCAACAGTGCGCCCGTTCTAATTGAGCCTAATGTTGCGTAGAGTACACTGCGGTATGCTTCTGCCTGCGCCCGATCGCTTTCACCAAAATAATCTTCGGCTTTGAAAAGCTCCAGTGTCTTTCTTTGTGCGTCAACATAAAAATCAAACGCCAAATCCAGATCGTTGGCTGCCGTTTGTGGAGCCTGTAAGGTTTGAGGTTTTCGAAGTAGCGGTGAAATATAATGCGTAAGGAGCACACCAGCCAGAAAACTAATGACAACGAAGACCGCTCGAGAATTATGAATCGTCAGTTTCAATATTTACGCCAAGGAAAACCACCAGTTTAGGTCTCAAAAATCATATCAAAATTACTCGCTGGAATACCAAGTAAATCCATCAACTCTGAATTCATCATCCAAATAAAACCCAGCGCCGAAAAACCAGACTCAGTTCTTAGTTTGCAAGTAATAATTCAGTTCGTCCTGATTCGGCGCTCGTCGATCTTAAATTGATTGCACCACCTCATTAATCGCCACATATTTGATGCTTAAAATACAAAATGCAGACCATGTGCGGTTTGCGCGAATTCTAAAAGGTAATTAAATATCTTCGGTTTCTTGTCAACCATATTGACCGAGCATCGTTACTACCTATACAAGCTAAAGAATGGTAACAATATGAACATACGTATAACACTTGGGATTTTCAGCAATCAACTTATCAGTACGGCTGCACTATCCTAGGTTTCAGGCACCTTATGTTTCCAGGAAATTCAATGACTCAATTTAAAAAATATTCTGCTGTGATCACATTACTTTGTGTATTAGCAGCTTGCGGTAGCGGCAGCGAGACAGTTAGCACTGCTGACGACAATTCTAATACAGCCCCCGATAGTAATCTCGCACCTGAGATTTCTCTTAATGGTGATGCCAGTATTTCGCTCGATGTCAATTCGACATTTAATGACACCGGCGCAACAGCTAACGATGCGGAAGATGGCAACATCACCAGCAACATCACTGTTGAATCAACAGTTGATACATCAACGCCCGGCGAGTACACGGTGGTCTACAGTATCACGGATTCGGATGGCAACATCTCCACAGTAACCCGAGTGGTAATCGTGTTGTCCGGCCCGAGTGCGACATCAGTCGCGGATGCCATGCGCTTCCTAAACCGCAGTACGTTTGGCAACACGACTGAAGGCATCGATCACTTGATGAGCATGAGTTATGAGGATTGGATCGATGAACAGTTAGCCATGCCGGCAACCTACCAACTTCCTGACTTGCAAGCACGCATGCAAGCTTCTGGCATACCGTTAACCACACCCCTAAATACGCAAATAGGTAACTTCGTTAACTTTGGACGCTTGGACAGCTGGTACGATGCGGTTTTGAACAAACCTGATCAACTACGACAACGCGTCGCATTCGCGCTAAGCCAGATCTTTGTAATCTCGACTACGGACAACCAAATTAAGCGACGCACTCAAGGTCTCGCAAACTATAACGACATTCTGGTCCGAAACGCCTTTGGCAATTACCGTGATTTGCTAGAGGAAGTCACGTTAAATCCATTGATGGGCATTTACCTTAGTATGCGTCGCAATGAAAAAGCGGACCCCGCCCAAAACATCCTGCCGGACGAAAACTACGCCCGCGAAGTGATGCAATTATTTAGCCTTGGGCTAGACACACTCAATCAAGACGGCACCGCACAACTTGACGGCAATGGCCAAGCGATCCCCACATATACGCAGGACAACATTCTGAATTTTGCCAGAGTATTTACCGGCTGGAATTATTTTGATGCACCGCGATTTCGATCAAATGCCCAAACCATAGAAAACGAAATCCAACCAATGATAGGGTTCGAAGATTTCCATGACACCGACTCCAAAACACTGTTGCTTGGAGAAGTTATCCCGGCCGGCAATACTGCCGCGCAGGACATGACTGCGGCCATGGATAATATTTTCAACCATCCCAATGTCGGCCCATTCATTAGCAAACAACTTATTCAAAAACTCGTTACCAGCAACCCATCGCCTGCCTACGTTGGTCGCGTTGCTGCAGTATTTAACGACAATGGCGTAGGCGTGCGCGGCGATCTCGGCGCCACCGTTAAAGCGATATTACTAGATCAAGAAGCCCTACAAGGACATACTCAAAACCCCGCGACCTTTGGAAAATTGAAAGAGCCACTTTTAAAGTTCACTAACATAT
>CAZUMV010000351.1:1200-2328 GCA_964621435.1 uncultured Thiotrichales bacterium | reverse complement strand
TTCCGTCGTAGCTCCTCCGTGACTAGATAGTATTAACGTTTGACAAGGGTTCTGCATTATCTCCTCAGGAAATAAAAATCCTTGTACCTTATGTCAAAGCATCAAAAGACGCGTTCCTGCAGCGCTGGTACCATGAAGGACTAAACGCGTTCGAACAAACCTGTCAGGTTGGCGAATTAGTTAAAGCGGAACTCTTAGACCGATTCAACAATGCCATTGCCGGTGAAGAAGACATCAATGCGCTGGTAGATGATGCGAGCGTACTTGCACAAAAACACCGCGAGAAAATAGAACAGGGTCGCGACCGATTACTGGAACTAAGCTCACATAACAAAAGCATCTCCGAAGAGCTGATTACTGAGATTGACCTGTTCGATACTGAAAATATCCTACAAAGATATATGGATCAGGCGCTCGATAATCTCGGAGTCGATATTGAAGATCAGTCAACCCACTCGTTCATTATTAAACCCGGTGAACACATGGCGGTAACCGAGTTCCCGGGGCTCAATGAAGACGGTGCAACAATTACCTTTCGCCGCCCTATTGCGCTGGCAAGAGAAGACGTACAGTTTCTCACCTGGGAACACCCGCTTGTTCAAACCGCCATGGAACAAATCATCTCCGGCGGATTTGGTCAGGTATCAGTTGGCGCTATGCAACATGAAACGCTCAAGCGTGGCTCCGTTTTACTGGAGGCACACTATGTATTCGACTGCCCCGCCCCCAAAGCACTCAATGTAGAGCAATATCTAAGCGGGGACTTATTGCGGGTGGTGCTTTCAAGCAATGGCAAAAACCTCACTGAAGAGTGGGATCACGAAATGCTGAATACCGCATTCCACCCAATTAAAAAACCTCTGGCCAAGCAATTGGTTGATGCCAAGCGGCAAGAACTGCAAACCATGCTGAGCAGCGCAGAAACTCTTGCCGATGAACAACTCGATCTTTTAAAGAGCAACGCAATCGAGCAAGCAAATACGCAACTTGGTGCCGAGCTCGACCGTCTCACCCGGCTTGCAAAACGCAACGACTCTGTCCGCGAAGATGAACTACAGGGTTTGAAAGATACGCTCGAAGGCACCACGCGTGCACTAACACAGTTGCGTTGTGTACTCGATGCAGTCA
>CAZUMV010000351.1:0-1190 GCA_964621435.1 uncultured Thiotrichales bacterium | reverse complement strand
CAGTCAGAGTATTCGGTGTCGCCTGATACTGAAAAATCACACACGCCTAACTTGTGCGGACCAATATGAAAATTGTCTCATTCAACGTCAATAGCCTGCGCTTGCGCTTCCATCAGATCGAAGCTCTGATTGAAAAGCACCAGCCAGATATCATCGGACTGCAGGAAACCAAAGTCACGGACGAAGAATTTCCAATTGAAATCGTTCAGGACTTTGGCTACAGCGTTGAATACCACGGGCAAAAAACCCACTACGGTGTCGCTATCATGTCGCAACGACCCTTAACCAATGTAATTAAAGGGTTACCGGGTGATACAGATGATTCACAGCGCAGACTAATTACCGCCACCACAACCTCAGAAAGCGGCAAGCCGGTAACCGTTATGAATGGCTACTTTCCCAATGGCGAAAAGCGCGATCATCCAACCAAATTCCCTGACAAAGAGAACTTCTATAAAAATCTGACCAGCTTTTTAAATGATAAATACAAAAACGATGAACCAATCGCTGTTATCGGAGACTTCAATATCGCACCAGTCGATGAAGACATTGGCATCAGTGAAAAAAGTGTCAAGGCTTGGCTGCGTACCGGACATGTGAGTTTTCTGCCGGAAGAGAGAGAATGGTTCAAGACACTAAGTGAGTTTGGGCTCGACGACACCTATCGAATCAAATACCCGGACTCAAAAGATAGCTTAAGCTGGTTCGACTACCGCACCCGCGGTTTCGATCGCGAACCTAAGAGCGGGTTAAGAATCGACCATCTGCTAACCACCAAGCCCTTAACAGACTGTCTGATCGACAGTGGTATGGATTACGATATCCGATCGATGGAAAAACCATCCGATCACGCTCCGGTATGGAGCGAATTTGATTATTAAAACTCTGCCGGCCGCTTAGAATATCGGCCCTGACCGTGTGACGATCCAATACCGGCCGGTTCGCTAAGCTCTGCGCTTCATTCGCAGCTGTTCTCTAAAACGCGTTATAATTGGCGGTTTCTCAATCCGGGTACCTCCATTTTGTCGATAAAAAAGATTCTCGTCGCCAATCGTTCGGAAATTGCAATCCGGGTATTTCGTGCAGCCAATGAGCTCGACATTAAAACCGTCGCCATCTGGGCAGAAGAAGACAAACTGGCACTGCATCGCTTCAAGGCAGATGAAGCCTACCAGGTAGGCAAAGGCCCG
>CAZUMV010000350.1:0-2331 GCA_964621435.1 uncultured Thiotrichales bacterium | reverse complement strand
ACCCGGTGAAAATCGGACCGCTTGAACTAAGAAACCGCTTCGTGAAATCCGGCGCCAACGAAGCCATGTCGCGTGAAGGCGTACCAACCAAAGCGATGGTCAAACATCACGGTGACTTGGCTGCCGGCGGCGTCGCGCTCACTACCATGGCCTATTGCGCGGTATCCAAGGCCGGTCGCACCCTGCCTGACCAGATCTGGATGCGTGAAGAAATTCTGGATGACCTCAAAGCGGTTACCGACGAGGTGCATAAATATGGCGGCAAGATTTCCGCACAAATCACGCACGCCGGCTCATTTGTTACCAGTCTGAAAGTTGGCACAACAATTTCCGCCAGCGGCGGTATCAATAAAGCCGGTGTGATGAAAGGTAACCGCTGGCAAAAGCAAATGGATGATGCGGATATGGCGCAAGTAATGGCAGAGTTTGCCATGGCTGCAAAGCTTGCGCAGCGCGCCGGGTTCGATGCGGTTGAATTACATATGGGGCATGGGTATTTATTGAACCAGTTTGTTTCACCATTAAGCAACAAGCGCAAGGATGAATATGGCGGCAGCACCGAAAACCGCATCCGGTTTCCGGTTGAAGTATTGAATGCAGTTAAGCAAGCCGTCGGTGACGATCTCGGCGTAATTGCCAAAATCAACGTCTCCGACGGCGTCAAGGGAGGCTCAACCGTCGATGACGCCATCATCCTCGCTAAAGCACTCGAAGCAGCCGGCGCAGATATGTTAGTACTATCGGGCGGGCGAAATATCGAATCCACCTGGTTTATGTTCGGCAGCGCGATCAACATGGAAGAGATGCTGAAATTTATTCAGAGCCCCGTCACCCGTTTCTTTTTCAAAATGTCAGCGAAATCAATCCCGAAAGATCTTAAATTCAAGGAAATGTACTTGCACGAATTTTCGGTCAAAATTCGCGAGGCAGTCAAAGTACCCTTAGCCTATCTCGGCGGCGTCACCAGTCTCGATAACGCCCAAAAAGCGATGGACGATGGCTTCGAATGTATTGCAATGGCGCGGGCCCTGATTCACGACACAGGACTGGTGAATAAATTACAAAGCGGCGAAGTTATTAAATCCGGCTGCACCGCCTGCAATAAATGCGTTGCGTATATCTATCACCCTGGTGGCACTTGGTGCGTAGAGAACCCGGCAAACGATCTGGAAATTAATCAGATACCAGCCAGTCAAATAGGTTAACTCAATAGTAGAGCCGAAAAACCCACCCTTTATGAACGGTTTTCGACGGCTCTTTTTTCATTCTTATACGTTCGTTTTCGTCGTAACCAGTGGTATCCCCGTTGAGAATTTTTTTACAATTTACGACTGAATAGTTTGCCAAACCAGCTAATCGATTGCGAAGGTCCGCCTCAGACTCGGGACCGTTGATAACCTCAAACTCATCCAGCCCGAAAGCTCGCAGACCGCAGGTATAACCAGATATCTTTCCTGTTTCCGAGGCGAAGGTGTTAGTACTAACACAAGAATCAACGGGAATAATATCAAGTTCTTTGTAAGCCATCTTCTTAAGAACATGTTTCCGGGAAAGGAAATGATTCGCTGCTACCACCCATACTCCAGCGACTTGCGGGCATGATTCGGTTAGCGCACAAACTATCAAGCGAAGAAATGTTACTGCGGCCAGCGAGTCCTGCACCTCCCGAATCCCCAAGACAACGGTTGCATCATAATGCTCAACCGGATGCCGCTGCTGCGGGAGACGATCAGGATCAAAGTCCAGCAGCCGAAGATCATTTCGGTTTTTGATGCGCCCTTGCAATTCGAACTCAAAGACAATATTTTCGAAACCAATTTTCCGAATATTACCCGTCGCACCCAGATCCTTGAATTCCCCCAGCTGCCCCCAACGCTTGTTCAAGACTTTTATGATACGCTCAATAGACAAGTCTGGATAACCAGCAATAAGAGCGATGGCATACTGGGCATTTTTGGAGTCAATTTTTTCCGGATTGAATAAATCTAAATCCAACTCGTCGATCACGCGGTGTCGGTCAACTGCCGAACCGGTATTATCGTTCCGAGAATAATAGTAAAACCCAAAGAACGCCAAGAGCAAAACTGCGATAACTATATGCATTGTTTACTGACCTAATCGAGATCGTATGTCTGCAATCATTCCCTTCCAGTCTTGATCGGCTTCCAGCCATAGCCCGGCAACCTCGGAAGTTTCTTCATTGTCAATTTTACCTAGCGCCTCACGTGCTTTTACCAACAAACCGGACACATCAATATCCCGGTTTTTATCGGCCCATTCGGTGATATGTTCTGGCACGTCCTCTGGACCCCGGTTATTGAGCAGATTAAT
>CAZUMV010000349.1:772-2335 GCA_964621435.1 uncultured Thiotrichales bacterium | reverse complement strand
ATCATGACCAATAACGGTATTAGCGCTGCAAGAGGTGCGGCCTGCATAACTATAAAGATGGGTGAAAACAACCAGTCGAACCAGTTACTCAATCCAATCCATAGCCCAACTGCAATTCCAATAAATGCAGATATCACAATGCCTATAGCAAGTGGCTTCAATGTTTCAACATAAGCCGCTAGTAATGTACCATCAAAGGCCATGCGCGCCAGCGCACCCATAGACTCAATGAAAGTTGGAAACGCATAGCTCACCGGTATACGGCCCGCTATTTCCCATGCACCAAACAAAGCAAGGGCTGAAACAAATTTTAGAAGAAGTGAACGAGGCAAGGCGGATTATCCTGACGGCTGGTTACCTTGTGCTCGCGGTCAATATCGACCGCGAGACTGACACAAGTTTTACCTGGCCGTTTTAGTTGGCCAGTTACTTAGCCATAGCCGCATCAAGCGGCGCCAGATACCAGAAGTCTTCTATGTTGAGCGTAGAGGCATCACCTTCCAGTTGTCCTGCCTTGCTATACCACTCCATGTCTGCTTCTGCAGCCTTGCGACCACCACCCTCTGGATCGTAAAGACCACCCGCAGCGGCTTCTGCATAGAAGTTATCAAGCTCACCCAGTATTTCTTTGGGTAACTGACCTATCGGCCCGTTGGGATCTGTCTCTTTACTGATGATCGTTGGATCATTTGCCATGTCGGCCCAGGTACTGAAGAGCGCATCAACAAAGATCTGCACGTCACCTTCGTTCTCTTTTATCCAGTCAAGATTGGCAAACAAGGCCTCGTCACTGGCTTCAACATCAAACATTGGCAACACGTTGAACTTGTCACCGTGCTGGCGTTGAATTTTGTTTTTGTTAGACAAATCAATAATAGTTGCATCGGCCTGACCAGACACAAGGGCTACAACTCGGTTAGAAGAACCAGGTACATATGATCGCTTACCAAACTTCATACCCATGCGATCTTCGATGACATTGGCAATTGAATCGGTACCACCGCCACGCGAGTGCAACAGAATGGGCTCACCATCCAGTTCTTCAAGTGTTTTATATTTTGAAGTTGTTACCGGAAAGAACTTCAGCTTTGACAATTGGAAAATGATTCTCAATGGTGCTTTCGATCGTTGCATCGCAGCATATGGGGTACCAAAACCAATATCCATCTGCCCGCTAAGCACTGCCTGAATTGCAAGCTCTTCATCCGAGAATGCAGTCCATTCGTAGTCAAGGCCGTTAGCCCTGGCACGGTCAAGTGCCACAAAAAAAGCGGCCAGTTCATCCGATGGCGTTTCTGCCAGTGCAATACGGATTTTCTCGGCGTTTGCCGTAGATGCCGCAAACAACAACGGCAGGGCTATAGCAGTCGCCACCAACTTACCTATTAAACGCTTCATAAGGTTTCCTCCTCCAGAATTTAAAAACTAACGCATCATTGCATTCCACCTGACACCACTGCATGCCCCATAAACAAAGGCTTTGTCCAGTGCTTACACATCTCCAAACAACCTATTAGATACAGACTTCAAGTGACCATGCATTGCCTCTTGTGCGGCAACGGG
>CAZUMV010000349.1:0-762 GCA_964621435.1 uncultured Thiotrichales bacterium | reverse complement strand
GGATCACGACTCTCAATTGCTTCAACTATTAAGTTGTGCTCTAGAAAACTCGGGTGGTCTGCCCCCGGGCGATCGCTCTTTCGAATAACCTGTCGCCATGCAACAGCCCGACGCACCTGATTTAAATGATCAAAAAGCGATAACAACAAGATGTTTCCAGTAGCGTCTGCCACTGCCCGATGAAATACATCATCGTTGGTTTCGTAGGTGTCCCAGCTTTTGGCCGCCAGTGCACGATCTCTGGTTGATACAAGCTTACGTATAGATTCAGCGGAAGCATTGATAGCCGCTTCACGAGCAATGGCGGGCTCAAGGGACAAACGCGCGCGCATCATCTGCACCGGTGTCACGTGGTGGCTAAGTGAAGCCAATACATTTGCCGTGTTGTTGTTTTCGTGTGCGGTAATAAAGGTGCCTTTGCCAACGTGACGCCAGATAACACCCTCACGCTCTAGTGCATCAAGACCCTTGCGCAGCAAATTGCGCGTGATACCCAACTCGCTTATAAGCTCACGCTCAGCGGGTAATCGATCACCAGGTGAATAGCCGCCAGAACTTATAAACTCTCGCAGCGACTTCAGAGGATCAATGACTACTGCTTTTGTGGGTGCTGCCTGCACCGTAATTCCCCCGCATTGGTTGATCAATTTCAACGAATGGTTCAATATTACAGACAATCAATCTTAAATCGCAACACATTTCGCTACCAAATTTAAATTGATCAGAATTGGTTGCCCACACAAACTAAAAAATCAAACAGGG
>CAZUMV010000348.1:0-2336 GCA_964621435.1 uncultured Thiotrichales bacterium | reverse complement strand
AACCGTTCTGCGTCAATTCGTATCCCGTGGGTTGCAAGTCCTAAGGCGCGTCGTATTGAAGTACGCTTCCCGGATGCTTCTGGTAACGTTTACCTGACTTTCACCGCGCTCATGATGGCGGGACTTGACGGTATTAAGAACAAAATTGATCCAGGTAAAGCCATGGATGAAGATCTGTATGAACTAAGCCCAAGCAAAGCGGCCAAGATTCCACAGGTTTGTTCTTCACTAGACGAAGCCCTAGAAGCATTGAAGAAAGATCACAAGTTCCTGACTGCCGGCGGCGTTATGGACAAAGATATGATCGATGCTTACATTGACCTCAAAATGGAAGAAGTCACAGCCCTGCGCATGACTACTAGCCCGGTTGAGTTTGATATGTACTACAGCGTTTAATATACGCTTTTGTCGATCAAAAAGCCCCGCATTGCGGGGCTTTTTTGTGAGTGTAAGTAAAACGTAATTTTAGTATCTTTTGATTTAGAATCGCTGTAACTTGCAAAGCATAAAATTGCGGTAAGTCGCGCTTGGTATTTTCCTAAAAATTCACAATGAACCTGACTAACATTTGATGCAACACACCTTAAAGGACAGACAATGAAGTACTCCCCACTTGGTACATCCGGATTACAGGTTTCAAGAATCGCACTGGGTACGATGACTTGGGGTGTGCAAAATACCCAAGCGGAAGCCGATGAGCAAATCGCCTATGCGCTGGATCACGGCGTAAATTTCATGGACACGGCAGAAATGTACCCCATACCACCAACCGCCAAACTTGCGGGTAATACCGAACGCATTATTGGTGATTGGATTTCTCGCAATAAACAAAAGCGCAAGGACTTTTATCTCGCGACTAAAATCGCTCCACAATTACCGTGGCTTCGTGACGGCGACAACCTTAACCGAAACTCGGTATGCAAAGCTGTAGATGACTCATTAGGCAGATTGCAAACCGACACCATCGATTTGTATCAACTCCATTGGGGCAACCGAACATCTCCGCACTTCGAAAAGCATTGGCCAAATGACAAGTTACGTTTGCGAGCGCAAGATGTCTCGGATACCCAGCAACAACTAGACGGTATCCTGGACACTTTGCGAGGTCTTGATGATTGCTTGGTCGCTGGTAAAATTCGACATATAGGATTGTCCAACGAAACGCCGTGGGGGCTAGCACAATATCTTCGTTTAGCAGCGGAGCATGACTTACCGCGCATCGTATCCATACAAAACGAATTTAACTTATTGCATACCAAAGATTGGCCTTTTCTACTTGAAGCCTGCACGCGTGAACAAATCGCCTATCTACCGTGGTCGCCGCTCGGTGGCGGCGCGCTCTCGGGAAAATACGCCGGTGGCGTAATACCGGAAGGTACGCGCTGGGATTATCAACAACGCCATGGTGTTTTTCGCGACACTCCCAACGTGCATGCCGCCGTTGATCGTTATGGAAAAGTCGCAAAGAAGTACAACATAACATCTGCGCAGTTGGCACTACTATGGGTAGACCATATTGACGGTGTAACTTCACCCATCATTGGTGCAACCACGATGGAACAACTGAAAGAAAACATTGCAGCCGCCGACATGGAAATTACCGAAGATATGGCTACAGACATATTGGAAGTACTTAAAGACTATCCTGCCGCCTTTTGATTTAGAAATGCTTAGAGCAAATAAAGGAAGACTAAAGAAGCATCATTACGCCGGCTTATAAATGGAGCAAGTTACTGCCTTCTTATGATCATCAGTTGATTGTGTTTGACATCTACTGCAGCTTTTAAGGCATCCGAGCCCCTCAAACCAATTCCGTATAATCCAGATTAACCCAGATTCCGTATAATCAGGTAAAATACGGATTCCGTATAGTTCACTGTTAGCACCGGAATGCTTTTTAACCTCGACAAACAACTAATTGAAAACATCTCTCTCGGTGCGACAACTGAACTTGAAGATGGGCATCACGAAGTAGACTCATACGCATTTGTAGTAAAAAAGAAAAAAATACAAAACATCCACGTTCGCTTAGGAGAGTTCTACTCAAGTGGGCCGTTATTCGATGGAGCGTTGGTTCTAAACGGAAAACGACTATCTGCAAATATGGCACTACAACCCGAGGATATAAAACCGCATTTACCCAAACCTACAAGCCAGTGGAATGACGGAACAGAAGTTAATTACCAGTTCCTGAAAGTGATATTCGTCTTGAGTTTAGCTGGCAAATAAAGGATGGTGGACTTGTTGCAAATTACATTTCTCTAGAAAATGAAAATTAGTGCTAACAAGTCGCTCAACCACGATTGCAAAACGCTAGCGCGCTTTGCAACCGGTTA
>CAZUMV010000347.1:0-2346 GCA_964621435.1 uncultured Thiotrichales bacterium | reverse complement strand
AATAGCTTCTCAGTCGCCGAGAGCGCTAATCCTGCTCCGGGAATATTCGCAAGAACGCAGCCAAACCCAATTGGCAGTAAAAGCAGAGGCTCAAAATTCTTACGAATTGCCAGATACAACAACAACAGGCCGATGACTATCATCACAGCCTGACCAGACTGCATATTGTAAAAGCCCGACGAATGCCACAGTGATTGCAAAGGACTCATATCAAACGATACCTACGAGCGGTTCGCCAACCGGTACCGCATCACCCTGCGCTACTAATATCGAGACAACTGTGCCCGCTCTGGAAGCCACCACACTGGTTTCCATTTTCATCGCCTCAAGTGTCAAAATGGTATCACCCACTTCAACTTTTTGGTTTGGCGTAACTTGAATCTTGACGATATTACCCGCTAACGGCGCATCGATAAATTCTTCCGCACCACTCGGGGCAGCGCTGGCTGCAGTCGCAGCTGGCGCAGATGCACTCGCCTGTCCACTTACAGGCACTATGCCGGTTAAATCACCACCTGAAGATACTGTTACCGTATAAGACGATCCCTCCACGTCGACAGTATAAATCTCGTCGCCCGCCGGGCTCATGACAGTACTCGCCTCGTTACCTGTTGGCGCGGGTTCAAAGGCGGCCGGGTTATCCCGATTTTTCAAAAATTTCAAGCCAATTTGTGGCAGCAAGGCATAGGTTAAAACATCATCAATCTCTCGCTCACCGCTTTCCAGCTGAATGTCTTGTTCTTGAGCAAGCTCTAGTAACTCTGCTTTAAGCACGTCCAATTCTGGCTCGAGTAAGTCGGCTGGTCGACAGGTCACGGGATCACTACCTTCCAAAACCCGGGCTTGTAGGTCTTTATCGACCGGCGCCGGGGTCGAACCATACTCCCCCTTTAGAATGGCAGCAGTCTCTTTGGCGATGTTTTTATACCGCTCCCCCGTCAGGACATTTAGCACCGCTTGCGTACCAACGATTTGCGAAGTTGGTGTCACTAAAGGAATGTAGCCCAGCTCTTGCCGGACTTTGGGTATTTCTCTTAATACGTCATCGAACTTGTCTTCAGCACCTTGGTCGCGCAATTGATTTTCCATGTTGGTCAACATACCGCCTGGCACTTGCGCGATTAAAATACGCGAATCCACCCCTTTGAGAGAACCCTCAAATTTGGCATATTTTTTACGCACAACACGGAAGTAATCAGCGATTTCCTCGAGCAATTTTAGATCCAGGCCGGTGTCGTATTCTGTCCCCTCCAGGGTAGCAACCACGGACTCGGTCGCAGAGTGCCCATATGTCATTGACATTGAAGAAATTGAAGTATCGACGTTGTCAATCCCGGCTTCAATTGCTTTGATCGCAGTTGCCGTAGACAAACCGGTGGTTGCATGGCAATGCAAATGAATTCTAAGGTCGCACTCTTTCTTAAGACGCGAGACCAGCTCGAAAGCTGCGTAAGGTTTCAGCAAGCCGGCCATGTCCTTGATACAAATAGAGTCCGCACCCATATCTTCAATTTGTTTGGCCAAGCTCATCCAGCCATCCAGATCATGCACCGGACTTTGGGTGTATGACAGGGTTCCTTGTGCATGCTTGCCGGTTTTCTTGACCGCTGTAATCGCAGTTTGAATATTTCGCATGTCATTCATGGCATCGAATATCCGAAAGACATCGACACCATTTATCGCGCACCGCTCGACAAACTTATCAACCACATCGTCTGCATAATGCCGATAACCCAATATATTTTGGCCACGAAACAACATTTGCATCGGCGTTTTAGGCATGGCCTTCTTGAGTTCACGAATCCGCTCCCAAGGATCTTCCCCCAGGTAACGTATGCAAGAATCGAATATTGCACCGCCCCATGTTTCTAACGACCAAAACCCGACCTCGTCAAGTTTTGCCGCAATTGGCAACATATCTTCTATCCGCACTCGCGTTGCGAGCAATGATTGACTGGCATCGCGCAAAACCACATCAGTGATACCAACTTTTCCCGCTGAGTTTGTCATTTTCTACCTATTAGATCTATGCTGAGTTATTGCCGACCGAATGACCGCTAATGTTTTGTCGTCGACTGGATTTTTAGATTCACTAATGTGTTGCGAGGCCACCGCAACGGCTGGAGTAAAGGCACGGACTACCTTTGACATTATGGTTGTTGTAAGCACCAGCAGGGTAAGGAAAAGAAATACACTACCGATCCCGTAAACCATTAACGTCAAACCTTGATCAAGCATTTTCACCCCGAATTGATTGTTACAGAACTTACACCGGCCGCTCTGGTGAGCTGCGGAAAAATCCTACCCACTCTTGCGCCGTATGACAAGCATTTCGCATTTATATAA
>CAZUMV010000346.1:0-2379 GCA_964621435.1 uncultured Thiotrichales bacterium | reverse complement strand
ACCCAATGACATCCGCGTGTATTTACGATTGGTAGCACGCGCAATTGATCTGCCTAGCGATGTCTTACCCACACCGGGCGGCCCGACCAAACATAAAATAGGCCCCTTAAGTTTTTTGACCCGTTGCTGCACTGCCAAGTATTCGAGAATTCGTTCTTTAACCTTCTCGAGACCAAAGTGATCCTCATCAAGCACTTTCTCGGCCTTGATAATATCCTTGTGTACTTTGGTTTTCTTTTTCCAAGGCACTTTAGTCAAGGTTTCAATATAATTTCTAACCACCGATGCCTCAGCCGACATGGGTGACATTAACTTTAGCTTGCTAAATTCTGACTCGGCTTTATTTAGCGCTTCTTTAGGCATCCCCGCTGTTTCGATTTTTTCTTGTAATTCTTCGAGTTCGTTGGGCGCATCTTCGATATCACCGAGTTCTTTTTGAATGGCCTTCATTTGCTCATTCAAATAGTACTCGCGCTGGCTCTTTTCCATTTGTTGCTTGACCCGGCCACGGATTCGCTTTTCGACCTGCAAAATATCTATTTCGCCTTCGATCAAAGCCATGATGTGCTCGAAACGCTCTCGCACACTGTCTATCTCAAGGACATTTTGTTTTTCATCCAATTTAAGAGACATATGCGCAGCAATTGTATCGGCCAGACGCGCCATGTCATCAATACCGTTAAGCGACGACAGTATTTCTGGCGGCACTTTTTTATTCAGCTTGACGTACTGATCAAACAAGCTGATCAAGCTACGCTGCATCACTTCAAGCTCATGTTGCTCTTTTTCTTCGATCTCGGTTTGGTCAAGCAAGGTTACCTGCGCACTAAAGTGCTCTTCATTATCGTGCAATTCAATAACACTAGCGCGCTGCACACCCTCAACCAGCACCTTGATGGTGCCGTCAGGCAATTTAAGTAACTGCAAAATAGTCGACAAGGTTCCGATTCGGTAAACGTCTTTAACCCCGGGTTCGTCAGTTTCGGCACTCTTTTGCGACACCAGAAGAATCTGCTTGTTGTCTGCCATGGCGGTGTCGAGCGCACGGATTGATTTTTCGCGACCGACGAACAACGGAATAACCATATGTGGATAAACCACGACATCACGGAGCGGTAATACCGGCACTACACTAATCGGGTTAATCAGAACCGTTTCGGTATGCTCGTCTTTTTTATCGGCCATTCAGGTTTCCATCCATAGTGATGATCAATATGAGTTTTAATTGTGTCACTGCAAACAATATTCAAGAGCCAATTGTAAGTGACGCTTGAATCAAACTGCCTTATTAGTCAGCCGCCGCTTTCAAGTCTGATTGCGAGTAGATGAGATACGGTTGCGACTCACCATTAACGACGGCAGCGTCAATTACGACTTTACTAACATCAGGTATGGACGGAATATCATACATCGTATCCAGCAAGACCTTTTCCATAATGGTCCGCAATCCGCGCGCGCCGGTTTTTCGCTGCTGCGCTTTAACCGCTATTGCTTGCAACGCATCTTCGCGAAACTCTAATTCCACATCTTCCATTTCGAATAACTTGGCATACTGTTTGGTTAGTGCATTTCGTGGTTCAGTCAGGATTTGCACCAAAGCATCTTCATCCAGCTCTTCCAACGTCGCTACCACTGGCAGACGCCCGACGAACTCGGGGATCAAACCAAAATGCACCAGATCTTCTGGTTCCACACCAAGTAATAATTCACCGATCGATCGATCTTCTTCTTTGCTATGCACGGCTGCAGAGAACCCGATGCCACCTTTCTCGGTTCGGTCCCGGATAACCTTTTCTAGCCCGGCAAACGCACCGCCAACGATAAAGAGGATATTAGCTGTGTCTACCTGCAAGAATTCTTGTTGCGGATGTTTACGACCACCTTGCGGCGGCACTGATGCCACGGTACCTTCAATTAACTTGAGTAAAGCTTGCTGAACACCTTCGCCCGACACATCGCGGGTAATGGATGGATTGTCAGACTTTCGCGAGATCTTGTCGATCTCATCTATGTAGACAATGCCGGTTTGAGCTTTGTCTACATCATAGTCACATTTTTGCAACAGCTTCTGAATAATGTTCTCAACGTCTTCACCAACATAACCCGCTTCGGTCAGCGTGGTTGCGTCAGCTATAGTAAAGGGCACGTTAAGCATACGCGCGAGCGTCTCTGCCAACAGCGTTTTACCGGAACCGGTTGGACCGATCAGCAAAATATTGCTTTTTGACAGCTCAACGTCGTCTTTATTGACGCGCGACTCGAGACGCTTGTAGTGATTGTATACCGCAACTGACAGCACCCGTTTGGCGATATCTTGACCAATCACATACTCGTTCAGAATTTGATTAATTTCGTGGGGTTTGGGCAGATAGCCTGACT
>CAZUMV010000345.1:0-2403 GCA_964621435.1 uncultured Thiotrichales bacterium | reverse complement strand
GTAGTGAGTCTGAACTCGTGCGTAGTTCGTTTATTTTCGTTTTGGATATTAACGCTATTTGCCGGGTTACCACATTCGATAACACCGGTATCGCCGCTGATCGTCGGGTCAAAACTGTAGGTGGTGGTGGCATTACTGCCGACGCCATTATAGAAACTGCCAACCAGGTATTCGCATTGGTAACCGGAAATGAAAGCACCGATATTGGTGTAACCGGTGTAATCAAGGAATGAGTCAACTTCGCGATCAAGGAACGCGCCAGTGTAAACCAGATCAAGCGGGCCATAACTTCCGCTCAGGGTCCATGCGGTTTGGTTGAAATCATCATCCAGTGAGTCGGGTGTGAAACGCGATACGTTGAGGTCACCTTTGGTTGGGTCAAAGTCAAATACACCTTCGGTGCTTAACGCTTGACGGGTATGTTGCACCAGTAGTTCCCAGTTATCATTAATCTCCCACTTGACCCCCAATCGAATGCCGCTATACGTAGCATCGTTAAAGTCGTCTTCAACCAAATCGGCATTATTGGCAATCTCTTTAGCAACCGGGATGGTAACGCCACCGGCACCGACCACGTCGCCATTAGCGAAGACCGTACCAGCTGGAAAGTTAACGCTCTGGCCAGGGAAGGTCGGATTGATTGCGCTGTCAGCTTGAAAGTTGCCTTCAACGTTGTCGATATAACCACCTTGGTTATCATTATACAAGGCCGCGCGAACAGCGACGCCTTCACAGATAGGGATGTTCAGCATGGCTTCCAGCGAGTTGCTGTCTTCGCCATCAGAGGTGGTAGACCAGCTACCGTTCAAGCTCGCCTGAAATTCATCAAGCACTGGCTTGTTGGGGATCAATCGAACCGTGCCGGCCATGGAGCTGGCGCCGTACAGGGTGCCTTGCGGTCCCGGCAAGACTTCGATTCTCTCCAAGTCAGTTACGTAGACGTCAAGATTACGTCCGCCTGCTGTAACTGGTTGCTCGTCAAGATACAGTGCAACGTTTGGCGCAGAGCCTTGCGATTCAGCAACTGTGATATTGATCGCGTCAACCGCGGCACCACGAATGTAGATCTCATTCTGGCCCGGGCCTCGTCCGCCAGCGTTAACACTAGGCAGATATTTAACGTAATCGACGAAGCTTTGAATATTCTGTTCTTCGAGTTGCTCGGCACCGATGGCCTGAATAGCCAGTGGTACATCCTGAATACTTTCCGAACGCTTGGTTGCTGTAACAGTAATTTCTTCAAGCTCGGCAGCATTCGCGGTAGAAGCTATGGCCGTTGCCGATAGCGCGGCAAGAATTGCCTTATTGAGTTTGGTCTTTTGAAACATCGAATTCCCCTGTCTTAAAAACTTATGTATGAAACGTACTCACTTTTGATAAGGTCTAACAATAAAAATGAGATGGCCCAAATATCTTGGGATAAATCACAACAACATCTATTTTGACTCTGTTTGTGCGGTCTCTTTACAGCATGTCTTCATGGTTAAACGTAACCAATGGTTGCTCTTGTTGTACAAGTACCACAAACGGTAAAAATAAACCGAGGTCACACTTTAGCAGAGTTACAGTGCTTCTCGCGAGTATTAGCATAACTAATATATCCCTGCAGCCCTTATTTAGAGCCATTGTGGTGTCTTAGCCACAGTCGGGAAAGAGGTTTGATGTGCTTCGGGAAGTGTATGCTTGACGTTAATTCCCGGCGCCTGACCATTATCACGACGTTTGTGAACTTTATTGGCTGGTATAGCCGCCATCGATGGAAAGTATGCTGCCGGTTACATGGCGCTCAGTGGCCAGAAATAAGATCGCCCGCGCAACTTCTTCTGGTTCAGCGACTGAGCCAATCGGGATCTCTTCCAGATTTTTATCGATGACGGCGCCGCCGCTTAGTCCGTCGGTGCGTCGGGAAAACAGCATCGGAGAATTTATAGCACCGGGGGCAACGGCATTGACGGTTATTCTCCTTTCCGCCAGTTCCAAAGCCATACTCCGTGTGATTTGGTCAACCGCACCTTTGCTGGCGCAATAAGCGGTTAACCCGGCAACGCCAACTTGTCCGCAAGTGGACGATACATTCACAATTGCGCCGTGATCTATTTTTTGTCTGGCGAACTCGCGGCTAAAATAGAATACGCCGTCGACATTGATTTGCATGATCGAATGCCATTCTGCGGCGCTGGTGTCTTCAGCATTACTTCTAAAAATAGTGCCGGCGCTATTTACCAATACATCAACATGTGTTCCAAGATTTGTGTTGACGTGTTCGAAGGCTGCTTGCGCAGTTGTTGACAATGCGATGTCTCCGGCAAAAGCGGTCGCTCTAGAGGTCGCCACCTCGGCGAGTGCGGCTTCGAGTTTTCGCTCGTCCCGCCCAACCAGACAGATGCTGCAGTTATGGCGGGC
>CAZUMV010000344.1:0-2426 GCA_964621435.1 uncultured Thiotrichales bacterium | reverse complement strand
TGGTGAAAAAATGGATACTGCAATGAGCGTTGAGTATGGAAAAGCAGTCTTTGGTGTGGCGCCACCGGATCTTTCGTTAACCGCGCGTTCACGTGGAGCGGACTGGATTTACAACTACCTGAAAAGTTTTTATCTCGACGAAAGTCGTCCAATGGGTGTTAATAACGCAAAGTTCGAAAATGTCGGTATGCCGCACGTACTGTGGCCACTGCAAGGTTGGCAAAAAGGAAATTTTCATACTGCCGAAGATGGCACAAAGGTTTTTGACAGCTTCGAACTGGCTAGTGAAGGTTCGCTATCGCCGGACGAATACGATCAGGTGGTTGCTGATATTACTAATTTCATGGTCTATCTGGGCGAACCTGCTCAGGCAAAACGCAAGTCGACTGGCATCAAAGTGATGCTGTTTTTATTCCTGTTCGCGGGATTGGCGTATTTACTCAATAAAGAGTACTGGCGCGACATTCACTAATATTGCCTGGTTCAGGCAAATCTAACCAAAGGTTTATCCTATGTCACTTATCGCTAATCGCCGGTCCGTCATGACGTTGTTTTCGAGTGAGGATTGTGCTCAATGTCATCGGGTTCGAATCGTGCTCGCCGAAAAAGATATTTCCGTAGATATCGTGAATATTGATCCGGAAAACAAGCCTGAGGATTTGCTTGAACTAAATCCCTACAATACTGTGCCAACGCTTATCGACCGAGAACTGGTGATTTATGAGCCAAGGATTATGACCGAATATTTGGACGAGCGTTTCCCGCATCCTCCATTAATGCCGGTTGACCCGGTGTCGCGAGCGCGCACACGTTTAGCTGTGTACCGGGTGGAAAGAGACTGGTATTCACTAACTAACGAGATTGATGCCGGTAGTGACAAGATTGCCGAAGCGCGCCAGATTCTACAAGACACGATCACGTCATCTACCGATATTTTTACTGCTAAAGAATATTTTTTGAGTGATGAGTTTAGTCTTGCCGATACTACGATCGCACCGATTTTATGGCGCCTTGAGCACTATGGTATCGAGCTACCAAGCTCGGCTTCGCCAGTTGAAGAGTACATGAAAAAGATTTTCGATCGAGCTTCTTTCATTGAAAGTCTTACCGAAGCGGAAATGGAGTTGCGTAGCTAAACTAACGGTTTTTAGCTGCGCATAAGCCCAATATGTCGATGACTTCAAGCCGCCCGTATCTCATACGCGCTATTTATGAGTGGATCATAGACAATGAGATGACGCCGTATCTTTTGGTTACCGACACCCATCCTGACATCGTCGTGCCACGGGAATTCGTTGAAGATGGAAAAATTGTTTTGAATATTTCCCCGTCAGCAGTCCAGAGTTTACAGATGGGTAATGAAGACATTGTTTTCTCGGCCAGATTTTCCGGAAACCCTATGCAGGTGTATGTGCCTTTAGAGTGCGCGTCAGCGTTGTATGCCAAGGAAAATGGTCAAGGTATGATTTTCTCAATCAATGATGATGAGCCAATTAGCGAAGGTGACGATCCTTCACCGGACCCGCCGCCAAGTCCATCTAAACCAACGTTGAAAATAGTTAAATAGTTTCTTCTTGGCGTTCTTACAGGTTCGGTTTTACCAGTACCAAGACCGCGATTCCGAACAAAAACAAGATTGGTACCTCGTTAAACCAGCGAAACCATTTATGGGAATGTTGGTTCTTATTAAGTTTAAATGCTTGAACGTGCTGCCAGCACCAGCCGTGATAAATCAGCAACGCGATAACCAAGGCCAGCTTCCAATACATCCACGCTTGAGTCAGGTAGTAGCCCGGGTTTGTTAGTAGCGCGGCGAGACCGAATATAATCGTCAGCACTGCTCCGATGCTCATAATCGAGAACAACCTTCTTTCCATAACTTCAAACACTGCGAAGCTATCTTGGTAGTCGTTTTGCGAGTGATATACAAAGATTCGCGGTAGATACAGTAGGCCAGCAAACCAACTAACGATGAAAACCAGATGAAATACTTTTAACCAAGCAAGTGACATTTCAAACCAGCGCCAGATTTATCAATTATAATGACCGCAATATAGCACGATAGCCGTTATGAATATTTATCCGTTAATTCGTCCAGTACTGTTTTCGTTACCAGCGGAATCATCACATTACCTGGCGCTTTCGGGATTGCGTGCTCAGTCCGTTTTGAAGCCGAAAAAACTACCGCCCCCTAGCAAACGACCGGTTACGGTAGCCGGAATTAAATTTAGTAACCCAATCGGGTTGGCCGCCGGGTTGGATAAAAATGCCGATTATTTGGATGCGCTGGGTACTCTGGGTTTCGGGTTTATTGAAGTCGGTACGGTTACGCCAAAGCCGCAGCCGGGTAACGCCAAACCGCGAATGTATCGGGTGCCGCAAAACCACGCCATTATTAATCGCCTGGGTTTCAATAACAAAGGTGT
>CAZUMV010000343.1:0-2430 GCA_964621435.1 uncultured Thiotrichales bacterium | reverse complement strand
GTCAACACGGCGTGTGCCCGCATTGGCGAGTGGTTGGCCAGATCATTGCTGTAAACACCACTCACCCGCCGGGCCCAGCGTTCATTGGGCAATATGAAAATTGCCACATGATCTTGCTGGTGCGACGGCGCAAGGTCCTTCGCCTTACCCATATCCTCGTGGTAGCCACTTTCCAGCGCGTTGAAAGTTTCCTTATCGTTTTGCATGAACCCAAAAGCGGTTTCGTGTCTGGAAGTGCGTTTAAATAATTCTGCTGGCTCAAAGTACAAATCCTCGAGAGTCGCGCCATAACCGTTGTAGTTTAGATAAATACCAAGCTGCTCCAACTTGCCCAGTTTTTCCGATGTTATATTCAAGGCCTTTGCCATACCGGTCGCAGCACGCTTGAGGTTGTCACCAAAAGTTCCGGTCACAGCCCATTCAAGATACCGGCTCTCTAATTTCTGGTTAATCAAAAGCGACGTACATACATCAGGTGAGGTATTTATGAGCGTTGTCAATTTGATATGCTCTGGCTCTTCGCCAACAAAGTGATGGTCACAATAAAATACTTCTGCACCTTCTTTCAGGACCCGTTCAAGTGCCGAGCGGTTTTTATCCAAAGACACATCGAGCACATTTATTGTGTCACCCGGTTGAGCGCTTACCCGGTCCAACAGTTTGATATCCCGCTTCACACCGGTCACCAAAGTTGACTCTTTGGGCTCGTGCAAACGCAACTGTGTTAACGCACATATGCCGTCAGCGTCGCCATTGAAACAATCATAGGTATTCATGGGCAATTTCTCGACTAAATGCTCTGGTAGTAATCCATCAAAATCTTGGCAACTTCGGGCCGCGAAAACTCTGGCGGCGGTGCGATACCACTGTCGAGTAATTCACGCACGCGAGTGCCGGAAAGGATAACAAAATCCTCAAATTCGTGATCGGGTGCATCCCGCATCATGACGACTTTATTCAGTTTCCTTGAGTATGCGGTGTGATCGGCATTAAATATTTCGATCTCTAGAGCGTCTTTTGGTACATCCGTATCGAAGATAGTCTGCGCGTCAAAAGCGCCATAATAATCACCGGTACCGGCGTGATCCCGACCGATGATGAAATGCGTCGCTCCCATATTTTGCCGAAACAACGCGTGCAAAACAGCCTCGCGCGGACCGGCATACAGCATATCGAATCCGTACCCGGTGACCATCACACTATTCTCGGGAAAATAATGGTCGACCATAGTTCGAATGGACGCATCCCGAACGTCTGCCGGTATATCACCCGGCTTTAACTTACCTAGCAACATATGAATGACACAACCCTCGGCACCGGTTGCCTGCATCGCCATTTTGCATAATTCTTCATGCGCGCGATGCATCGGATTACGGGTTTGAAATGCCACGACCTTTTCCCAATTCCGGTCTTCGATCTCTTGCCTAATCTGGACCGCAGTGCGAAAAGTATCAGCAAATTCGGTTTCGAAATAGCTATAGTTAAGGACATCGATTTCCCCGCCGATAGCAAAACTACCCTGGCTTAGAAAAGCGTTTACGCCGGGATGCTCCCGATCAGAGGTTCCATACACGGCGGTTGCGATACTGGCCAATTCGGCGTCGGTAAATTGTTCTATGGATGTTACGGTTTGAATAGCGACTACAGGATTGCTCTTAACATTAGGATCCTTCAAAGCAATTTTATCGCCAACACTAAAGTTAGCTTCTGCTAAAAGATTTAAAACCGGCACCGGAAAGAACAATCCCGAATCAGTAGTCATATTTTCCGCGACACGAAGCGCATCCGCCTTTGACATATAGCCCGTCAATGGCGTGAAGTAACCACCAGCCAGCATCACTGCATTGGCAACCGTTGCTGAGCTGACCAAAATATTCGGTATGTTTTTCGCTCCTTCAAGCAAGTTGTTACGCTGCGCAGGATCCTCTACGTAAAGAGGCCTTAAGGCACTAGCGCCATGTGGTTTTATCAACAGATGTCTCCCGGTTAATTACTAAAAATGTGACTGTCAAAACTACCCAAAAACGGTCAGAAATTTATGTTCCTGAAGGTACTCAAGAATCGTTTCCACTTCTTCTTGTATCGTCATAGTGTCTGTATTGAGCACAATTTCAGCATCCAGCGGCGCCTCATATGGCGCATCGATGCCGGTAAAATTAGTGATTTCCCCAGCCCGCGCCTTTTTATACAAACCCTTTGGGTCACGGGACTCGGCGCATTCTAGCGAACAATTGACGTGTACTTCGATAAAACTATAGCCGCCTTCGTCATGGATACGCCGGATCTGGTCACGATCTTCCCGATAGGGACTAATAAAACTGTTCAACGAAATAATTCCCGTATCACAGTACAACTTTGAAATCTCACCAATACGGCGGATGTTTTCGGTTCTATCTTCGGCCGAGAACCCGAGATTTTTGTTGATCCCAA
>CAZUMV010000342.1:750-2486 GCA_964621435.1 uncultured Thiotrichales bacterium | reverse complement strand
CCACGCCTTTTTCAAAGCCTTATTATTCCTAGCGGCGGGCTCGGTGATTATCGCAATGCACCATGAGCAGGATATGCGCAAAATGGGTGGCCTCAAAAAGTATATGCCAATCACCTATTGGACCACTTTGATTGGTTCGCTGGCGTTGATCGGCTTTCCGTTTTTCTCCGGCTTCTTTTCCAAAGATTCAATCATAGAAGCGGTTAAGCATTCTCATATTGGTGGTTCGGGGCTTGCATACCTGCTTGTGTTGCTCGGCGTATTCGTGACTGCCTTTTACAGCTTCCGTTTATTCTTTATGGTCTTCCACGGCGAAGAGCGTATGGATAAGCATACGAAAGAACACCTAAAAGAATCACCATGGGTAGTCACGGCACCGCTAATCGCACTGGCGATACCATCAGTGTTGGCCGGATTTTTGATGGATCCAATTATTGTTGGAGATTTCTTTGCAGGGGTGATCAGTGTCTTGCCGGCGCATGACTCACTGGCGCTAGTGAGAGAGCATGGTTCACACGGGGCAATTAGCTTTGTATTGCATGGTTTTAAAGCGCCCGCCGTTTATTTGGCCTTGGCTGGTGTCGGCGCTGCCTGGTTTATCTATATGAAGCGTCCCGATATCGCGGCGACCGCGGCAGAGAAGTTTTCATTCTTGCATAAGTTATTAATGAACAAGTATTACCTTGATGATTTCAACCAGAAAACCTTTGCCGATGGCGCGCGTAAATTGGGTGGGGTATTTTCCAAGTATGGCGATACCAAGTTCATCGACGGCATGTTGGTGAATGGTTCAGCCGGTCTGATCGGTTTGACTTCCGGAATTGTGAGAAAACTACAGAGTGGTTATTTATACAGCTATAGCTTTGCCATGATCGTTGGGTTAATTGCCATGATTGGCTGGTTTGTTTTGCGGGTATAGCAAAATAATGCGAATAAAAATAAATGAAAATAAAAACGGGGTTGTGTGCTAATGGCTGATTGGCCAATTCTCTCTTTGCTGGTCTGGCTACCCATCTTGAGCGGCGTTGCTCTCTTGTGTATGAGTAAAGCCAGTCAAAATACTGTGCGCTGGACTGCGTTGGGTATTTCAGTGCTGATGTTATTGTTGAGTCTGCCGTTGTGGACCCAATTCGATAGCAGCACGTCTCTGATGCAGTTTGTCGAAATGAAGCCGTGGATCAGCAGCCTCAATGTGCATTATCATTTAGGTGTTGATGGTATTTCGATGCCGCTGATTTTATTGACTACTTTTATCACCGTATTGGTGATCGCCGCTGCCTGGGAAGTCATTACGCATAAGCCTGCGCAGTATATGGCCGCTTTTTTAATTCTAGAGGGCGTCATGATTGGCACCTTTGCGGCTCTGGACGCCTTGTTGTTCTATGTGTTTTTTGAGGCAATGTTGGTGCCGATGTTTATTATCATTGGTATCTGGGGTGGCCCTAACCGCGTCTACGCCACCATCAAGTTCTTCCTTTACACCTTTTTGGGGTCAGTATTTATGCTGGTCTCGTTGATTTATTTATATGGCCAAACCGGTGGTTTTGATATTGCGTCGTTCCACAATGTCCCACTAACTTATAAGGCACAGGTTTGGATTTTCCTGTCTTTCTTGATTGCCTTTGGCGTCAAGGTGCCGATGTGGCCAGTGCATACCTGGTTGCCGGATGCTCACGTAGAAGCGCCAACCGGTGGTTCGGTTATTTTAGCCGCGATCATGTTGAAGATTGGTGGTT
>CAZUMV010000342.1:0-740 GCA_964621435.1 uncultured Thiotrichales bacterium | reverse complement strand
TTTCCTACGTTTTGCGTTACCGATTACACCGGATGCCGCGCAGGGCCTGGACTGGCTGGTTATTCTGATGTCTCTGGTGGCAGTGGTTTATATTGGTTTTGTCGCGCTCGTCCAAAAAGATATGAAAAAGCTCATCGCTTATTCATCTATTTCGCATATGGGTTTCGTCACATTAGGCTTCTTCTTAATGTGGGCAATTCAGGAGAATACCGGCGCCTTGGATGGCGTGCGCATGGGTCTCGAAGGCGGCATGGTGCAAATGATCTCGCATGGTTTTATCTCGGGTGCGATGTTTTTATGTGTCGGTGTGCTATATGACCGTATGCATAGCCGCATGATTGCGGATTATGGTGGTGTTATAAATAGCATGCCGATATTTGCAGCTTTCATGGTGTTCTTTGCAATGTCGAATGCAGGTTTACCAGGCACGTCCGGCTTTGTCGGTGAGTTTATGGTGATCCTGGCGAGTTTTAAAGCGAACTTTTGGTATGCCTTCCTGGCAGCGACTACCTTGATAGTCGGTGCCGCTTATACTCTTTGGATGGTCAAGCGGGTATTGTTTGGCGAAGTTGCCAACGATAATGTTGCTGCGCTTACCGATGTCAATCGTCGCGAATTAGCGATTTTGTCTGCGCTGGCAGTTGCAGTGCTCGCGCTCGGTTTATATCCAGCGCCATTGTTAGAAATTATGCATGCCAGTATCGATAATCTTGTTGCGCAAATGTCGCAATCTAAATTGC
>CAZUMV010000341.1:0-2495 GCA_964621435.1 uncultured Thiotrichales bacterium | reverse complement strand
TTTGTCGACATAAATGCGCTCCAATGATTGGCAGGCTTGACCAGTGATGCCCGCCGCGCTTCTCAGGATTGCCGTAGTCGCTGCGTCGATATCAGCATCTTGCATGACGATAGCTGGATCTTTTCCACCGAGCTCTAAAAAAGCAGGTATGAAATTTTCGGCAGCATTGATCGCTACTTTTTTGCCCGTAGAAACGCTTCCGGTAAAGCAAACGAGATCAACATTACTAACCAACGCCTGCCCGGTACTGGCTTCACCTAATACGATTTCCAAAACATTGTTTAGTGCCGGTACTTTCTCGATCGTTTGGCGCAGTGGTTCGCTAAAGCGCGGGGTAACTTCGCTGGTCTTGATGATCACCGCTGAGCCGGCTAGCAATGCAGGTATGGCATCAATCAGTCCGAGGATCAGTGGCACATTCCAAGGGCTGATGACACCAACCAAGGTATAAGGAATTAGGTGAGATTCATATTCAGCTGATGGTACTAACGATGAAGTCCCGGACTTATACGCGTTATCCAATAACGTGGGTGCTACTTCACACCAATAGGTGATGCGGTTTACGGCATCATTGACTTCATGCACAGACATGGCGTATCTGCCCGTGTCGACGGCTAGCGCATTGGCAATCTCGGCTTGGTATTTTTCGATTTCGTCACGCCAAGCCAGCATAACTTTTACGCGTCCATCGATGCGAAGCTCATTCCAATCATTTTGATTGCCACGAAGTTTTTTACAACGTTGTGCCATGTCAGACGCATTGACGGGGTCAAACTGATAATCCCGTACACCAGTTCTCGGGTTAATGACATTAATGGTGGTCATTTTATGTGCTCTAAAGATATGAATTTATTATACTATATTGTCATGGCAATACCTCATTTCGACACACGGAGCACGAGTGGAAAAAATACAGGCGTATAACGCACTGGCATTACAGATTGAAACGCGTGCGATCAATTCCTGTCGTGATCGATCTGCATCGCAAGCGGTGCTTGACACTAATCTAGCGCATATTGAAAGAACGTTGGCCGGCAGCAACGCGTTCATTGGCGTATTTAGTGGCGACAAAGCCAGGCTTGTGGTCTTGCCTGAATATTGTCTGACCGGTTTTCCAATGGGCGAGTCGTTACAAAGCTGGCAAGAAAAAGGGTGCCTGGAACAAAACGGTCCTGAATATGAACGTTTGAGTAAAATCGCGCAGAGTAATGGTTTGTACCTTTCAGGTAATGTGTATGAACTAGACCTACATTTTCCAAAATTGTACTTTCAAACGAGTTTTATTATTGCTCCAAGTGGGGATGTTGTTTGTCGCTACCGACGTTTGATATCAATGTTTGCCCCAACGCCTCATGATGTACTGGACGCCTATTTGGATCATTACGGCGCAGACAGTTTATTCCCGGTGGCAGATACCGAAATAGGTCGTTTAGCCTGCGTGGCATCAGAAGAAATCCTCTATCCGGAAATAACCCGGGCGCTGGCAATGAATGGTGCCGAAGTTATTTGTCATTCGTCGAGCGAGGTAGGGAGCAAGTTACTGACGCCCAAGAATGTGGCCAAACAAGCCAGAGCGTACGAGAATATGTGCTATGTCGTTTCGGCCAATAGTGCTGCAATTACCGACAGTGCGATTCCGGCGCAATCAACCACCGGCGGTTCGCAAGTTGTCGACTACAAAGGACAAGTACTAGCAGAAGCGTTGGCTGGAGAGTCAATGACCGGAAATGCGGTTGTTAACATAGAGCAACTACGGAACGCGCGCAGAAAGCCTGCTATGACCAACACCCTGGCGCGACAGCGTTTCGAGATTTTTAAAGAGAATTACTCGCAAACCGTATATCCAGCAAACAATATCGCCGAAAACACCGTTCCAGAAAGAGAGCATTTCGCAGCAACCCAGCAGCAGGTTATTGATGCGTTAGTCGCGAAAGGCGTGTTGAAGTAGAGGCGCGTTAAGCTTTTACCGGTGACCTTGTATACCTCAATGCTGTGATGACTTAATTAAGGGAAAAGCTGATTGAGTACGTAGCCAGCAAAGACGTCGGTTGTACCGCCGTGACCACTAAGTGGATATTGCACATAGTCAATATTCAGCTGATTGAAATTCTGCGCTAGTAATTCATCTCGAAATTCCTGGACTACCAGGTCATTGCCGCCAGATCCAGCGCCGCTTAAATATAGTGACGCCGGTACGTCATTAGTCTCTAGCGCCAGTATGCTTATCAAATTGCTTGTGATTTGCGGGTTGCTCCAAAAACTGCCGTCAATTGCAATGTAGTTTTGAAATTTTCTGTCGTTAGGATCTTCAAGTAGCAGTGTCAGGCCTGCAAATAAACCAGACAAAGACCACCCAAGTATACTGCGTTGGTTTGGGTCAATAGTGTATTGCGATTCCACTAAAGGTAAAATTTCATTGCGAAGAATATTAAAAGAATCCTCCGCACCGCCGCTGGTAAAATCTCGGTCTCTATCCCAGCCATTTACCATGACCA
>CAZUMV010000340.1:0-2497 GCA_964621435.1 uncultured Thiotrichales bacterium | reverse complement strand
AAAGTGAAGAGCATGAGCCGGATACGGTGGTCACTGTGATGCAAAAGGGGTACCTATTGAATGATCGTTTGATGCGGCCCGCGATGGTGGTAGTCGCAAAAGCGGGCAGCTAACACGACGCGTGTATTGAAATTAATAATGTGGCCCCCAAATAGTGGGCTATGTGGAAATGAATTTATTTTGGAGAATGATGAATGGCTAGAATTATCGGAATAGACTTGGGTACAACCAACTCCTGTGTCGCTGTGATGGAAGGCGATACAGCTAAGGTTATCGAAAATAGCGAGGGTGATCGCACCACGCCATCAATCGTGGCGTTTACCAGTGATGATGAGGTTTTAACCGGGCAGCCGGCCAAGCGTCAGGCGGTCACTAATCCTGAAAACACACTGTTTGCAGTCAAGCGTTTGATCGGGCGGAGCTTTGATGAAAAAGAAGTTCAAAAAGATATTGAGTTAGTCCCCTACAAAATTGTCAAGGCCGACAATGGTGATGCCTGGGTTGAAGCTAATGGCAAGAGTATGGCGCCGCCAGAAGTATCAGCGCGAGTACTACAAAAAATGAAGAAGACCGCTGAAGACTATTTAGGTGAGTCGGTCACCGAGGCAGTCATCACTGTGCCGGCGTATTTTAACGACTCGCAACGTCAAGCAACTAAAGACGCTGGCCGGATTGCCGGTTTGGAAGTTAAGCGTATTATTAACGAACCAACTGCCGCGGCGTTAGCATATGGCATGGACAAGAAGGGTGGTGACCGTACTATTGTTGTTTACGATCTCGGTGGTGGTACTTTCGATGTTTCAGTAATTGAAATTGCCGAAGTTGACGGCGAGCATCAATTTGAAGTACTGGCCACCAATGGCGATACCTTTCTGGGTGGTGAAGATTTCGACATGCGCCTGATTGAATATCTGGCGGGCGAATTTGAAAAAGAGCAGGGTATGGACCTGATGGGTAATCCGTTGGCGATGCAGCGGCTTAAAGAAGGTGCTGAAAAAGCCAAGATCGAGTTGTCTTCAAGTCAACAAACCGACGTTAATTTGCCGTATATTACGGCTGATGGTGCCGGCCCGAAGCATCTCAATATAAAGCTTACCCGGGCCAAGCTTGAGTCGTTAGTTGATGACTTGGTAAGCCGTACTATTGAGCCATGTAAGGTCGCATTGAAAGACGCTGGCCTGAAAGCAACTGACATTAATGACGTGATTCTCGTCGGTGGTCAAACTCGTATGCCCAAGGTTCAAGAAGCCGTAAAAGATTTTTTCGGTAAAGAGCCGAGAAAAGACGTTAACCCGGATGAGGCGGTTGCAATTGGCGCAGCTATTCAGGGTGGCGTGTTATCCGGTGACGTAACTGATGTTCTATTATTGGATGTTACTCCTTTATCTCTCGGTATTGAAACACTTGGCGGGGTTATGACCAAGTTGATCGAGAAGAACACGACGATTCCGACTAAAGCAAATCAGGTTTTTTCCACCGCTGAAGATAACCAGGGCGCCGTTACTGTTCATGTCTTGCAAGGTGAGCGAGATCAGGCTACGGGTAACAAATCTTTGGGTAAGTTTGACCTGACTGACATACCGCCGGCACCTCGGGGGATGCCGCAGATTGAAGTGAATTTTGATATTGACTCTAACGGTATTCTGAATGTAAGCGCGAAAGATAAAGCCACTGGTAAAGAGCAATCGATTGTGATTAAAGCATCCAGTGGTTTGTCGGACGAGGAAGTCGAAGCCATGGTAAAAGATGCGGAGGCACATGCCGAGGAAGACCGGCAGTTTCAGGAGCTCGTTAATGTTAGAAATACTGCGGATGCGATGGTGCACTCAACCGAAAAAGCGTTAACTGACCTCGGGGAGAAAGTTGACCCAGAAGAGCGCGTTAAAGTCGAGGCTGCAATCAATGACGTCAAGGAAGCCCTAAAAGGTGATGACAAGGAACGCATTGAAAAGAAAACTGAAGCGTTAACGACTGCCGCTGGAGCAATTGCGCAGCAAGCATACGCGGAAAGCAACGAAGCAGCGGGTGCTGATCAATCTGGCGCCGAGGCTTCAGAGAGTCCGGATGAGGATGTCGTCGATGCCGAATTTGAGGAAGTAGACGAAGAATAAGCAGCCAACTACAGCTGTTCAGGTCTAAGGTGTGGTCGATTAATCCGGCCACACCTTTTTGTGTATATAGGGGAATAGATGTCCAAGCGAGATTATTACGAAATTCTGAAAGTCGGTAAAGCGGCATCAGAAAAAGAGCTAAAGTCGGCATATAGACGGCTAGCCATGAAATATCATCCCGATCGAAATCAGGATGATGATGAGGCTGAGGCGAAATTTAAAGAAGCCAAAGAAGCTTACGAGGTGTTGTCGGACGCCAATAAACGTGCTGCCTATGACCAATTCGGGCACGCCGGATTGGAGCAAGGTGGTTTTGGTGGTGGGGGTGGCGCCGGTTTTGGCGATGTCTTCGGCGATATATTCGGCGATATATTCGGCGGACGCGG
>CAZUMV010000339.1:0-2523 GCA_964621435.1 uncultured Thiotrichales bacterium | reverse complement strand
ATTTTTGATGGCATTTACGAGAAATGGCAATCGATATCAACGTCTGGTGACCATGTTGAATTTGACCTGCAAGCAATGACGCCGAAAAGTGCTGTGCTTAAGTCGCTGGGAAAATTTCTATTCAGGAAAGTCGGCGGTAAAATTGTAAGGACAATGCCGACCTAACATAAAGCAGCTGCTCCGACTCAATCTGGCTACCTTATTCGAGGTGGTCTCGCCGCAATAGAAAAATTCTTAAAACATGTAAACCTTGCCAACGCTGATTTAAATAGACGATCAGTGCATAAAAATTGGATAGTTGACCATTAAAGAGTTAGTTTATTGCGGATATTATTTCTTCGCCCTAACGCAATGAGGAGAGCTTCCATGATCAACATAGAGATTTATAGCAAGTCATATTGTCCCTTTTGTCGGAACGCAAAAGCTTTGCTCACTCGCAAAGGACTTTCATACACTGAGTACGAAATTACCAGCGACAAACACAAAACGAGAGAAATGATCAAACGTTCGGGTAGAAAAACAGTACCGCAGATATTTATCAATGATCAGCACATTGGCGGCGGACAAGACCTAGACGATGCTGAAGCGACAGGAAAACTCGATCAAATACTCGCTAGCGCGAGTGGCCAATGCACATCCAAGTAACCATTAATTTACCAAAATAGAGGCACAACTATGAACACTCACACACAAGCAACAACATCGACGTTAAACATCAATAACACGAAAACGACATTACGAGAGAAGAATAGAAACATGAAAAAACATATCACATTAAAGTCCTTCAGTTTTATTGTGTTGGCCGCGACTTTGACGGCCTGCACGGGTGAAGCAACAAAAGAAGTTGTCGAAAACACCAAAGATGCGACTACAACTGTCGCTGCTAACGTAACAGAAGCTGCAACTGAAAAAGTTGCTGAAGTGACCACAGCTGCAAATTCGGCTTCAAGTGTTAATGACCAGACCGCCAATGCAGCTAATACCACTGTGGTTGCAAGCGGTGCATTAACCGGCCGTAATGACCATATCACCACAGGCGGTGTCTCAATCGTAAAAACCGCTACTGGTCATCAACTTGTTTTAGCGGGCGACTTCTCTTTAGACGGTGCTCCAGACCCGATTGTCGCGCTTGGAAATAACGAAACCTATAGTTCCGAGAATAAGCTTGGTGCCTTAAAAAACATCTCCGGCGCTCAAGTTTACGAGATCCCGGCCAGCATAAACCCGGCTGATTTTTCGGAGGCGTATATCTGGTGTGAGCAATTCAACGTATCACTTGGTACTGCAACACTAGCGCAGGCGAACGGCGGAAGTTAACCAACAACCGCGTAGCACCAGCAAGCGGCCACGACTCCTAGTGGTCGCTTGCTTTTTTGTTTTTGTTTAGCTACATTTCTGCCTGCGTCTCTACATAACGGCACGGCGCTATGCATAAACAAAAGCAGCTTGAGGCGCTAAAAGACGAAAAGCCTTCAGGACAATCATTTACTGATGCTTTCGCAGTTTAGGCTGCAAGATCAATTGCTAACACACTCTATTACCTAAATACTGAAGCAGTGCCGATATCATATTCGAACAGGAGCGTTGTATGACAACACAAAGTCGCAAACTATTTTCAGTAGACTCCCATGTCTTTATTCCACCTGAAGCCATTCGCGAACATGTCCCACAGGCGAAATTGCAGGGTTTCGATGACGCCGTTGTGGCGTACCAAGCCTACGACGACGATATGAAACAAGGCCAAACACTGGCGATGGAAGATTTCGTGGACTTGGAGGCAGCCAGCCACCCTGGCTACCGTGAAGGTCCAGCCCGGCTTGAAGCGATGGATGCCGATGGTGTAGCCCACGAGGTCATGTATAACGACCCGCTGGATGATATGCGGTTCTACAACAATCTCGAGACGGTTCAGGACAATTTGCAAGCGTTTAATCATGCGCTCTTTGATTTCGCTTCTACAGATCCGGAACGATTATTGATTACTTACCATATTCCCATAACCAACATTGACTTTGCCATTGCCGAACTTCACCGCGTGGTCAAACTTGGCGCGCGGTCGGTACAGATTCCAAACTTCCCGTCCAACCTCGGCCTGCCCGACTATCACGACGAAAGATATGTACCGCTGTTTAGTGCTTTTGAAGAAACCGGTGTTGTTATTGCCCACCATCTTTCAATTACGCCAGAGCTGTGGGGCACTTTCCGGCGAGACCCGACGCCGCAGAAAGGTATTTTCACTGGCTTACCACCGGCACTGATGATGGAACCTTTGATGTGGTATCTATTAACCGGCATTCTCGAGCGGCACCCTAAACTGAAGATCGTCTGGGTAGAACCGGGTTTGTTCTGGATTCCCGGCTTTCTAAACTTTCTGGACCGACGTATGCACGCGCACTATGAATTCCCGGGCGTAAAAGAACTGCCGAGCACCTACTGGAAAAAACATATGGCAGTGACTTTTGTGGACGAGCCAGAGGCTGTTAATAACCGCGATCAGTTGGGCGTTGAAAACTTGTTGTGGTC
>CAZUMV010000338.1:0-2531 GCA_964621435.1 uncultured Thiotrichales bacterium | reverse complement strand
ACCTGTGCTTCGGGAAAAAGCTGCTTTACCGCTTGTGCCAACAGATGTGCGGTGGAGTGACGAATGATTTCAGCCGCTTCATCAGATTTATTGGTGACGATTTCAACGTTACTGTCTTGTTCAAGCAGATACGAGGCATCCACCAATTCACCATTCACCTTACCTGCTAAAGTCGCTTTAGCAAGGCCCGGGCCAATATCGGCGGCCAGATCCATGACGGAAACAGTATTTTCAAATTGACGGACAGAGCCGTCGGGCAAAGTAATTGCGGGCATGTTGTTTCTCCAGTGGTGACCCCTACTACAGGCCACGTGCAACACATATCGTGTAGTGTGATTATTACGAACCAGTTTTTAAATACAGAACTCTAAATAAAGAGTGAAGAAGTGGTAGGACCAGTCGGACTCGAACCGACGACCCCTTGCATGTCATGCAAGTGCTCTAACCAACTGAGCTATGGTCCTGAACGCATCTACTTCAGTGCCGAAAATTAACATATTTGCTGCGCCAACACTAGCCCGAAGACTAAAGCTTGATCAGGTATTTACCGCAGTTACCAAGCCAAACATTTTCGATTTCAATTCTGAAAGTTGATCACGTAATCGGGCAGCTTCTTCAAACTCAAGATCCTGCGCGTGCTGCAACATCTTTTTTTCCATGCTGCTAATGAGCTTTTCCTGCTCTTTTGGGCTCATCGCCTCGTATTTGGCTTGCTCTTCAGCTGCTTGGCGGTATTGACGGGAATGCAAAGCTACATTGCTGCCGTAGGCACCTTCCATAACGTCACCAATTTTTTTCTGGATACCTTTTGGCGTGATGTTGTTATCTTTATTGAACTGCAGTTGTTTTTCCCGACGACGTTTCATTTCTGCCAATGCCCGCTCCATAGACCCGGTGGTGCGATTGGCATACATGATCGCCCGACCATTAATATTTCTTGCGGCGCGTCCGACGGTCTGGATGAGGGAGCGTTCGGATCTTAGAAAGCCCTCTTTATCAGCGTCTAAAATAGCGACCAGAGAAACTTCTGGCATGTCCAGACCCTCTCGCAGCAAGTTAATACCAACCAACACATCAAATGCGCCCAGACGAAGATCGCGAATTATTTCGACTCGCTCCACGGTATCAATATCCGAGTGCAGATAACGAACTTTGACGCCATGGTCGTTAAGATAGTCAGTCAAATCTTCCGCCATGCGTTTGGTTAACGTAGTTACCAGTACTCGCTCGTTTTTTTCTACTACGGTATTTATTTGGGATAGCAGATCATCGACCTGAGAATCGGCCGGCAATATCTCCACCTCAGGATCAACCAAACCGGTTGGCCGAACGACCTGCTCTACCGTATTTTGTGTATGTTCGAGTTCGTAGTTTCCGGGTGTAGCTGAGACGAAAATCACCTGGCCAGCCAGACGCTCGAATTCTTCAAACATTAACGGTCGGTTGTCGAGTGCCGAAGGAAGCCGGAATCCGTATTCAACCAGCGTAGTTTTTCGCGAACGATCGCCTTTATACATCGCACCAAGTTGCGGCACCATGACGTGTGACTCATCGGTGAAAATCAATGCGTCATCGGGCAGGTAATCAAGCAAACAAGGCGGTGGATCACCAGCCTCACGTCCAGATAAGTAGCGCGAATAATTCTCGATGCCGTTGCAATAGCCGAGCTCACGTATCATCTCGAGATCATAAAGGGTTCTTTGTTCAAGCCGCTGTGCTTCAACCAGTTTGTTGCCATCTCGCAAATATCCAAGGCGTTCTTGCAACTCCGCCTTGATTTTATCAACCGCATCAAGCAAAACGTTGCGCGAAGTAACATAGTGCGTTTTGGGATAAATCGTTAAACGAGGTACCCGTTTTAAGACTTCCCCCGTGAGCGGGTCAAAATAGCTCAGGCTTTCAATCTCGTCATCAAACATCTCAATTCGCACGGCCTGTTTTTCATCTTCCGCAGGAAAAACATCGATGACCTCACCGCGAACTCGATACATACCTCGAAAGAACTCAACGTCATTGCGTTTATATTGAAGTTCCGCCAGACGGCGCAAAAGCGTGCGCTGATCGATCTTGTCGCCACGATTAAGGTGGATGACCATTTGATGATAAGACTCCGGATCACCCAGGCCGTAGATCGCGGAAACCGTGGCCACGATGATGGTGTCGCGGCGTTCAAATAATTGCCTGGTAGCGGACAGGCGCATTTGCTCAATGTGCTCGTTGACCGAGGCATCTTTTTCAATGAACGTGTCACTGGATGGCACATAAGCTTCTGGCTGATAGTAATCGTAATAAGAGACAAAATACTCAACTGAATTATGCGGAAAGAACTCTTTCATCTCTCCATACAACTGCGCCGCCAGAGTTTTGTTTGGCGCCAAAATAAGTGCCGGCCTGTTTTCAGTCGCAATTAGATTAGCAACAGTAAAGGTTTTACCCGAGCCTGTTACTCCCAATAAAGTTTGCCATGCCAAACCATCGCGCAAGCCTTCCAGCAAGCCGGCGATCGCCGTCGGTTGATCGCCGGCCGGATC
>CAZUMV010000337.1:0-2535 GCA_964621435.1 uncultured Thiotrichales bacterium | reverse complement strand
CGATGATGTTGTTACCACAACTTGCTCCTGGCGGCAGCTCGATTTGGCAACTAGCGTTACAGCCATCACCATTAATATTGTTGCCGTCATCGCAGGACTCACCCGATTCTATAAGGTTGTTTCCACATTGCGGTGCTGGTGGTACTTCAATTTGGCATGCTAGGTTGCAGCCATCGCCATTGGTATTGTTGCCATCATCACAAGCTTCGCCAGTCTCAAGAGCACCGTTGCCACATACTGGCGTACTACCAGCCGCTACTTGCCATTGACTATTGACACATTCGATTGGCGTTGCATGCGCATTGACCGGATCACTGACATAGGTAGCACAAGAGTTACCGTTTGGACTACATGAATTAGCTACGTACTGAATATCTGCTGACCACATTCTTCCGATGAGCGGGAATAGGGTGTTAGGGCAGGCGCTCGCTGTTTCCTCTTGGCAAGTCGCGCTGCAGCCGTCGCCGCCGCTGGTATTACCATCATCACATGTCTCGCCAGTTTCTATAGCGCCGTTGCCGCAAGTCGGACCCACTGGCTGTTCAATTTGGCAACTGGCGCTACAGCCGTCACCACTAAAAATATTTGCGTCGTCGCAAGATTCACCAGCATCTATGATGCCGTTACCGCAAATTTCGGTTTGGCAGGAGGCGCTACAAAAATCGCCGCTAATAGTGTTGCCGTCATCGCATTGTTCGCCGGTGTCGACCACACCGTCACCACATATTTCTGTTTGATTGGCTGCGGTGACAGTCCAGTTAAAAGATTGACTGGCTTGCTGGCTACCATTACTAACCGTAGCCGTGATGAAATAGCTGCCCGCGCTGTTGGCCGCTATAGTGCCGCTGATCACCCCAGTCGCTGAATTAAGTGAAAGTCCCGGTGGTAGAGTATTGACCTCGTAAGTAAGTGCTGCCGCACCTGAACTTGTACCCTGTAAGGTCAACGATGCAACTTCCCCTTCTTCATCGTTTTGGTCAACCACTGCTGACATGGATAAAACAGGGGTGCTTGAGCCAGAGTAAGAGGGTGTACTTGAATGCAAGTTATAGGGAATCAACTGCATTGAATTCCAATGCGCGTGCATGCGCGGATCATCTTCCGCCCGCGGGACATGGTGAAAAGTAATGCCAACCCAAACGGTTATGTCCTGACCCGCTGTGCTTTCATTGTTAACGAACGCCGCAAGATTGTTAGCGCAGCCATTTATAGTCGGGTTGTGTGATGCATATATTTCGCAGCTTTTCGTGCGGGTCACATAGAAATCATCGAAGGTCCATGGCTCATTAGCTGGGCCTACATCGCGGTGTCCCGTGTTTTGCATATTGATTTCATAGCCGCTGTATTCATCATTCGCGTTAGTTCTACCTTTGTCTATTACCCGCCATCTTCGCATTGTTTCCGGCGAAAGCGAGCGGGCAACTTCGTTATTAAATTCTTCGGTAACATGCGTTCTG
The DNA here is from genome assembly GCA_964621435.1 of uncultured Thiotrichales bacterium. Lineage (GTDB taxonomy): Bacteria > Pseudomonadota > Gammaproteobacteria > CAZUMV01 > CAZUMV01 > CALIRD01. Next base: position 1,078 of record CAZUMV010000337.1, on the reverse strand, counting down.
GTAGCGACCCCATCAAAGTTAATTTCTTGTGCCACGTCATCCGTCGAGTTTTCACCTAAATCAAAATCGAGACGCCAGTAATAATGGTGTAAGTGAGAAATACCGTACACTTGATCTCTGATTAACCAGCCGTGCTCCGGGTTGCCACCGGTTCTTTCGAGTCGACCGGTAGCGCCCATACTTGGTTCGATCGTGCCGTCGTCATGAAATAGATATTGCGGAATGTAGTTATAACTGCCGATTGCCGATACGCTAAAAATACTCAATGCTTTTGTTCTTCGATATTCGCCGCCGCCACTATAGACGTCTTCAATGTCAATATTTTGCTGGCAGAGTACATTCTTGCCTTCAAAATTTAATAGTTGACCGTCCGGGCAATTGTTACTATCCAGAGCCTGCATATGGTTATCGCCTAGTCCGAAATCAGAGACATCATGAAAACGTGCGCCGTTATCATCGTAGGGTACAAATATTTGTGCGATGGCAGCTTCCGCTAGTACTTTGTAACGCGAGGCATCGCTGGGCGTATAGTAAACATCATGATAAATAATACCCTCCCGACTGCGGTGCTCCCAACAGAATTCCCACTTCGCGCCGTTCTCCATAGTTTGTTCAACGAAATATTCATCTGAGCAATTTTCGGCAGCATGTGCATTGCCGCCGATAACCGTGGTGCACAACAAAAGTGCTGCCAGAAGAAGAGATTTATTTTTTAAAGTCATTATCAGAAGCCTGTTTTTGTCTTACTTCGTACTCTTAATTTTAATTTGTAAATTGATTGTCGGTGGTCCAGTCTCTCGGAGAGATTATGTACCCGGTCCAGCGTGTTGGAATGCGGTTATTGTCCTCGGCTCTGGGCAGATGGTGATAACTGGTTTTGTACCATGCGACTATGTCGCTATTTGCGATATCTTGACCATCAATAAATTCAATTAAAGAACTCCCACAATTTTCTGTGGTATTGTCCATCGCATTTTGTTCGCAAGCCTTAAAAGCGGTTACGAAAAAATCGTTTTGCAACCAGTCCAGATTTGTCGGCCCGTGATCTGCAAAATCCAGCGGTTCTAATTGATAGGAC
>CAZUMV010000336.1:0-2536 GCA_964621435.1 uncultured Thiotrichales bacterium | reverse complement strand
GGTGCGCCGCCAGCGGCGCGCGTTCACGCGCGTCAATCATGATTTCTTTACCGTGAGAGGCACGATGGATTAACCACAAACCGCCACCGCCAAACCCGGAGGAATATGGCTCGGTGACGCCGAGCGCAGCGGAAATAGCGATTGCGGCATCAAAGGCATTACCGCCCGCTTCCAAAATCTCCAAACCTGCCCGGGTTGCTTCGGGACTGGCGCTAGCCACCGCAACCTGTGCAACACCTGCGGTCCCGGAAATTGGTGTCGAGGTTTGACAGGAGACAAGCAACAGAAACACAGACAGAGCAACACAAAATTTTGAATAACGCATCAACTTTCCTGATCTGGCGGGAAAGCCATAATAGCGTGAGCCGGGGACTTTTTCAGCAGCGAGTTTTAAATAGCTAGGCTTTGCCGGTAAGCAATTCGTACTTGATCAGCAATTGTTTTTCTGTTTCAGGATGATCCGGATCTTTAGGAATACAATCTACCGGACATACCTCTACGCATTGCGGCGTATCAAAATGCCCGACGCACTCGGTACACTTGGCAGGATCTATTTCGTAGATCTCTTCGCCAGCATAGATTGCCGTATTCGGACACTCGGGCTCACACACATCGCAATTGATGCATTCGTCTGTGATTAATAAAGCCATAGGTAGAGTTTCATGATCGGTTCGCGAAATATACCGGATTCGTGCAAATTAAGCATGCCCGTCGCTCAATCCTTGAACTTTGGTTACAAAAATCACCCTCCGGGTACGCTAAAATAATGTAATGAGCACCCAAAACCCATCACCACGCATTCCGGATGCTGATATCGAATGGCATGCGATTCGAGCTAGCGGTGCGGGCGGACAAAATGTCAACAAAGTAGCGACCGCCATTCACCTGCGCTATGATATCAAGGCATCCAGCCTGTCTGATTTCCAGAAACAACGATTGCTCGCCAGTAATGACAAACGCATTACTTGCGAAGGCGTGTTGATTATCAAAGCCATGCGTCATCGAACTCAGGAGCGCAACCGCAAAGATGCCATTGCAAGATTAAGCGAGTTTATTCAGGCTAGCTTGAAGCAGCCCAAAAAGCGCATAAAAACCAGACCTAGCCGGAACGCAAAAAAACGCCGTATGGATAAAAAAACCAAACACGGCCAGAAGAAAGCCATGCGACGACAACCGATTGATTACTGAAAAACTAAAGGTGTAGAATATTCAAATGACGACCGATACCGACACAAAAGAGTACCAATCGCTAAGCGAATTTTACCCATTCTATTTAAGCGAGCATCGCAATGTAATAAATCGGCGCTTACACTTTGCCGGCACCAGCTGCGCATTACTATTTTTGGCCATTATGCTACTCAGCGGTAACCCCTGGTTTTTTCTTGTTGCTTTAGTGAGTGCCTATGGCTTTGCGTGGATTGGACATTTTTTCTTTGAACATAACAAACCAGCGACTTTCAAATACCCCGGCTATAGCTTTATTAGCGATTTTATTATGTACAAAGATATCTGGATCGGGCGTATCTCATTAGTGTCGTAATAGCAGCGAATTAGTCTGGCCAAGTCAGCCAACGAGTGTCATCAGGTTTTCTACTTCCATAAACCCTGCAAACTTTTTTGTTGCGCTCTGACTATTGGGAGTCGTAATGCCGATTGGGTGTCGAATGCCAAACTTACGTGCAGATTTAAGACAAGATTTGTTGTCGTCGAGTAAAACACTAGTTTCCGGCTCATAATTATCAGCTAATTTTAATGCCCGCCAAAACTCCTGCTCTTCTTTTGGCGCACCAAAATCATGGCAACTAAAAATCTTGTCAATATGCTCTCCGAGGTCAGTCATTTCCAATTTGATTTCCAGAATGTCCCGGTGGCAATTAGTCACCAATACCCGACGTTTGCCCAAGTCTTTCAGCGCCAGCATAAATTCACGGGCACCAGGACGCCAGGCAATTAAATGTTTTTGTTCTCTGTGTAATTTGGCGATATCCAGATCCAGGAAGTTATTCCAATAATAGATATCGTAAAATGCCAGCTTGCCATAAACCTTCGAAATTTCTTCAGCCACATATTCGCGTGCTGACTCAAGTGGTTTTTTATTTACCTGCGCCCAAAACTTAGGCACCACCTCGGTCCAGACATGCGTATCATAATGCAGATCCAATAGCGTACCGTCCATATCCAGCAACACGGTTTCAACATTTTCCCAGTCAAACATAACAGGTACTACCTAGTCCCATACCAATGGTTGCTCTTGTAAAATTGCTTGTTGCTCTCTAAGTGAGAGCACATGTTCTTCCCAATATTGCTGGGTATTGAACCATGGAAAAGCCCGCGGAAAAGCCGGATCAGCCCAACGCTGCGCCAACCAGCCACTATGGTGAATCATACGCATGGTTCGCAATGACTCTACCAAACAAAGTTCGGCCGGATTAAAGTCACAAAAACGAGTATAACCATCCAACACATCCGCAAGTCGCGCGGTTTGATAAGCGCGATCTCCTGAAAGAAACATCCATAAGTCTTGCACGGCCGGACC
>CAZUMV010000335.1:0-2548 GCA_964621435.1 uncultured Thiotrichales bacterium | reverse complement strand
TATTGCGAGCGGTATTTTCTAGTTATAATCTGCGTGGACGAGGTGTAGTCCTCAATTGCCAAAGCAGTTGCTGCAGTTTTATCGTGGCTTTGGTAATTTATACTTAATAAACGCCGATACCAGGATGGTAAGTCTATGAAAAAACTCAAGAATGAAGGTGAGTTACTCAAGTTCGCGGTTAAAGTGGGGATGGACTATGCGGAGCGCCGTGGGGTGGCAAAATTTGAAGCTACTGATAGCGCCAACGACAAAGTTGAATTCATCTATCGACTTCTGGTTCATGATAAAAAAATGCAGCCGCTCGCAAAATTGGACGTGAGCTTACCAAATATGAAGCATAAGCTTGCGGTATGGATCTCCAAGCAGCTTCCCGCTGATCACGAATTGCTAAAGTGAAACTATGATTAAAGTTACTCCGGTGCCGGCGTTTAATGATAACTATTTATGGATGGTCGAGGGCAGCGTCGCGGGAAATGTTGCGGTCGTCGATCCTGGTGATGCTGTCCCGGTGCAAGCATGGTTGAATGACAATGGACTAGATCTAACCAGTATTCTAATTACCCACCATCATCCAGACCATATCGGTGGTGTAGCCCGGTTAAAGAAATTGTACCCGGAGGCCCGAGTGTATGGTCCGGATGACTCACGCATATCTATGGTCGAGCAAAAACTTGCCGACAATGATGACCTGCAGTTAGACGATCTGGGTCTGGAGTTCAGGGTGCTATTCGTTCCGGGTCATACTTCGCATCATATCGCTTATTTCGGGCACGGCAGTTTGTTTTGTGGCGACACGATGTTTGCTGGTGGTTGTGGCCGGGTGTTTTGTGGCACCATGAAAGACCTACACGCTTCCTTGCAGCGTCTGTCTCAATTGCCGGAGGAAACTTTGGTTTATTGTGCGCATGAGTACACTATGTCGAATTTAGCCTTTGCCCGACTGGTAGAGGGTGATGAAAATCATGACCTGAATGCACGGGAAAACAGAGACGCCGAAAAAAGATCGAATGGTGTGCCGACTGTACCTAGTTCGATCGGGGTCGAAAGAAAAACCAATCCGTTTCTTCGGGTGAATGAGCCCGGCGTAATACAAAGCGCGGAGAAAAAAGCGGGCGGTAGTTTGCCGGAACAATGGCAAGTGTTTGAAGCCCTGCGGTTATGGAAAGACCAGGCATAAGGTCAGCTTCTCGGGGCAAATGCCTAAGGTACCGGGTCGTGACCGCCATCGTGAAAAGGATGGCACCGACAAATCCTTTTGACCCCCAGCCAGCCACCTTTTAACGCACCATATTTCTGGAGTGCTTCAACGGTATAGTGAGAGCAACTTGGGGTGTAGCGACAACTCGGTGGTAAAAATGGCGATATCGCTGCAGTGTAGACCTTCACCGCTCCAACTAAGGCATTTCGAATCATTTTTTGTATAGCTGCTCTGGTGGAATCAATGGGTTGTCCAATACAGAGATTTCATTGTCATCTACTTCACAGAAAAAACAGGACTCTCGCCCAGTGTGGCAGGCCGGTCCGGTTTGATCTACCAACAACAGCAAGGTATCGCCATCACAATCGAGTCGAATTGATTTCAATTGTTGTGTTTGACCCGATGTTTCGCCTTTTATCCAAAGACATGCTCGTGAGCGAGACCAATAGGTGACTGTTCCCGATGCCAGTGTTTCATTTAGCGCGGTTTGGTTCATCCACGCCATCATTAAAACTTTGCCTGAGTCGTACTGTTGCGCAATAGCAGGGATCAGGCCAGCATCATTGAATTTTAATTTACGGATTACATCAGTCGTGGAAAATTGCTCTCCAGCTTGCGCTTTCGCTATGTCCGTAAAAATATTCATGAGTACGTTCTATGCCTACTTATTGTGGCTGCCATCGCACATTGGAGATTTTCCGGTAGCTTTACAGCCACAGAAATATACCGTTCCGGCTTTTTCCGCTTCGTATTTAACCGGGGTGAATTCAGAGCCTTGATGGGAGCCATCGCAAAAGGGTTGGTTTTTGCTTTCGCCGCAAGAGCACCAGTAGTAGCTCTTATTTGCCTCAACCTCAATCGGTAACGGGGTATCGGTAGCTCGTGTCGGCTTGCTCATATTTTTCTCCATAGATGTGCTGACCATGTCTATTATAGGGAACGATGTGATTCTCTGGCAAGAATCGTGAGACCCACCAATCATTGTTTAACCAAATATTATCATTTGTGGAAGGCGGTTTAACTGGCTGGCGTGACCCGAGCCCATCTGCAATCAGATAACAAGTCTACTTACGGCGCTGGACAACAGTTCGCTGGCAGTATCGGGATTCTCATTTAGGTGTTCTTTGATAGCCGTGCGCATGCGCGGATCCCAAAACCGTTGTAAATGATCCGCGACCTTTTCAATCACTGCTTCCTGATCACTGGAGAACGAGCAATTCGCAACGATTTGCTCACCCATCTTTAGTAATTTGGCATTCAAGTCGGTCACGTTGTTTCTCAGTTCTTGATGGTTTCGCTACGGCGTCGGTTTTTACGGTGCTTTTGTTGTTCTTCAGAGAATGCTTTGAA
>CAZUMV010000334.1:0-2573 GCA_964621435.1 uncultured Thiotrichales bacterium | reverse complement strand
CCTCTTGAGTGAGTTGATCCCATGGCGTCACCGTGGGTGCGCGGCGAGCCCTGGATACCTCACCGCTGACCAGTCCAAGGCTTTGCATCTTGTCCAGTCTACGCTCGAGAATCACGTCGTAACCTTCATCGTATTTTCCCTGATACAGGTCGATGTGTGATTCAGGTGCCTGCACCGGAATGTGCGGAGCCGAAAACGCGAGATAGGCGAAGAACGGTGCGTCACTGTCCTTTTCCGAATCAAGATACTCAATAAGCTTATCGGTATAAAAGTCGCTCGAAAAGAAATTGTCAGGAACGGCTGTACCGGTACGATCAACGCCATCTTCAATATAGATGTTCCTGGCATCCGGGTCGGCGCCGTTTAAATTGAAGTGACCTCCCGGCGGACTTCCTCCCACTTGCAAAAAATAGCGGTCGAATCCTTTCGCTGCGGGCAGGCTCTCAGGCGTGTTACCCAAATGCCACTTACCGCTCATGTAGGTTTTGTATCCGGAATCCTGAAACAACTTCGCCAACGAGACGGTCCGTTGATTGAGATACCCCTCGTACCCGGGCTGACCAATCTGATTAGGACCCTGGGTTTTATCCATAGCACCGAGACCGGTGAAGTGACTGTCCATACCGGAAAGAAGCATGGCGCGTGTTGGCGAACAGTTGGAATGTGCATAAAAACTGGTGTAGCGCACCCCGGTTTCTGCCAGGCTATCTATAGCAGGCGTCTCGATCTCACTGCCGTAGGCTCCTAACTCCGCGTACCCCAAATCATCGGCGATGATCACAAGGATATTGGGCCTAGGCTTTTGGTGTAACGAGTGTGCATTTTTCTGCGCCGACGGAGACACGATCTCCTGCGAGCAAGAGAGAAGAATTACCATGAATATCACAGAGACAAACAATCTCATGCTTTTCCCTCTCAAAAGGATTACTTCCGCAACTCAGTTGCTTTTTTCAAATACAAATTGGATGAGGAAAAACTATAGTTCCGCGCAGGTGCATTGAAGGTGCGCTCGGCAATTACCGCCAATGCTTCACCTAGAAGTTGGAAAGCATCGGCATTTTCTGGTTGCAGCTTGGTCACATGCCAGGCAAGTTGCGCCGCACCTAACTCATCACCGTCAGTCATTGCGGTCTCCGCCTTGATCATCAAGTTGCTCACACCACCCACAAGGTCGGCCATGCGCTGAGCCTGCTGTACCGGATTTTCCCGATGCAGGTTCAACGGATTGCCATCAAACCAACCCAGATCCTGAGCATAAATGTCCCTCACTGTTCCCCATACACTGCCGTAGTAATCTTGCAGATAGTCAAGGTCGGCGAGATGATCTGGCAACGCAGCATATTCGACCAGTTCATCCGGCGTCAGGAACTTCATTGCGCCCTCAATGGTTTTATCGTGCACCCATTTCAGCGCATCGTGATAGTTGGTTAGAACGGTCAATGCATCCTCGGTTATCGGCGCCGAATGTCCACCGACCACCACCAGCGGTTTTTCATTCACCATACTGGCCAGGCTCGCAATCCAATCTCTTACCGATCGTCGCGCGGTTCCACGTAGTGGATAGGTGTTAGGCCAGGATTGATAAAAATTGTCGCCGGCAAATAATACTCGTTGTTCTGGTAGCCAAACATAAAGTTGATCATCGGTCTCACCCGGAGCCGCGACCAAGTCTATTTTTATTCCCGCGATCTCTAACGATTTTCGCCCATCTTCGAAGGTGTGCGTTGGCGGGACAGTACCTGATTGCCGGGGAGATGCCGTGCGGACGCCCGGTGCGTTGACCGCGCCACGCGGGGGCCTTGGTGGTGGAATCGCGACACCGATACCAACTTTTTGCTCCTCAGGTAAATCAAATCCCTGTGTATTCGACTGCCTTGCTCCGCCAGATAGCCCAGCAGCTGCTTGGCGCCTGGTTTCGGCCTTAAAGTTACTTCTTGCCCAAACCTGTATCTCTTTACCTTCTTCAAAAAAAGCAATGGTGCCATTGGTGTGGTCATTGTGACTATGCGTATAAATAATTGCGCGAACAGGCTTGCCGCTAATTTTTTCGAATTCTTCTCTTACCAGCGCTGAAGCTGCCGGTAATTGACCCGGATCTACGATAATGACGCCGTCTTCGCCAACGATCATACTGTTGGCAGAAACTGTGTAACCCAATGCTGTGTAAACATTATCTGCGACTTTAATAATCTGCTTTTCAAACATCTTGTTTCGATCGAGCAATTTTTCAGTGGCGGCACTTTTTCCCACCTCAATTTGTGCCGGTTCATTACTGACCGCGGCGCAAGCTGTTAACAAGACGCTGACCAGCACTAACATGATTCCGTTCCGATTAATCATTAAATTTTCCTCGCGATAAACGTATTTTTCTTATTGATCGAAAAAAGCCGCTATACCCGTGCATTTGGTATAGCGGCCGGTTCTGTTTTATCTAAGACCAACAATAGGGTTTAGAAATTAAATCGTCCTTGAAGTGCTACCTGACGACCCGGGGCGGTAAAGAAAAAGCTTGGCGCAGCAGGAAGCTGCGTTGGATCAATCGGGCGCGGCTCTCTGGTGTCATTGGCGAAATT
>CAZUMV010000333.1:0-2588 GCA_964621435.1 uncultured Thiotrichales bacterium | reverse complement strand
TATTGATCACATGTGGTTTATGATGCCGTCGCATTCTTCCGCAGGCTGCGGCACTTTCTGGTTGCACGGATTTGGCTTCGGATCTTCTGTCTCTAGCGGACCTAAAGAAAAGAAGCCTTTATCAAGCTTGCCGGAGAGTGGTCCAACACATTTTTTTTCACCATGAATTTTAATCGCACATTCATTGGCCTGGACGCGTAAATCGTTCGGACACTCCCATCCACAAAACCCGCCATAAGCAATGTAGTTTGGTTTTTCTTCAGACCAATATTCACGAACCGGGCCATGACCAATATCAAATTCTGTATAAACCAGACCACGGGCGTCTGCCTGCAGGAAGTCGCCAAGACGTAACTGCTCTGGCTCACCGACATTCGCTAACAAAGAATCAGCTAGATTTATCCAGCGCCCCTGCTCTTGAGTGGCTTCATACAAACACTCTTGTGGTGAACCGTTACTGCCATCTGCTAATTTGCAGAAGCAATCATCTATCACAAACGAGATACCCCACTTTTTGCCATGGTGCGCCTCATGCGGATCACAAATGCTGGAGCGCGCATCGGTCCATTTACCGAAATAGCTGGCATGACTACCTTCACTAACAGCAATTATTGGGCGGTCCAGACCTAACTCTTCGGCGAACGCTTTGATGATGTCACCAGATACGGTTTTGCCATCCGAGTGGTAGCGGTAGTGACCATCGACCAAATCCCACGATCTTAGATCGGTACTTTGGAGCGTGAAGTGCACTTTTTCTATGTCACCCTGGTGACCACCAAACAACCCGAAAGCCGGAGTTTGACAGTCATGCGGATAAGCGAAGATATAGCTGACGCGGATTTTTTTGACCTTACCGTCGTCAGCTTTCCAGTCGGCCACGTTGGCGTACTGTGGCCGCACCTGGAAAAAGTCTTTGCGGTCGTATTGATTTTCATCGGTGACTCCTCTGAAATCCGCCTGTATACCAGCGACGCAAGACTCATCTTCATCATAAAACATTACCGGTGCCAGTCTGGCACCTATCCAATCTTCAAAATTATCATTGAGGCAATCTGCATCAACATCATTGGCACAGTCCTCAAGAATAGCCGGCATTGGTGCAGGACCGAACCAGCTGTCCGAGTCTGATGCGGCATCCGGGTTCATTCTATTGTTGGTCGCATCATCAGCGATGTTGTTTGCTGCCAGAACAACATGATTCGCTCCAATTTCGGGAGCATCATCGCGAAGGTTTGCGGTACCGAGAAAACCACCGGTTTTCGCATTAACGTAGATATCTTTAACTTGTCGAACACGGCCCAAGGTATAAAACGCGCGTGCGCGCCACGCCGGAACAGCTGTGTTAGACGCCTTTACAAATACCAATGTTGGTTTGGAGATTAACGCTGGATAAAACACACCCTTTCGTGCAAGTGCATCAATGATGGCGGTTTTGCCGTCAATTAAGTCAATAGCACGTTCAGTACCTGCCGGAAGAAAATCACCATTGACTGCTTGCGCTTTAGCGGCACTGGCATCCATATAAACGCTCAAGCCAGAACCATCCACGGGCACGCCATCAATAGTCTGTACAAAACTTACTTTGATACTGCCGTCGTTGTTGACACTAGTATCACCGGCAGCTAAACCTTCCCGGCCAGTAACCACATGATGCTCATCAATGTAATTAATAAGAAATAACTGCGCCGATTTCTGCAGCTCCTTCGTAACCGTGTTTGGGGCAGCAAAAAGGACTGTTGAGCTCAAACAAACGCACAGCACCATAAAAAGGCGAGTGATGGCCAGCGAACGGTTAGCAGATTCTTTTCTCACGTTTTTCTCCAATTTATCTCTTTAATTCAATATGTAGGAGTGCACGCAACCGGCTTGACGCCGAAGACGAACAGACTACAAAAAACGGTTTTATGTAAGCGTTATTTAATGTTGCTTACGAAGAGAATTACGTCCTTGATTACTTCTCACAGCAGAACTCGACAGTGGTATGTCAAACCCGTCCCTGACATGCCGAATTGGGAAGAATATATACATTTAAGGTATGAAACGCCAGAAATAATCGACCGACGGTGTAAAAATGGAATGAGTTCTCATTCGGCATGTAGGAGCGATCGAAGCGCAATCACACTCACGACGACGAGAACTTGAAAAAAGACGCATAAAAAAAGGCGCCAAGTCGAAGACCTGGCGCCCGTTTTTTAACACAACAGTGTATTTATTGTGACCTTAACTTATTCGTAACGAACGGTTACCGTCACACCACTGTAGCCACTAAAGAAACCTCTGGCTTCAAGTCGTATGGAGAAATCTTTGCCACCGGCATTATTCAACGTACAACTCTTACCCGTACCGCGACCACTGGTGTCACGACAGTCAAAGTTACTCGTACTGGCTGTTGAATTGGCCTTAACATACAAATCCAATCGACCACTACCACCAGATGTCGTTACCGTAATAGTACTGGCACAGTCTGGCACTGCGTAGTTAAAGTTATCCCCACTCAACCATCCAGCGCTAACACCGGTTGCGCGGCCAGTCGCAGGCTCACAAACTTCTGGCTCTGGCTCAGGCTCAGGCTCTGGTTCAGGCTCTGG
>CAZUMV010000332.1:0-2594 GCA_964621435.1 uncultured Thiotrichales bacterium | reverse complement strand
AAAATTGGTGTCGAGCGATCTGTCATGGGCCGCGATGAGGCCGTCAGTTTTTTCCGCGACATGGGTGAGGCCTACAAAGCCGAAATCATTGAGTCTATTCCGAGTGACGAAGATTTATCATTGTATAAACAGGGCGACTTTATAGATCTGTGTCGCGGCCCACATGTACCCAATACGTCAGCTTTGGGCTCGTTCAAGCTTACTAAAATAGCGGGCGCCTACTGGCGCGGCGATTCTAACAACGAAATGTTGCAGCGCGTCTATGGCACCGCCTGGCCGGATAAAAAACAGCTCAAAGCATATTTGCACCGCATAGAAGAGGCCGAGAAACGGGATCATAGAAAAATTGGCAAGAAACTCGATTTATTTCATATGCAGGAAGAGGCGCCAGGTATGGTTTTCTGGCACCCGCGCGGCTGGTCTATCTATCAGTCTATCCAGCAATATATGCGCAACAAGCTGCAAGATCATGGCTACGATGAAATCAATACACCGCAGATCGTTGATTTTTCGCTGTGGGAAAAGTCCGGGCACGCCGATAAATTTGGCGATGATATGTTTAATGTGCAATCTGAAGACCGACAGTTTGCGATTAAGCCAATGAATTGCCCGTGTCATGTGCAGGTTTTTAACCAGGGTTTGAAGAGTCATCATGATTTGCCTTTGCGCCTGGCTGAATTTGGTTCATGTCATCGAAACGAAATGTCGGGCGCACTACATGGTTTGATGCGCGTGCGTGGTTTTACCCAGGACGATGCGCACATCTTTTGTGCCGAAGATGATATTCAAGCTGAAGTAGCTTCATTCATCGATTTACTACATGACGTCTATAACGACTTTGGCTTCACCGAAGTTATTTACCGCCTGTCAACGCGGCCAGAGAACCGGGTTGGTAGTGATGCTGATTGGGATCGCGCCGAACAAGCGCTTGCGGACGCACTTGATGCCCAAGAGCTTGATTGGCAAGAACTACCTGGCGAGGGCGCGTTCTACGGTCCAAAAATAGAATTCACGTTGAAAGATTGTATTGGCCGGGAGTGGCAATGCGGTACTGTCCAGGTAGACTTTTCAATGCCGGGGCGACTTGACGCGCAATATGTTGCCGAGGACGGTTCACGACAAGTACCGGTCATGCTGCATCGTGCAATCCTAGGTTCTTTCGAGAGATTCATCGGTATTTTGATCGAACAATACGAAGGTAAGTTTCCGCTTTGGTTAGCGCCAGAGCAGCTTGTAGTGATGAATATCACCGATAGTCAGTCGGAATATGTGGAAAATGTCGTGAAAGCGTTGCAAAAACGGGGATTTAGGGCGATTCATGACTTGAGAAATGAGAAAATTGGCTTTAAAATCCGCCATCACACTTTACAGCGAGTACCGTACTTACTTGTTGTTGGTGATAAAGAAGTTGAATCTGGAACTGTGGCCGTGCGGACACGCGCTGGTGAGGACCTTGGCTCGATTACTACGGACGAGCTGATAGAAAGACTCACGAGCGAAGTTGTCAATCGCGGCCGCGTTTAGTTAAGGAGGGCCGATAACATCGGATCCAAGAAAAAGAACCGCATTAATGGTGACATAGCAGCAACCGAAATTCGTTTGATCGACATGGACGGAGAGAATCGGGGTGTTGTGCCAACCGCAGAAGCGCTGGAAATAGCAGCTGATGCGAAACTCGATCTGGTTGAGATCGTGCCAAATGCAGATATTCCGGTTTGCCGGATTATGGATTACGGTAAGTATCGCTTCGAAGAAAGTAAAAAATCACAGCAGTCTCGCAAGAAACAAAAGAAGACTGTGGTAAAAGAAATCAAGTTCCGCCCTGGTACAGAAGAGGCGGACTACCAGGTTAAATTGCGGAAACTAAGCGAGTTTCTTGAAGATGGTGATAAAACCAAAATCACGATCCGGTTTCGTGGTCGTGAAATGGCTCACCGCGAGCTCGGCGCCGAATTGCTAGACAAGATCGAAGGTGATCTCTCTGAATTGGGTGATGTCGAGCAAAGACCTAAAATGGAAGGGCGACAAATGGTCATGGTCATTGCGCCTAAGAAAAAATAGCGCGAAGAAGTAACGCGAAGAAATAACTTTATACGGAGCATGTTATGCCCAAGATGAAAACAAATAGCGGTGCGGCAAAGAGATTCAAGCGCACCGGTTCAGGTGGCTTTAAGCGCAAGCAGTCTTTTCGACGTCATATTTTGACCAAGAAAAGTACCAAGCGTAAGCGTCATTTACGTTCACCGGAGGAGGTCGCGGCGTGCGACACTGCAATGGTTCGACGGATGCTGCCATACAGCTAATTTTATCGCTGCGCAGTCAGCGTATTTGGAGTAGATAGTAATGCCAAGAGTAAAAAGAGGCGTAACCGCCCGTAAGAAACACAAGAAAGTACTTAAGAAAGCCAAAGGTTACTACGGCGCCCGCAGTCGGGTTTTTCGTGTAGCAGAGCAAGCGGTTACAAAAGCGGGCCAGTATGCTTATCGTGATCGTCGTCAACGCAAGCGTCAGTTTAGATCACTATGGATTGTTCGTATAAACGCAGGCGCAAAAATGTTCGATTTAAATTACAGCCGAATGATTAATGGCTTGAA
>CAZUMV010000331.1:0-2641 GCA_964621435.1 uncultured Thiotrichales bacterium | reverse complement strand
CAACCAGACACGAAACCGTCAGTGCGGTGGATTTAAGAAATTGTCTTCTGGATGTAGTCAAAAAAACCTCGGGAAAACCGGGCAACCATCTGATTGCCCGGGTATTCTCGCAAACATTTTAAAAGTCTCTGCGTACTCCAAACATCAGAGAGCGCGGAGCGCGATACGATACTTCGTTACAACCACAAAGTGTCGCTAAATCAAAACCCTGTACGCCAGCACGTTCATCCGTTACGTTATCCAGGCGTAGAGAAAGCGACCACTTGTCGCTGGAGTCGCGCCAACCCAATTGAGTGTTGACCATGACATAGCTATCAAATTGATCGGCATCAAAGTTACGCAAGTTGTAAAAGAACTCGTCTGAATAACTTACATCACCCTGCCAGGACATGGTTCCGCCAAAGGCATCCCACGCATATCTGGCTACACCAGTCGCCTGTAATTTAGGCGCATAGGTTGGCTCAACATCGCGCGGCGGCAGGGGCGACCCGTTACGTAGCAACAGGTCTTCCACCGTAGAATCGGTATACGCGACGTTAAACAACAGGTCGAGGCCATCAGATGGCGAAGTTTGCAGCTCCAGTTCAGCGCCGAATGTTTCTGCATCGGCGTTTATTACGACACCCCCAACACCAACAAACAAGAAAGCCTGATAATCCTGGTAGTCATAATAAAAAGCAGAACCGTTCAAACGCGTTGAGCCATCGCCTAGCGTTGATTTAAAACCGGCTTCAAAAGACGTCAGAATTTCCTCATCGTAAGGAATCGCAGAATTCCCGCCGGCACCAAGGAATGCCCCCAACAGTGGCGCATTAAAGCTACCTGCTTTGACACCGCGGTTTATACCAGCATACAAAAGCGTATCGTTCTCGGTGCGATAGTCGAGCTGTAACTTTCCAGCCCAGAGTGTATCCGAAGTACTGGTATTTAACAGGAACGGCGAGCCTGCGCCGAAAAAGTTAGGCACTGGACCACCTTGGTTAACACTGAAGTTATCCTGAGAAAAATAGATTCCAATTTCCATATCGTAATCTTTCTCTTCCTGAATAACTCGCCCGCCGACTGTTAAGGCTAACTGATCACTTAGATCATATTCCACCTGCCCAAAAATACTGGTTGATTCTGTTTCCAGTGTCGCGATAACACCAATATCGATTGATGGAGCAGGAAAGCCGGTGATAATACTGTTTTCTGGGGCCTTTAGACCATTATCAGAAGTGTTATCAATGCCGAGATAAAACAAACCAGCTACCCAACGACTGTTGTCAGTTTCACCACTAAACCTAAACTCTTGAGTAAAACTATCGGCGTCTAAACCGGCATAATTCGCTATTTGGTTTGCTGGGGCACCATCAACATCGATAAAGAGTAATTTTTCGTACTGTTTGGCGTCCGTAATAGACGTAAACAACATGCCATTTGCCAACTCGTGCTCAACACGCAAGTTCAAGCCACTCGTCTCGGTAGACCCCTGGTCATCGAAAGCAAAGTCACTGGAAAAATTAAAGTCATCGCCATCCGGATCAAGGTATCCAAAGAAATCTCCGCCAGGCACGGGCCTGCCTGGCAAACCAATTCCGCCACCTGGCAAAAACTGATCTCCGTCAATTGCATCGCCACCTGCATCACCACCTGCGACATCGATTCCCAACCGGGTTTCCCCGGCAGGAGTATCAATAACGTTGATCAACTCGCCGTTGTCTACTACAGCAATGGTCGACTTCGACTGGTACGGACCGGTCGACACTTCTGAATCAGCATAGTTAGCAGCAACTCTGATTAAGGTACGATCACTTGGTGTAAAATCCACGGTTAGCCTACCCGCAATGGTGTCATCATCACCCAAATCAGCGCCGGCGCCAGCACCTGGTGCTGGCAAGAATGCTGAATCCGGATACAAGTTATTCAAGTAACCATCTTGTTGGTTGTAACGAATGGCCGCACGCGCCGCAACATTTTCACTTATTGGTCCGCCATATGCGGCTTCAACCGTCAGGCGATTGGCATCAGCATCAGTATCAAATTGTCCGTAGGAAACATCAATATAACCGCTGCATTCTTCAGCATCCGGTTTATTGGAAATGTAGTGCACAAGGCCACCAGTTGCGTTGCGACCAAACAGCGTACTCTGCGGTCCTTTCAAGATTTCGACGCGATCCACATCGAACACCGCAAAGGTTTGCGCTTGAGCAATCGCTAAATAGCCTTCATCTAGATACACCGCATTCGGCGATTCGATAATGTCGTTAAAGTCATTTTGAGTCACGCCCCGAATTGAAAACTGGGTGTTTTGCCCCGCGAGGTTTCCAGAGATATGCACACCCGGTGTGAACGCTGCAATATCAAAACTTTCGGAGACACCAAAAGCGCGCAGCTGTTCGCCGGTAAACGCGGATACCGCGATGCCTACATCCTGCAAACTCTGCTCTCTTTTTTGTGCCGTAACGATGACCTCTTCCAATACACTTTCAGCCAGTGCCTGTTGTATTGGCAGAATGAGCGCGGCAAATAAAAATATTGTTATTAGCTTTCGGAATAGCTTGTTCTTTTTCATTGTGATTCCTCGATCTTATTTTACGGGTTTACGAAGGCCCTTCTTTTCTAACCTGGGTAGTACTTCTTGTCTAAAATACGGGAACTC
>CAZUMV010000330.1:0-2669 GCA_964621435.1 uncultured Thiotrichales bacterium | reverse complement strand
CCCCAGAGATATCTCGATTTGTGGTCACACAATTAATCAAAATCATATTCTGGAAATCGAGGATTTGCATGCTGACGCGATGTTTGCGGACAATCCCCTGGTTACCGATACGCCGCATATGCGGTTTTATGCCGGCGTGCCGTTACGGATGTCGGATGGCGCGACCGTCGGTACGCTTTGTGTCGTTGGTCGTAGACCAAAAAAGTTAACGCCTTATCAAAACGAGGTGCTAGCGCATTTGGCCACCGTCGCCATCACCTTGCTAGAAGGGCGCCGTGCCATGTTTGCCGAACGAGCACATTATGCCGCTGCGGCGAGATCAGAGATTGTGTTGGACCAAAGCCTCGACGCCATTGTGGTCTATGATATCAACGGAAATGTGGTGCAGTGGAATGCCGCGGCCGAGAATCTGTTCGGATACACGGCAGCAGAAATGAATGGCAAATTTATAGGGCGGATTATACCGGAAAGCAAAAATGACGAGACCCTTAACCTAAAGAAACAGGTTGAGCAAAGTCATGAGGGGATACGAGCCGAAACTACCCGGCTGCATAAAAACGGCACAGAGTTTGATGTTTCTGTCACCGTTGCGCCGATTATCGATGCGCACCAACAAATCAATGGCTATGTCAGTACCACTACCGATATCAGCGAACGAATAAAGACCGCCGCGCAACTGCAAAAAAGCGAAGCGAAATTTCGTGAACTCACCAGTAATTTGCCGGTTGGCGTATTCTCCAGTGACCAAACTGGTCGCTGTATTTATACCAATCCTCGTTGGCAGCAAATTTACGGATTGGCTGATGGCGAAAACTGGAAAGATAGCGTCCACCCCGATGACCGACAGCTTGTAGAAAAAGCTGAAAAAGCGTGTCTCGAGTCCGGCCAAACCCTGGACATATCGTATCGAGTAATGCGTCCAGACGGTGAAATACGGGAAGTCTCCGCGCAAGCCCACCCGTCGTTTGATATAAACCAAAAAATTACCGGACTGATTGGCTCGGTAGAGGATGAAACCAAAAGACGGAAAACCGAAAATGCCCTGGCAACTGCTCATCAACGCATGAATATGGCTGCAGAGGCGGGCGGAATCGGCGTGTTCGAATTTGACCCTTACACGGGCTTAACCAATGGTGACGTGCGTTTGAATGAATTATATGGTCTGTCGTCAATCAGGGGTTGGCATGCAAACGAGTTATGGCAAAATCAAGTGCATCCAGAAGACCGGTCTGCGGTAGCTGCGCTCAAAAATTCGTTTGCCGACCCGGCGATTGAAAATACCCCTCAAGCAGATTACCGGGTGATTTGGGATGATGGCAGTATGCATCACTTGCGCGGGGCGGCCAGGATTCACCGTGATCACGAAGGCAAACCAATAAAAGTGATCGGCGTTGTATGGGATGTGAGTGAAACGTATCAATTGACAGCAGAGCTGGCCAAACAACATAAACTGTCGCAAATAACTCTGGAATCCATCGGTGACGCGGTAATCACCACGGATGCACATGGAGTGGTGACCTGGTTAAACCCGGTCGCCGAACAAATGACCGGCTACGAAGTAGATCATGCCACCGGCCGCAGCTTGGCAGATGTTTTTCGGCTGGTAGACGAGACTAGCCGTATGAGGTTAAGGAACTCGGTGGAAGACTGCCTGCAAACCGGCAGTGTTGTGAATATGAATAATCAAGCTATCCTGATTTCTTCTGATGGCTCTGAATATGGTATTGAAGATACCGCTGCACCTATAAAAAGCGAAAGTGGAGAGCTATACGGTACCGTGTTAGCGTTTCGCGATGTAACCCAGCGCCGCAAATTAGTCCGGGAAATGCAGTACCGGGCCACCCATGATCCCTTAACAAATTTATTGAATCGTGAAGAGTTTGAGCATTGTCTGCAGGATTGTATGGATTTAACAAAATCGGATTTGCGCACCCATGCCTTGCTGTTTATTGATCTTGACCAATTCAAGTTGATCAATGACGCCTGCGGACACGCTGGCGGTGATCGGTTCTTGCAGCAGGTCGCGAAGATTCTGCGCAATACCATTCGCTCCGGAGATATTCTAGCCCGCCTGGGCGGGGATGAATTTGGAGTGATTCTGGAGAATTGCAAGCCCGAGCAGGCGAACAAACTGGCGCAAAAAATCTGCCGGTTATTGGATCAGTCAAGATTTCAGCATGAAGAAAAAAGCTTTCGTGTCGGTGCGAGCATCGGTCTGGTGGTGGTTGATGATCGTTGGACCGGCATCAATTCTCTAATGCAAGCTGCGGACACATCATGTTTCGCCGCCAAGGATGCGGGTAGAAATCGTGTGCATCAATGGTACGATACAGACAATACCTTGCAGACCAGGCAAGGAGAAATGCAATGGGCCAACCGACTTGAAAGAGCGCTGGATGAAAATCGTTTTGTGTTATTTGCCCAACGTATTTTTGCCACCAATGATGTGGGCCAAAACGTTGCTGCAGAGGTGCTGCTGCGTATGCAAGACGAACAAGGCGAACTTGTATTGCCTGGTGCTTTTTTGCCGGCCGCCGAGCGCTTTCACTTAAGCTCAAGGGTAGATCGCTGGGTAATTAACCAGGTTTTACTGATACTTATTGATGACCAGAATTGGCGTAAGATCAGCCGTTTGAGTATCAATATCTCGGGTCAGTCTATTGGAGATC
>CAZUMV010000329.1:0-2674 GCA_964621435.1 uncultured Thiotrichales bacterium | reverse complement strand
CCAAACTTATGTACTGACGCCCCCGCCGGGATTGGATAGGGAGTGCCACCGGCATCACGCACTGATTGCAAGGCATCTTCCCAACTCTCGCGAATTCCAATATCAAAACCGTCATCGACCAAACGGCTATCTGCGCCCATTAAACGGGTTAACATTATATTGCCGACCCGGTCATAGACAGCATCATCATGCGGCACCCAGCTTTCCTGAATCACCACACATTTCATGCCGATCTTTGCGGCGGTGGCAGCGACCATTCGCGTGTGGTTAGACTGCACACCACCAATCGACACCAAAGTATCTGCACCTGAAGCAATCGCGTCTGGCACTATATATTCAAGTTTGCGTAGCTTGTTCCCGCCCAGCGCCAAGCCTGAATTACAGTCATCCCGCTTGGCATAAATCTCGACGCCCGCTCCGATAGCCTCCGTCAAACGGGGTAAATGTTCGATTGGTGTTGGTCCGAAGGTCAGTGGATACTTTTCAAATTTTTCGAGATTCATTTGCAATCTTATTCGTGTTTTTCAAATCATAAACTAATCAGGGAATAAAATGGGTTTGATTAAAAGGTTACAAGGAAATTAATACGCTGCGAGGTGATACAATCCATCTCATACAAAGGAGCAAATATGACTATCGCAGTGAGACCAGCGACCCGCAATGATTTAGAAGCGATTCACGGCCTGGTGGTAGAGCTGGCTATTTACGAAAAAGAGCCTGATGCAGTAACCGCCACGATTGAAGACTACCAGCGTGATTTCGCTGACGGTGTGTTCCAGGCCCACGTTGCCGAGGACGGCAACGAGATCGTTGGTATGACTCTGTACTATTTAACCTACTCCACCTGGCGCGGAAAGATGCTGTATCTGGAAGACTTTGTGGTGCGCGAATCCCGGCGTCGAGAAGGTATTGGTGAGCTCCTATTCGAAAACGTGATTAACGTCGCCAAAGAAACTAATTGCCGTTCATTAAAGTGGCAAGTGCTTGACTGGAATACACCAGCGGTCAATTTTTATAAAAAATATCAGGCCACCATTGAAAAAGACTGGTGGAATGGCAAGATCATTTTTTAGCTATCAATATCACTCGGTGATCATGTCCTGAGCAATTGAATCGTCCTCATCCAGCACGCCCGCATTCGGATCATCAAAAACCGCGCGGTCGAATTCACCTTCACTTTTCGCGATAATCAAAGTAACCACCGCGTCACCGGTGACATTGACAACCGTTCTAATCATATCCAGCAACCGGTCGACTACCAGAATCAAGGCAATGCCCTCCATCGGTAACCCAAGTTGGGTAAATATCGCTGCCAGCATAATCACACCAGCACTCGGCACACCCGCAGCACCGATTGAAGCCACTACCGCCATCACAACAACGGTCATCAGCGCCGCAAACCCCAAGTCAATACCGTAGATATTAGCGATAAAAACCGTGGCGACACCCTGCATGATAGCGGTGCCATCCATATTAATAGTTGCGCCCAAAGGCACCGTAAAGGAAGACACCGAGTTACTGGCGCCAAGGCGTTCTGTCACGGTACGCAAGGTAATCGGGATAGTGGCGTTGGAACTGGAGGTACTGAATGCGAACATCTGATTGGCCCGCATCTTTTTCAGGAATAGCCCGGCGTTCAGGCCGGTGAAAAGTTTTAACACCAGCATCAACACCACAAATAAATGGAAGAACTGCAGGCCCGCCAGTACGATTGCGTATTCAGATAATTTCCACAGCAGATCCAGGCCTAGCTCGGCCACCGACTTTGCCAGCAACGCAAACACCGCATACGGTGCAAAGCTCATGATGATATGTACCATCTTCATCATTACTTCATTCGCTATTTGGATACCGTTAAGCAACGAATCGGCTTTTTTACCGACCATAATGATGCTTATAGCGGTGATAACGGCGAAGAAAATAATTTGCAGCATCTGACCATTTGCCATCGCCATAACCGGATTGGTCGGAACAATATCTATCAGGACATCAGCAAATGATTTACCCATCTTCTCTTGATAATCACCCGCCATAGTCTCTTGTAAGACCTTGCCATCTTTACCCTTGCCAATACCAAGGATCACCGCGGTGGTCACACCAACAATGATAGCGATGGTCGTAGTAAGCAAATATAAACCAATTGCCTTACCGCCGACTCGCCCCAGTTTGCTAAGGTTGCCAATGCCGGTAACACCACATATCAAGGAGAAAAATACCAGGGGCACCACGATCATCTTCAAGGCGTTGGTAAATAACTTTCCAACGACATGAAATACGCCGCCAACCAGATACGTATCGACGAAACCACCGTCAATATATCTGCCATTCAGAATTAATCCCACCACGATTCCGAGAATCATTCCGATCACAACTTTTTTGGTCAAACTATTGGCATTTATATTCGTCATAGCAATTATTATGGTATTAAAAAGTCAGTGTAGCACGGCTGTTCGGCTATTCTTATGACTAAACAGCGTTAGCCATCAGCCTCAAATCAATAGTAAACTAAAGACTGCTATTCATCGGACAATCACCATGCGCCTATGTTCCCTAACCAAGAGTTCCCTGTTCGCCGTACTCGGTATGTTAATACTCATTTCCTGCTCTTCGGAAACACCGACAACAATCAATAAAACCGACACACTCATTCAAAACATCAATGGTTACAGCATGA
>CAZUMV010000328.1:0-2706 GCA_964621435.1 uncultured Thiotrichales bacterium | reverse complement strand
GGTGATTTTTGGACCCGAGCGCTCGAACAAGGTGACGTTTAACTCGCGTTCAAGCGCCTGGATTTGTAAGGTAATTGTTGGTTGGCTTAAGAATAGTAGCTCGGCAGCCTCGGTAATACTGCCGGTTTTAACCACTTGGCAAAATGCCCTAAGTTGCTTGAGGCGATTTTGTTTGTAGTAGGGGACGCGTGATTTAGCCATGTTTGGGTTATGATAGACTATTTAACTTGTTAATCCTAATTCAGTTTGGTATTTGCTAAACTAATTCATGCGGAATTGCTGCCAGGCAATGCTTTACTGCCAACGGCCAACTGGTGCAGCTTTAACATTCCCCGGAATTGGCGTATGTGACGTCGGCATTTGATACACTAAATTGGTGTTTTGTGATTTGACCGTCGATCGACCTTTATTGAGTAAAGTCAGGATTGAATTGATGTCTCAAATATGTGTAATTTTGGGGGGAGTTACTTGATTAATCTCTAAATTAATAGAGACTATCAAGCGGCCGGTTTTAGTATAACAATTAGAAGTAGATAAAACGTGGTTTAGGATAATGAGCGGTTTGCTCGCACTAAAAATAAAAATCTTCAAATAAATGAGGCGTCATGTCAGAGATTCGTAATGTTATTCCCTTGGAGCAGTGCGGAATCGGGGATGTAGAGCTTGTCGGAGGCAAAAATGCCTCGCTTGGCGAGATGATCCAAAACCTTGATTCACTGGGCGTAAGAGTCCCGGGAGGGTTCGCCACTACGGCAGATGCTTATCGCTCATTTCTTGCGCATGATGGTCGTGCGGATAAAATCAACGCGATGTTGGAAGACCTCGATGTTGATAACATCCAGGATTTACAGCGCACCGGAGCCGAAATCCGTCGTCTGATAATGGAACTGCCTTTCCCTGATGATTTGGAAAGTGACATTGAGCGCTCATTTAGCAATCTGGAGAAAGAATACGGTCGAGAAGTATCCTGGGCGGTACGGTCATCCGCGACCGCAGAAGATCTTCCAGAGGCATCATTTGCGGGGCAACAAGAAACTTTCCTGAATGTTTCTGGTTTAGACAACATCAAGATCGCGATTCGGGAAGTATTCGCTTCTTTGTTCAATGATCGCGCTATTGCATACCGCGTGCATCAGGGTTTCGCCCATGAGCTGGTGTCACTGTCGGCTGGCATTCAAAAAATGGTACGTTCGGATATAGGTTCCAGCGGAGTCATGTTTACCGTTGATACGGAATCAGGTTTTGACGATGTGGTGTTTATTACTTCAAGCTACGGGCTCGGAGAAATGGTTGTTCAGGGTGCGGTTAATCCAGATGAGTTTTACGTTTACAAGCCAGCATTAAAGGCCGGTCGCTCAGCCATGCTTAGAAGGAATCTGGGCACTAAATCCATAAAGATGATTTATCGTGAACAAGACCAGGTAGCCGCAGGTGACTCTCCGGTAACCACCGTTGATGTGGATGAAGAGCAAAAAATACAATTTTCACTAAAACGCGAGCAAGTTGAAGAGCTGGCGCAACACGCGGTAGTGATAGAAAAGCACTATGGACGTCCCATGGATGTCGAGTGGGCATTGGACGGGAACGATCAACGCTTGTACATCGTGCAAGCCCGACCCGAGACCGTCCAAAGTCAAAGCGGTCAAAGTATCGAGCGTTTTATCTTGAATGAGAAGGGGTCGGTACTAACAGAAGGTCGAAGCATCGGCCAAAAAATTGGTAGCGGAACGGTTCGGGTACTCAAAGATCTGGATGACATGGATGCTCTTAAAGATGGTGACGTTTTGGTAACTGATATGACTGATCCCGACTGGGAGCCGGTCATGAAAAGAGCGTCTGCCATTGTAACTAATCGCGGCGGTAGAACCTGCCACGCTGCGATCATCGCCCGCGAGCTCGGCGTGCCTGCGGTGGTGGGTTGTGGAGATGCAACTTCGGTGCTGCAAACCGGTGAAGAGGCGACGGTTTCTTGCGCGGAAGGCGAGACCGGATTCATATACGAAGGTATTCTCGATTACAAATTACATGTTGTCGAGTTGGAGGGCATGCCGCCGGCACCGTGCAAGATTATGATGAACGTTGGCAACCCGGATCGCGCCATGGATTTCGCTAACTTGCCTAACGCAGGGGTTGGTTTGGCGCGCCTGGAATTTATCATCAACAATACCATCGGTATCCATCCGAAAGCGCTGTTGGATGTCGACAACTTGACCGGTGACTTGAAGAAAACCGTGGAGGCGAGGATTGCCGCGTACGGTAGCGGCCGCGAATATTTTGTTAAAAAGTTGCGTGAAGGGATTGCCACAATCGGTGCGGCGTTTGCTCCGAATCCGGTTATTGTGCGTTTGTCGGATTTTAAATCTAATGAATACGCAAGCTTGATTGGTGGGGATTTGTACGAGCCAAGCGAAGAGAATCCGATGATTGGTTATCGTGGTGCGTATCGTTATCTGGCGGAGGATTTTCAAGAGTGTTTCAAGATGGAGATTGAAGCGCTTAAGTATGCCCGTGAAGAAATGGGTTTGGAGAACATCTGGGTCATGGTGCCATTTGTGCGGACCTTGCAGCAAGCGGAAGACGTGGTAAACCTGCTCGAAAAATTCGGATTGAAGCGTGGTGAACATGGTTTAAAGCTGATCATGATGTGTGAAGTACCAAGCAATGCAATTTTGGCTGACCAGTTTTTAGAGTTTTTTGATGGTTTCT
>CAZUMV010000327.1:0-2756 GCA_964621435.1 uncultured Thiotrichales bacterium | reverse complement strand
CCGCTCCCCAACCCCTCCAAAAAGCTAGCGCGCGATTATCTTTTATACGCATACCTGTGTCAACCACTGCGCGTCGCTGATTTTTGCGTTGTTTATAGAAATTGGGAATGCGCAACCAAAATCACATCAAAATAGCTTGTAAGCCGTTGTTTAAGCTTATATTTCTCAATAAACAATCGATTTACAGGACGAACAAATTAAATTGGAATTTTATTTCTAAGTTGCGCTGGTATACACAATAAAATGGGCAGCTCACACCTTTATGCTGCCTAGGCCGCGACTACGGCCCATCCATCTCGCGTATAAACCGGTCAGAATCCTCAATAGAGCGATTCATATCAGCAATAAGCGTGGCTATGTTTGACTCCAGGCCAGCGAATTCCGACTGCAGGGCACCAATCGCCTGTGCATTCAAGTTATGCTTTAAGTACAGAACATTATTGCGAAATGTTTTTAACACTGGCTGCATACTGGCTTCGGCTTTGCGCATGGTGCTCATGAGCCCATCGTAGCGTCGCTGGGTGGTCACCAATTTTTCTGCACTGGAGCGCTTTAGCGCTGGCGCATCATCAAACTCTTCCAGCTCTTGCTCCCATTCTTTAAAGAGCGCATTGGAGACCGACTCGAGTTTATCAATTCGGTTACTGACATCTTCGGCTGCATCTTTACTATCTTCGTATTCATCATTCAAAGTTTCGTAAGCCGTTTTCAAATCTGTTTGCTGTAATTGTACTACCGAGGCGAATTCTTCCAACGCTGAAGCAAACTGCTCTTGAGCTTCGGTTTGCGAGTCACGTGCTTTTTCAACGCGATCAACCAGGATCTCGCGCTTGGGAATCCCGACCTTTTCCAATGCATCGTAATATGCCGTTGCACAGGCCGAAACCGCGAGCAACGCAGCGACGATAACAATCGATCTAAATAATGTAGGCATGCTGCACTCCTTTCCTTTGATATGAACCATTATTGTTTGCGGTGATTATAGACTCTGCTGCACGTTATGGTGTGAGGAAATGTGAATAAATCGCCGGTCCGGCAACCTACAGACTCCCAAGCATCCGTATTCCATCAAACGTATCGAGCGCGACGAGAACAATCAACACTAAATGTAAAATATTTTTCACATGCAGGAAGTTGCATATGTCTCGTCATATTCAACTTGTCTTTACGCCGTCTATCATGATGATGGTTTTGATAGAGTTTTTAATTGCGCGCTAGAAGATGTTTTTCAATGGCATGGCAACACCCAGCCATAAAACTATAGCTGCTAACCAGTGCGGTTGGGTGCGGCGCGATCATAGGCGCCCTGCTTTTGTTTTTGATAGTCTGCTTTGCCAAGCGTTCGACCCAGACGCTCAAGCCGCAGATTATTAGTGTGAGGCACAAGACGCCCGGCCTTACTTAGTCCTGCGTAGCGCGCCGCGACGTTTTTCTTTTTAGCAACTTGATGCGGCTGGGTTTGATTCATGTATTCAGGCCCGACTTTTTTGCCAAGCTCTAGATAGCCAGCCTCCTGCGCCGCGCGAACCAACCGCAAACCCGTTTCGGTGCGAATGATTAAAGAGTTAGTGCCCGGGTCTGAATCAATTAGCTCGCGTACCGGACCACCACCGGGCCAGGTATCAGCCGCCGCAATATCGGCGCTATCACCGATACCGTCAGGGCAAACCTTACAACGAAATGGTAGTGACCAGTCGCTTTCGTCTTCACCCCAGAAATCGAAATAGGTCCAGTCTTTACGGTTGCCATTTTGCAGCTTTGCGGAAGTCGGGCCCGGGCATCCTCGCCCGCGATATCGAAAGTGGGTAATGCTATCTCGCTCTATATTAGATTTATCCAAAATTTTCTGCATGGATTGATCCGGCATATAGCCACCGCAAACCGGGGTTAACCAATACCGTACCAAGCGGTTTATTCTCTTATCATGCCGGGCGAGATTGCGGAGCGCACTGATGTCGCAGGGCTTGCCTATGAAAGCGAACGGCTGGTTCCGCTCTAATACTGCTTCAATGTCTTTTAGCATCGCCGTTGGTCCGTAGCGGGAGCCCGCCGCGGCCAGCACCTGTTGCTGGTTACGACTGATGGTGCCTTGGCCGAAGGTTGGTTCGGCGTCATGGCTTTTGACGTGATAGATGAAGTCTACTTGTTCACTATCAAGCAAGTACATTGCCAAGGCTGTTAATCCCCCGCCAGTTGAACCTTCAAACCTAACTTCGGAATCACCAGCCCACGCTTCCTGCATATCATGGTACGGCCCCCAAACCAGATCATGCTTCGGAGCTTCTTCGCATAGCGTGTCAGGCAAGCCATCAACCCGGGTGCTTGGACAAACATCGTAAATTTTGTCTACCAAGCCTTCAGACAACGGTTGCAACACAACCGGTCTTAATTCTCCTTGCTGATCTTTCTGCATGTTGATTTTGTTACTGCCCGCGACCGCCTCACACAACCCGCAGCCAATACATAAGTCGTCGTCAACAATTTTCTGAAAGCGTGCATTCGCCATAATTGTGTTAACCGAGGATTCGGTGCTGGTGTAAATATTCATAGTGCGGAATCATCCGCTCATAGACTTCTTGCACGCGATCTGGCGCGGCGTCGATATCAATGTATTGGGTTCGCTTTTGTGGCTTTAATCCATCTGAGTCACGCAAGTTGGCGTGGAACGAACCACCGTCCCACCAGCTCACCTCATCGCGCGCACCCGGCTCCCAACTGAGCGCTTCAGGCATAAATGAAATACCGGTAGCCTGACA
>CAZUMV010000326.1:0-2781 GCA_964621435.1 uncultured Thiotrichales bacterium | reverse complement strand
CGGCGTTGTTTTGTTAGAAGAGTATGAGCAGGCGAAAAAACGTGGCGCAACTATTTATGCGGAAGTTACAGGTTTTGGTATGAGCGGCGACGCTTTTCACATTACGATGCCGTCCAAAGAAGGAGTAGGTGCGTCATTGTGCATGAATAATGCATTAAAAGACGCTGGCTTGAATACCACTGATATCGATTACATCAATGCCCATGGTACGTCGACGCCGGCCGGAGATGTCGCTGAAACCGTCGCCGTTAAAAACACCTTTGGCGAACATGCGACAAAATTAATGGTTAGCTCGACCAAGTCAATGACCGGGCACCTACTCGGTGCCGCTGGCGGTATTGAGGCGGTATTCTCGGCGTTAGCATTACGCGATCAAATCGTTCCGCCGACCATTAATCTGGATAACCCGGGAGAAGGGTGCGATCTCGATTATGTGCCGCATACGGCACGCGACACCAAGCTGCAGCACGTTCTTTCAAATTCTTTTGGCTTTGGTGGCACCAACGGCACCTTGGTACTCAGTCGACTCTAAAGGTTTGCCAGCTAATGGTATTAGTTAATGGTAAACCTGAAAGCTCTATAAGTACTTCGGACCGTGGTCTAAATTATGGCGATGGCCTCTTCGAGACCATGGTCGTTATTGATGGTCGCGTAAGATTTTTTCAGGATCATCTAGCGCGCTTGAAAAATGGCTGTAAAAAATTGGCGATTCCCATGCCGGCCCTCGAAGCGATCGAGGGGGATCTTGATAAGCTTATGCCGACCGATCAAAACACTAACTTTATATTCAAAGTTCTTGTTACCCGTGGTGAATCCGGGCGCGGGTATATG
This sequence comes from uncultured Thiotrichales bacterium, assembly GCA_964621435.1. Classification (GTDB taxonomy): domain Bacteria; phylum Pseudomonadota; class Gammaproteobacteria; order CAZUMV01; family CAZUMV01; genus CALIRD01. Next base: position 1,950 of record CAZUMV010000326.1, on the reverse strand, counting down.
CCTGACAATGAGGCATCGACCACACGCGTATGTTCCAGATATGACATGCCCGCTAATCTATCAGCGCTATGGGATGCGGGGCTCGCAGTTCATGTCTGCGCGACCCGTTTAGCAAATAATCCACAATTGGCTGGTATCAAACACACGAACCGCTTAGAGCAGGTTATAGCGAGTAGGGAACGCCTGAATACAAAATACCAAGAAGGTGTAATGTTATCTATCGACGAGTATGTTGTTGAGGGGACCAAAAGCAACATATTTTGGCAAACAGATGACGAGTTCTTTACCCCGAGTCTGAATCAAAACGGCGTTGCGGGCGTAAGCCGTGCGAAAGTAATCGAGATACTTAAAAAGGATCACCATACAGTTAATGTTGGTAAGTATCGCTTGGCTGATGTGCAGTCATCAGATTTGGTGTTTATGACCAACTCGACTATGCTGATAGCTCAGGTTGCGCAGTTAGAGCAAACTGTATGGCCGATAAACCCACTGCTGAAAGAATTACGTCAGACGTTGGCGAGTGACACATGAAGAAAATACTAGCGGTTCTGTTCTTGCTTATCTTGATTGGTACTGGCGTGGCGGGTTGGTATGGTTATTCAGAGTATAAATCTGCGTTAGAAAAGCCCCTGATAATCCCTGCCTCAGGTATCACGTACGAGGTAACTTCGGGTACCACTTTAAAAACCCTGGCTAGGGATCTCGAGTCCAGGGGGATATTGGAGCACGCGATATTTTTGGAGCTATATGGGCGGGAGACCGGCGATGCAGCAAAGATTAAAGCTGGTGAGTATCATTTACGGCCAGGTCTCGATCCGAAAGATCTAATTGCCTTATTGGTGCGCGGAAAAACCGTTCAATATCGTTTTTCAATTATTGAAGGGACACGATATCAGGATGCCTTGGCGGCGATCGCTGCCCAGCCAGACGTTGAACATACAATCGAGACTGAAGATTTTGTTGCGTTTTTTGAGGAGCTGACAGGTGAGTCACATCCTGAAGGTTGGTTGTTTCCTGATACTTATTATCATCCAAAAAATACGACTGATGTTGATCTGATTCTAAACGCTTATGAAATGACAAAATCCACGCTTGATGAGTTATGGTCAACAAGAGCGCCGGACTTGCCATTAAATAGCCCCTATGAAGCATTAATTTTGGCCTCAATCGTTGAAAAAGAAACCGCGGTTGCGGATGAAAGGCCAAAAATCGCTGGCGTTTTTATCAACCGGCTGCGACAGGGCATGAAACTTCAGACAGATCCAACGGTTATCTACGGAATGGGCGACGCTTACCAGGGCAATATCAGGAAGAAAGATATAAAAGCAGATACACCCTGGAACACCTACACCCGTGATGGTTTGCCGCCAACGCCTATTTCTACTGCAGGTCGCGAAGCGATAGCTGCGGTGTTAAATCCCGAAGCGACCAGGGCGCTTTTCTTTGTTGCCAGCGGCGGTGGCCGTCATGCTTTTAGTGAAACCTATGAAGAGCATAAAAAGGCGGTGGTCAAGTACCTGCTCGGTGGCGATAGCAGCCGCTATCAGGGTGATAAATGAGCGAACTCAGAAAAGCCGGCCGGTTTGTGGTTTTTGAAGGTGGTGAGGGGGCGGGGAAAAGTACTCAAATAAAGGCGGCCTGCGAACTACTAAAAGAACAATCGATCTCCTATGTGCAAACACGTGAACCTGGCGGAACCGAAGTTGGCGAGGAAATTCGCAGGGTTTTGTTAGACAAAAAACTGCCCGCAATGCATATGGATACAGAGTTATTGCTTATGTTCGCCGCGCGCGCTGAGCATCTGCAAAAAACTATATTGCCGGCCCTGGAAGAAGGTAAATGGGTATTGTGCGACCGATTTACCGACGCAAGTTATGCGTATCAAGGATATGGCCGCGGCGTGGCGTCGGAGCGGCTAGAGGCGTTAGAATCATGGGTGCAACAAACGCT
>CAZUMV010000325.1:0-2784 GCA_964621435.1 uncultured Thiotrichales bacterium | reverse complement strand
ATGCAGTTATAGCCGGAATTGCTTTTAGTCGAGACGAAGCACAACTAACGTTAACTGGTGTACCGGACACTCCCGGGGTCGCCTATAAAATCCTTGGCCCAATCGCCGCGGCCAATATTGAAGTCGACATGATCGTGCAAAATATTGGTGAAGATGCGACCACAGACTTTACCTTTACCGTGCACCGTGATGAATATGATAATGCCAAGGCTATCTTGCAAGCCACCGCTGATGAGCTCGGCGCGCGAACGTGTGCGGGCAACAACACCATTGTTAAAGTTTCTGTTGTTGGCGTTGGCATGCGCTCACACGCCGGCATCGCAAGCACGATGTTCTCTGCGCTCGGCGAAGAAGGCGTGAACATTATTATGATTTCAACTTCCGAAATTAAAATATCAGTGGTGATTGATGAGAAGTATCTAGAGCTAGCGGTACGCACGCTGCACGATGCGTTTGAGTTGGAGAAAGGGTAGGTCAGAGTCAGTAGTGAAGTTGTTACTTATTAACGGCACCTCGACAGTTAGGTTTCCTTACGCCTGTCATATTTCTAATATTGCGCTCAAGAGAAGGATTGGTGAAGTTTCGCCTTGGCGCCGCTCTTCAGGGCTGCGCCCCTGATTTCGCTACACTGTATCTGCCTAAATTGCTTGGTCGCAATTTATTGGTCGTCCCGCACATCTCGACAACTGCTCCTGCGTTGTTCTACCGCCCCACGTCCGTGTGGCGCGCGGCCTTCGCGACACACGATCGCCATGGAAGGCGGAAGTGCAGTAGAATCGTCCGGAACGATTCTTGCCTCACATCCTGTGAGCGACCCGGGCATTAACTCCATTCTCCCGATCTCCAAAACCTAAAAAGCCCACAGAAGAAACCGTGGGATTTTTAGGTTTTGGTGGAGGCGGGGGGGGATCAAATATAGTTATAAGTCATTGAAAATATGAATAAAATAATCTGCTGAAATAAGTATCCCCCTTAGTTGCCCCAATTATTAGAGTGCGTCTTGGTATGAATCTGCTATTGATTATCTGGTTTGCGTTATTATTAGTTCTCCAAGTATTCTGAGTCGTTCGAAAATAGTCATTGAGTAAAGCCGAATGAAAAGATATGGATTACTTTCGATTATAATATTTGTGGCCTCGTGTGCATCGCCCACGGTTGAGTATTCTAAGGCGAACGCCACATTTCAAGGCGAGGCTTCATCCAAGCATCCAGTCGCAGTTCTTTTTGTTGGGAATAGTTATTTGTACTACAACGATAGTCTGCATAATCATGTGCGACGCATAGTCGAAGAATTGCACCCAGAGCTGGTGGGCGAGCTTTCCTACAAGTCCGCAACTATAGGTGGTGCTCGATTACAGCATCACAATATTAGTTGGTTGCTTGACCCGCAGTTAATTGGCACCAGAAAACCTTTTGAAGTGGTGATTCTGCAGGGGGGGAGCACGGAAGTTCTGGAGCCTAATAGACAGTTAATATATCAACGGAAAGTGGTTGAATTTAGTGCGATTATTCGTGCTGCTGGTGCTACACCAATGCTATACATGACCCCGGCCTATGTACCACCACACAGATTGGCGGAACCTGGTCTGATCGAGACAATTGTGCCAGCAACTTATGCAGCTGCAGAGGCAGCTTCAATTGACGTGATTCCTGTTGGTGAGGCGTTTGCCGAGGCATACCGGCGGCGGCCCGCTTTGTCGTTACACAAAGCATTTGATGGCACGCATCCCAATATTTATGGTACCTATTTAGCGGCGTGCGTTGTGTACTTGAGTGTTTATGGCAACGCCCTCGAAGATTTGCGTTACGATTATTTCGGCGAAATTGAGCCGGATGTCGCTCGGTTTCTGCGCGCGGTTGCATTTAGCGTTACCCAGGCGAACCTAATCGATTCAAGCAAGTAACAAAACCAGTAAACAAAAGGGAGCTTGCGCTCCCTTGAAAATATCTTTTGTGCTAACCGTATTTTAGAAATGCATCTTTACATCAAGGAAGAAAGATCGCCCCAAATCTCGATGGGCGTCGGCGAAATAACCAAAGAAGCGGTCTGCCAACGGTGCTCGCTCATCCGTGAAGTTGCGTACGCCAAACCGGAAGCGCGTGTCGACGTCAGCAATGTCTACGCGATAATCAAACGTGGCATTCCAGGTGGTCATAGACGGTATGACATAGCGGGTACCATCACTTAAGGTAAGACTGCTTTGGAAAAAGTCGCCGAGTCGATTACCATTGACAGAAGCGCCGAACGGGCCATTGCGCCAGCGCAAACTGACAGAGTGTTTTTCGTCCTGGTTGCCATCTCTCCCAACCAGATCAGCAAACCCGTCAACGGGAATGCTTAGGGGTAGGGTGCCGTCCGCTTGAGCGGCGAGTAAAAGCGCCGCGTCACCGCCGGCATCCTGCTCAAAGGTATCCAAGAACGAGCCATTATACTTGAATGCAAAGTCACCGAAGCGGGTTTCGAAGTCATAGTAAACGCCAATATCGTAGCCCTCAATGGTGCGGTCGCTTAGATTCTCATAGCGGTCATTTACTTGCAGCACTTGTCCGGCTGCGGCTGCACACAGGCCCGCTGCGTCATACAAGGCGATGACATCGGGGTCGTCAGCGACATCACGTATGACTGCCGGGTTACCACTACCGCAACTATCTAGATGGCGAATCAAGTCTAGCGTGGTGTGGTTTTCTTCACCAAAGAGACCAATGGTCTGTTCTTTTTCGATAGACCAAAAGTCAATCGTAAAGGTTAAATTTTCAAGCGGCGACAAGACCAAACCGATAGAG
>CAZUMV010000324.1:0-2802 GCA_964621435.1 uncultured Thiotrichales bacterium | reverse complement strand
GATAACTCGGGCGGTTTGCTCATCAAGCCTCTTTCTTTTGCCATTGTCATGGCGGTGTCGGCAATCATATCTTCCTGACCACCGATCATTTTCTTGCGGCCAAGTTCGACCAGAATATCGCGCGCCGGAACGCCATAACGTTCGGCGGCTCTTTTGGCGTGTAGAACAAATGTCGAGTAGACACCAGCGTAGCCGAGTGTGAGTGAATCGCGATCGATCCGGACCAGGTGGTCCATCAGCGGCACGATCAATTCCTCTCCAATATCCATCAGTTTGAAAAGGTCCACACCTGTTTCAATTCCCATTCGCTCGCATACTGCCGCGAATACTTCGAGTGGTGTGTTACCAGCACCTGCGCCCAGGCCGGCTACAGATGCATCAATACGACTGGCACCAGCCTCAATTGCTACAATAGAATTGGCAACGCCCATGGATAAGTTGTGATGCCCGTGAAAACCGATCTCTGTTTCTGGTTTGAGCACATCGCGCAGCGCCAGAACACGGTCCCTGACATCACCGGGCAACATAAAGCCGGCGGAGTCGGTTATATAAATTGCTTGTGCGCCGTAGGACTCCATCAGCTTGCCTTGCTCTGCAAGACTCTTCGGGTCTGACAAATGCGCCATCATCAAAAAACCGGTAGTGTCCATGCCAAGTTTTCGGGCGAAGTCGATATGCTGTGGAGAGGTATCCGCTTCGGTGCAATGGGTCGCGACATGTACACTCCGGGCGCCGCTTTCATAAGCTGACTCTAATTCCTGCATCGTACCGAGTCCGGGAATCAGCAGTACTGATATCTTTGCCTGCTTCATTTTTGGAGTCACTGCGCGCAGATACTCTTCATTACTGGCAAGCGCAAATCCGTGTTGCAGGGAATTTCCACCAAGACCAGCACCGTGTGTAACTTGTAGCATCGGGACGCCCGCATCATCCAATGCAGTTGCAATTGTTACCATTTGTTCAATTGAGATTTGTTCGGACTTAGCGTGCATGCCGTCGCGCAAACACATATCATGTAATAGTACTTTGCGGCCTTTGAGGTTTGAGTCGGTAGTAATTTGGTCACTCATTGCGCATTCTCCGCTGATTTAAGGTCAATTTTTCCTGTGATGATATCTTCTGCAAACATCTCGGCGGTGCGACAGGCGGCTGCGGTCATAATATCCAGATTGCCTGCATATTCGGGTAGGTAATCTCCGAGTCCCGCGACTTCCATAAATACCGTAACGCGCTTGTCGTCAAAGTCCGGTCCGTTAACCAGCTTGAATCCGGGAACGTACTTTTGTACCTCGAGAATCATCTTTTGTACGGAATCGGTAATAGCGGCCTGATCGGGTTTGCTATCGGTCAGACAAGAAATGGTATTGCGCATGATCATTGGCGGTTCTGCGGGGTTGATAATGGCGAGCGCTTTGCCCCGTCGGGCGCCACCAACAGCCACGATTGCATCGGAAGTGGTGTAGGTGAATTCGTCCAGGTTGGCCCGCGTACCGGGTCCGATAGACAGCGATGCGAGGCTGGCGACAATCTCTGCGTAGTCGACACTTTGAATTTGGGCAACGGCGTTAACAATCGGAATAGTTGCCTGTCCGGCGCAGGAAATCATATTGACGTTCATTTCAGCGCGTTCTGCGTGTTCGCGCAAATTTACCGGCGGTACGCAAAGAGGGCCAATTGCTGCGGGCGTGAGATCTATCATCATAACGTCACGTTCGATAAGCTTGCGCGAATTTTCGGCGTGCACATACGCGGAGGTGGCGTCGAATGCGATTTGAACATTATCCTCTTTGGTAAACGGCAGCATGCCGTCAACGCCTTCGGCGGTGGTCTTGAGACCCATATTTTCCGCGCGCTTTAAACCTTCAGATTCCGGATCAATACCTACCATCCAGACCGGCTCAAGAAAACTACTGCGTTGAATTTTGTAAATAAGGTCGGTCCCGATATTTCCCGAACCGATAATTGCACATCCGATCTTATTCATAGCGTTAACTCTCATATTTTTCTGAATCAGCACTTTAGGCGATCACGCTGATCGTTGATTTCATGACCAATTGCCATTACTGTCCCAAAATTTTATAAACGAGACTGCCAATTAGGTGGCAGTCTTGCGAATTATTCGTGTGGTTTGATGATTTTGCAAATTATTGAAACGCCCGAATTGGTCATATGAACCGGGTATTCGTGGTTATCCCAGTAACATCAGGGGTTTGCCGCTGCCTCGGCAATCACGAATTTCTACGCTCACAAGTGATCTTGCGTTTTAATCGAAACGATTATTTGTCATATGAATTGGAGTTAGGTAATGAGTGTAATAATAAATACAGTAAAACAAAAGCTTGACTCAGGTGCCGCTGTCATTGGTACTGCTGTTACGACGCCAAGCCCCCAGCTCATGCGAATGTTGATCGAATGCGGCTTCGATTGGCTAATGATTGATCTGGAGCACGGCCCGATTGGGCCGGAGTCGATGCAGGCCATGATAAATGCAACCCATGGTTCGGATTGTATGCCTTTCGTTCGGCTCCCCGGGGGAGAAAAGTGGATGGCAAAAATGCCACTCGACTGTGGTGCGACGGGGTTGTTTTTTCCGTTGATCAGTGATGCAGGAGAAGCACGACAAGCGGTAGAATCCGCTATGTATCCGCCGCAAGGTTATCGCGGGTTTGGCCCGATCCACGCCGGCTATCGATGGAACCGGAGTATGGTCGAATATGCGACTGGCGCCGACGACATGATTTTGAAAGTCATCATGATCGAACACATCGATGCAGTTGATCAGCTGGAAGAAATTATACAAGT
>CAZUMV010000323.1:0-2843 GCA_964621435.1 uncultured Thiotrichales bacterium | reverse complement strand
GGTCAGAGCCCTTTAAGTCGTTTTAGGGTAATCGTGGTTGGTCATTTAAGGGCTCTGACCCCTTAAGTTTGGTGTCGGCTATAATTTACAAACACTTTTTTCACAAGATAGGTAGCTTAGTCGTTCAGCATTACTGGCTTGGGGGCATGACGTTCTTCTAGTATTATGAATTGATGAAGCTGGCCCGTTATTCGTCAACCTAGGTATTGATATGAAAGTTGGATTTATTGGACTCGGAAACGTAGGCGGTAAACTTGCCGGTAGCTTGCTTCGTAACGGTGTTGACTTGACCGTACGTGACCTCGATCAAGACGCCATGCAACCTATGCTTGAGGCCGGCGCCAAGGCTGCCGACAGCCCGAGGTCGATGGCGGAATCTTGTGACGTTGTGATTACCTGTCTGCCATCACCGGCGGCGAGCGCAGCGGTGATGGAAGCCGAAGACGGTATCCTTGCCGGAATGACGCCTGGGAAAATCTGGGCCGAGATGAGCACTACGGACGAAGCGGAAGTAAAAAGACTTGGTGATAAGGTAAAAGCACTGGGGTGTGAGCCACTTGATTGCCCGGTATCAGGTGGTTGCCATCGCGCTGCCACGGGTAACATTGCGATCTTTGCCGGCTGCGAGCGAGGAACGTTTGATCTAATGCTGCCGCTGCTAACCAAAATGGGTCGCCGCATTCTGCACACAGGGCCGCTAGGTTCTGCGTCTGTTTTGAAAGTCGCCACAAACTATCTGGCGACAGCCAATCTTATTACCCTAAGTGAAGCGTTAACGACGATGAAAAAAGTCGGAATGGATATGGCTACTACTTATGAAGCATTCAGAATTTCATCTGGTAACTCGTTTGTACACGAAACAGAAAGTCAGGTCATTCTTAACGGCAGCCGTGATATTAGTTTTACTATGGACTTGGTCAGCAAGGATATTGGCCTGTTTCAGTTAATTGCCGAACGTGCAGGCGTTCCACTGGAAATGAATCCGCTGATGATCAACATTTTTAAGGATGGTGAAGCGCGTTACGGCGCGCGCGAGTTTTCCCCAAACATTATTCGACGCTTGGAAGATGCTACTGGTGTTGAAGTTTTGGCGCCGGGGTTCCCGGCAGAAATTGTGGACGACGAGCCGGAAGAGCCCGGCTACGAGGTCGTCCCCAAAAGTTTTGCGGGTTAGTGCATTATGTCCAACCGGTGACCGATTTCACTTCCATAAAATCTTCCAGCCCCCAATGTCCGCCTTCGCGGCCATTGCCAGATGCTTTAACGCCACCAAATGGTGCGCCAGCTCCTTGAGACTTACCGTTCATTTCAACCATGCCTGAGCGTAGTTTGCGGGCAACGCGTTTGCATTTTTCAGCATCCCGACTTTGGATGTAATTAGTCAGCCCATAGGGTGTGTCATTGGCGATGCGTATAGCATCTTCTTCTGTGTCAAACGGAATGATCGATAATACCGGTCCAAAAATCTCTTCCTGAGCGATGCTCATGTCATTGGTGACGTCGGCAAAAATGGTTGGTTGAACGTAGTAACCAGTTTCCAAACCATCCGGCTTGCCTGGGCCGCCTGTTACCAATCGCGCGCCTTCATCTATGCCTGCCTGAATGAGACCTTGGACTTTGTCAAATTGTACCTTGCTAACCAAGGGTCCGATATGCCGACCAGATTGGTCGGCCGGGCCAACTACACATGCGCGGGCTACCGCGGCTGCGGTCTCGACACTTTGATCATAGATCTCTCTTTGAACTAACATTCGAGTTGGTGCGTTACATGACTGCCCGGTATTTTGGAAACAGTGAAGAACGCCACGTTTAACTGCTTTTTCATCAGCGTCGTTAAATATAATATTGGCACCCTTGCCACCAAGTTCCAAATGCACCCGTTTGTGAGTTTCCGCAGCATTCGTTGAAATGAGTTTTGCCGCACGTGTTGATCCAGTAAAGGAAACCATATCGATATCTGGATGGGCGGTAAGCTGCGTGCCTACGCCCTGACCATCGCCGTTGATCATATTGAATACGCCGGCTGGTGTTTTTGCAGCGTCCATGATTTCGGCGAAGACTATTGCAGACAAGGGCGAGATTTCAGATGGCTTGAGTACCATGGTGCACCCGGCTGCAATTGCCGGAATAACTTTAAGAGTTATTTGGTTCATAGGCCAATTCCATGGGGTTATCAGCGCGCATACTCCAATCGGTTCATAGAAGATCCTGTCTTCAGGGGCGTGTGAGCCGAGCATCCGTTCAATGTCGAAATTTTCTAAAGTTCGCATGAATCCTTTTATGTGTCCCAGGCCGCTGCCTGCTTGGTGCGATGTTGCCATATCAATCGGCGCGCCCATTTCCTGACTCATGGCTGCCGCAAGATCATCAATCCGGTCAACATAGGCATCGCGTATACGTTCTAGCAATGCCATTCGATCTTCTTTGGAGGAGCAGCTCCAACTGGACAAGGCGTTTTTCGCGGCCGCTACCGCGGCGTCTGTGTCGACTTGATCGGCCAGCGAAATAACCGCGATTTTTTCTTCGGTTGACGGATTGATTACATCAAAGTCGTTACCCGAGTTCGACGAGACCCACTGGCCGTCAATATAAAATTTACGCTTGTCTTGCATGCTTGCTGCTCCAATATTTGATAAGTAAATGGTATCCGTTAATAGCGTGTTCTACAACGGCTCAATTAAACGAGTAAGGGATAGGGGGTCAAGTCTTAACTAATGATATTAAAACAAAATATCTGGTCAGAGCCCTTTAACAGGGAGATAACTTTAAAGGCTCTGACCCCCTTAAGTTTTACTGAAGATCCTTATAATAAGGGATAGGGGGTCAAGTCTTAACTAATGATA
>CAZUMV010000322.1:0-2851 GCA_964621435.1 uncultured Thiotrichales bacterium | reverse complement strand
TTTTCACCGACATCAGCAAAGACGGGATGATGGAAGGCGTCAACCTGGATTCCACCATTGAAGTGGCCGATGCGGTGCGCGTGCCCATTATCGCTTCAGGCGGTATTAGTTCACTGGCAGACATTAAGTCACTTAAAGCTGCAGAAGAACATGGTATTACCGGGGCGATTATCGGGCGAGCATTGTACGAAGGCGGTATTGTGCTGGAAGAAGCGCAGTCATGGGTGGACCAACAGGCCGATTGATTGATTAATCAAGTAGAGCTTTTTTCCGAGCAGCTAGCCTCTGAGCAAGAAGATTTGGTTCTGGAGCGTGTGGCGCAATGTGTGCGCCTTGCCAATAAAGCCTACGAAGTAGATTTGCCGGTTCCACCAATTCGGTTTTCTGTCAAAGGTACCGCGTGGGGTTATTATCAACGCCGCGGAAAACATGTGGAAATTCGTTTTAACCCTTTACTATTTGCCCGCTATTTTCAAGAAGGTCTGGAAGATACTGTGCCGCATGAAATTGCGCACTATTTTGTAGATTCGATGTACACCGGCCGACCCAAACCGCACGGACCGGAATGGCGCGAAGTCATGAATTTATTTGGCATCGAAAATCCGCGCGCGACGTCGGATTACGATACTTCCGGCCTGGGGGTGCGTAAACAGAAGAGAATGAAGTATCGATGTGCCTGCCAAATTCATGAGGTCAGCAAGACCAGACATAACCGCATGCTGCGGGGTTCCAAGTACTTATGTCGCAGTTGCAATCAGGAACTGGAGTTTTGTGTAGAGGAGAATTTTCAGCCGAGTGTGGAATCACCGGAACCCACGGGTGCCGAGGTGGCAGGCTCGCGTAGACGCAAGCAGCAAAGAATCAAATACCGCTGTGCTTGCGAGATTCACGAGGTCAGCAAGACCCGACACAATCGCATGCAGCGTGGCACTAAATATCAATGCCGTACCTGCGGGCAAGAGCTTGAACTGTATCTTGAAGAAAACGCGTCTGCAGCAACAGAAATTCTGGGGGATTCCAAGTCAGATGCTGGCGTTTGCGCAGGCGAGTTAGCAGCCGCAGAAGAGCATGTAAATACCTGTGCAGCGGAGCCTCGAACATTCGCATATAAGTGCGCTTGTGAAATCCATGTGGTCAGCGAGACCCGGCATAATCGCATTTTAAGCGGCACCAAATACCAATGCCGCACTTGTCATCAAGATCTTGAGCTACACCTCGAAACAGACCTGAAAGCCGAAGAAAATACATCAACACTGTCAACTGGCGAGATCCAGGAAGAGAGTGATAGCGAGCCGGAAAAATACCTGTATCTATATACCTGTGCCTGTGAAATTCATGAAGTCAGCAAAAAGCGCCACAAGCGTATGCAGCGGGGTATCGAATATCAATGCCGACTATGCAATGAAGACCTTGTTCCCTACCACGAAGAAGACTCCGGAGCCTGTTCGTCCGCCGATTGAAAAACCGTGTTTTAGGCCCCATATATAGTATAATTTCAATTACGGCTTACGGAGATCACCATGAGATCGCTTCAATCACGATTTTTTCAGCTAATAGCAATACTTTGTTTGACTCTTCTTGCTGCCTGCGGCAGTAAAGAACCTGAAACTCCCAGGGAAGTAAGTACCCTGTTTTGGGAAGCAGTCATTAGCAACAATCAGGAGCGCGCTTCTGAGTTAACTAGCCCGATTAGCACCCATCATCTAAGCTCGCTGCACAATGAATCTAATGAGCTAAAATCAGTTGATGTTGGTGAGCCCGTTATAACTGAAGGTAAGGCGGTTGTAGAAACCACATTGCATGGAATCACTGAAGGTGGTGAGTCCGTTTCCTATCCGACCAAAACGTATCTAACTCAATACGATGGCCAGTGGCGTATCGAAGCCGAGCAAACGGTTGCCATGCTTTCGAACAACTCGGCACAGGACGTATTCCGGCAGTTGAGCGAGACGTTCTCGATGTTGGGCGAACAGCTTAATACCGCTTTTGAGCAAGGTATCCAGGGCTTCAGCGAGTCAATGGAAGAAACATTACCCGAAATTAATGCGCAGTTGGAACAATTGCAGCAATCTGACAAATTCAAGAACATGGGGTCGCAGCTTGGTAAAGTGTTAAGTGACGGCATTAAAGACTTTACTGAAGAGCTTAGTGAAGGCCTTGAAGACCTCAGTGCTGAAGTAGAAAAAGCGGCAGCCGAGGTTGATTCAGCTGGCAAACAAACACCGGCGCCCGCGGAAGAATAAACGGAATAACGATAACCAGAGTACATCAACACCGACCCAGTCGGCTCAGGAACATATGACAACACAAAACTCGTTTACGCGTGAGGAAATCCTTGCGTGCGGCCACGGAGAGATGTTTGGAGAAGGTAACGCCCGGTTACCATTGCCAAACATGTTGATGTTTGACCGTATTACCAGTATTACCGAAGATGGTGGCGAATTTGATAAGGGTAAAATGGTCGCAGAATTGGATATAGATCCATCCCTGTGGTTTTTTGAATGTCATTTCGAAACTGATCCGGTGATGCCCGGGTGTTTAGGTCTGGATGCTATGTGGCAGTTAGTCGGGTTTTATATGGCATGGTTGGGTAACCCCGGCAAAGGCCGCGCTTTGAGCGCAGGAGAAGTTAAATTTACCGGGCAAATATTGCCGGACGCAAAAGTTGTGCGTTACGAGATAGACATTCGACGTAGAGTCGAGCGTAAACTTGTGATGGGTATCGGTAATGGTAAAGTGTTTGTTGACGACCGACAGGTTTATGTCGCCAAAGATTTGCGCGTCGGTTTGTTTACCTCTACGGAAAATTTCTAGGAAAAGATACAAGATGAAGCGTGTAGTTATAACAGGG
>CAZUMV010000321.1:0-2867 GCA_964621435.1 uncultured Thiotrichales bacterium | reverse complement strand
TGGTCGACAACGTTATGTATACCACTGCCGCTTTTAGTCACGTCTATGCCCTTAACCCGGTAACTGGCGAGCAAATTTGGCACTTTGACCCTAAAGTCGCCAAGTCAGCGCAGGCAAAAGGTTGTTGCGGTCCGGTAAACCGAGGTGTTGCGTATTCCAATGGTAAAATTTTCGTTGGTGCTTTTGACGGCCGCTTAATTGGTCTGGATGCAAAAACCGGTAAGCAATTGTGGTCAACCCAGACCGTAGATACCAGTAAGAACTACACCATTACCGGCGCGCCGCGGGTTGCCAACGGCAAAGTATTTATCGGCAACGGTGGTGCCGAGTTCGGTGTGCGCGGCTACGTTTCAGCTTACGATGAAAACACCGGTGAGCTGGTATGGCGTTTTTATACCGTTCCGGGGCATCCAGATGAGCCACATGAGAACCCCATCTATGAAACTGCCGCGAAAACCTGGAGTGGTGAATACTGGAAGCTGGGCGGTGGCGGTACTGTTTGGGATTCTATGGCCTATGATGCAGATCTAAACATGCTCTATATTGGTGTCGGTAACTCCAGCCCCTGGAATCCAAAAATGCGCACTAATGGCGAAGGTGACAACTTGTTTGTTTCTTCTATCGTTGCTTTGAACGCTGATACTGGTCGTTATGTTTGGCACTATCAGACCACGCCACAAGACGCGTGGGACTATACCGCAACGCAGCATATGATTTTGACCGATCTGGAGATTGCTGGTGCCAAACGATCCGTCATCATGCAGGCACCCAAGAATGGTTTCTTCTATGTGCTCGATCGAAAAACCGGAGAATTTATTTCCGGTGAAAATTATGTGCCAGTCAACTGGACTTCCGGGTTAGACGAAAACGGCAGACCAGTGATCAACCAGGACGCAAAGTACTGGGAAAATGGCACGCCGTCTTTGGTTACGCCAGCGTGGTCAGGCGGGCACAACTGGCATCCGATGTCATTTAGTGAAAAAACTGGTTTGGTATATTTGCCAGCGCAAGAGATGGCCTTCCCGTATGCCGAAGATAAAGATTTTGCGCTCAAGCAATTAGCTGTCAATCTGGGTATAGATACGCTGGTGGCGACCCTGCCAGATGATCAAGAAGTCATTGAAGGCATCAAGGCGGCTACCAAAGGCCACTTGTCCGCATGGGATCCGGTCAGCCAAAAAGAAGTGTGGCGGGTGCAGTATCCCGGGATGTGGAACGGCGGCGTACTTTCTACTGCTGGTGATTTGGTCTTTCAAGGCAGCGCCACCGGGTACGTGAATGCCTACCACGCCGCTGATGGAAAGAAGCTCTGGGAGTTTCCAGCACAAACCGGTGTGGTAGCACCTCCAATTACCTATCGAATTAATGGCGAACAATATGTCACAGTGTCGGCTGGATGGGGTGGTATTTTCCCATTAATGACCGGGCCGATCGCCAAGCAATCAATACCAACCCCCGTCAATCGCAGCCGGTTGTTAACCTTTAAGCTAGGCGGAACAGCAGTTTTGCCGAGCGAAAAATACAATACTTATGATTTGCCAGATTTTACCGAATTTGAAATGGATGCGGATAAGGTTAAGGCAGGTGCGCGAAGCTACGAAAGTTACTGTATTCAGTGTCACGGAACGGGTGCGTATTCAGGTGGCGTGGTAACGGATTTACGTTACTCAAAAATCCTGCCCGACGCGGCTGCCTGGCGTTCTGTGGTGGCCGAAGGCTCTATGGAAGCACTCGGTATGATCGGTTTTTCTGCTGAGTTGTCAGATGAGGCGGTAGAAAATATTCGTCACTTTGTTATCGATAGAAATCGTTTTGCTCGGTTAAACGGTGAAGTGACCCTTACCGGTAAGTAAGGTAGCGCTTTTGCTGGTGATATGGTGCGATAGAGTATTGTTGTCTAAAATGTAATTCTGGGACTATTACAGTAGTTGCTATTCGGTTTATGGGTTAAGTCTGTAGGGAGTTGAAAATGATCAAGAGAAAAATCGTAGCAGTATGCTTCATTAGTTCAGTTTTGTCGGCCTGTGGGTTGGGCTCGATCACCACACAAGGCAGTTACCAAAATGATCCCTTTACTCAGCCGGGGATGACCAATCCACTTAATTTGGCTGATTCGTGGCCGATACATTTTGATCGGGACCCCGGTGACTTTAGTCCGGCAGATGCTAAAACTAAATTGATTGTCTTGGGCACCGGCATGCCATTACCCAATCCCTATCGTGCTGGCCCTGGTTACGCGGTGGTGGTGAATAACTACCCCTATATCATTGATGCCGGTGAAGGTATCTGGCGGTCGTTAGCTCGGGCAGCGTTGGTACATGGTGATGTAGTAACCGAGAGTTTGTCGCCGGAAAAACTCAAAAGAGTTTTCATTACCCATTTGCATGAAGATCATACCGTGGGTATTCCTTCATTGTTATTGAACCCTTTCAAATTGGATATTCCGACCTCCAAGCAAATCTATGGCCCGACAGGCACCGCCGATATGGTGCGGCATATTGTCGCGGCATGGAAAATTGATATTGAAGAAGCGATTTATGATGGCTATAACCCGGAGGGCGGTCGTGCGGTCGGACATGATATCGATTTTGCCGAACGCGGTGTAGTCTTTGAAGACGAGAATGTAAAGGTCGAGGCCTTTCGCACTATCCACGGGTCTCTAGAAGATACATTCGCTTATCGTTTTACCACGGCAGATCGCGTGATTGTGTTTACCGGCGACGGTGGCCCTTATCATCCGGGTATTGTAGAAGCGGCTAAAGGCGCCGATATTCTCGTTTCGGAAACCGTGACTGAAGATCGTATTCAATATGCGCCTTGGGGCGGGGATACCATAGAAGCCAAGAAGAAAGAAATCTTCCGGTTTC
>CAZUMV010000320.1:0-2878 GCA_964621435.1 uncultured Thiotrichales bacterium | reverse complement strand
TGGTGAGCGCCCGGTAGCGGTTCGCCAGTGATCTTCTAGTAGTTGCACCCGGGCTGCAGACAATGGACCGACTACGGGTACCGGAGGTGGCAACAACCATTGCCTAACGCCGAACAGGCACCCGCCCAATAGCAGGAAATGCAGCCATGGTTTGTTTATAAATTTGAGAATGATGGTTTTCTCGCGTGGAAAAGTTTACCTGTAGATAATTATACCTCTAACTTGGGCATCTACCTACCAACTGCGTGGCATCGGGAATCCTGCAACTATAGGGCGAGATGACCGAATAGACATTTCTTAGCTAACCTTTTAGTTAGCAATACTAATCCAGTTCCGAACGCCTCTCTTAGCTAAGCCTTGAAAGCTAAAGTACCGTCAATCTAATGTTCACAGTGACATTTTCGACACAACTGATGATTGCGAAAATGTACAAAAACGATGATCAAGCTGGCAAAAACTGTACCGATTTTTTCGCCTGTTTCTCCGATTAAATCGTGCCCATAAATCGCTATGCCGATAAGACAACCAACCCCTACCGTCCCCAGGATAAACACGTATTTGTCGCGATGTTTCTTACAGCCCATGAAAAGCGCGATAGCGCTGGAGGGCACAACTACCCAAAGCAACAGCAAGTGAAAGTAATGGTCATCCATGGATGATGAAATAAGTGCCGGAAAGAGCGAGACAATGATCGGTAATGCCGCGCAATGTAACGCGCAGATCGTAGAGATGCTAATCGCGATACGATCGAAGATAGGTTGGGTCTGGTTCATTTTATATTCAGGTCTTATTTCTGTTCATCAACTTAAGCCAAAGCCAGTGTCGGCCACGCTTTTCTCGAGCACCTCGGACTAATCAATGGTCATAAAGCCGATTGGATTATACCGATGCGACATGATAGATTATTTTGTTGTTAAACAGTAGCGAATCAGTCATTTTACTATGCTCAAAAAAACGCGTTTCACGATGCATTTTCTTGTAATAACATTGGCGGCATTACTAGTCTCCTGCTCGGATCATGACCATTCTCATGATCACGGTAATGGCCATTCCGAACCAAATACGGGCACGATGTCGTCAGCCGAGGCAATATCTCACGCTGGAGATACACACGCTAACCAAGCGGTTCATGATACAGATCACAATGAGGACCATGATCACCAGGAATCACGCTCGGCAACTCAGCATACTCACGGCGATGCCGTGCTGGCCGTTGTGCTAGAGGGAAACGCGGTCACTATAGAACTGGACTCGCCACTGTTTAATCTCGTTGGATTTGAACACCAGGCCGAAACTGATGTCCAACGACAAGTAGTAACCGAAACGGAAGCCAGATTAGTGCAAGGCGAGTCGCTATTTGAGTTTAACTCTGAAGCCAAATGTTTCCCGAGGGAACCGGTAGCTCCTATTCACCTCGGTGCACAGCATGAGGATAAGTCTGAACAAGACCATGCCAAGGAACACGATGAAGAAGATGACAGCGAACATTCGGATGTCATATTGACTTACACGTTTGATTGCGCCAATCCGGCAGCACTAACTTCGGCTACGGTAAAACTGTTTGATTACTTCGAACATATGGACGAGATTGACCTGGTCTTTTTAGGCCCAACAACACAAAAACACCAGACCTTAAGTGCTGCGAATAATCGCGCAAATCTAACCCGGTAAAACCTTATGCATAGAACGATCATGATCAGCGTTGCCTTAGTACTCCTTACCGGCTGCGAACAAAATGCCGCTCCGGAGTCGGCCAATGAACAGGCAACTTTGACGGAACAAACGGCTTCTAAACCGACTCAAGCCGGGCAATCAAACGAAATCCTGGTGCTTTCATGGGAAGACCTGATGCCCGAAGGCGAAAGCGAGAGGCTGATTGAGTTGTACACCCAGTATTACGCTGAAACGCAAAAAAAGATGTTTGACCTAATGAATGCGAACCGAAATGATGCAAATCCTACCGGCGATGTACAAAGCATGATTGCAGAAGGCAGTAGTTTGGACACTATGGAACAGATCGGTACCTACAACGTCGTGCCGGAGCTAAACGGCCAGCGCATACGGCTTCCGGGCTATGTCGTGCCATTGAATTTCAGTGCAACAGCAGTGTATAAAGACTTTCTTTTTGTGCCCTATTTCGGCGCCTGTTTGCATACGCCGCCACCGCCACCCAACCAAATCGTTAGCATCAAGTCATCAGAGCTGGTTGAGATCCAAAACATCTCAGACCCGTATTGGGTCGAAGGCGTACTCAGCACCGGCACCTTCAGTATGGATCTTGCCAATAGCGCTTATGAACTTAATCTGACCAAGCTCGAGCCCTATGAGTAACGATCCGATATTGCATGTTAGCAACATGCAATTTGGATACCAAAAAGATCACCCGCTCCTAAATATTTCTGACTTCAAGATCGCGCAGCAAGAAAGCGTCTTCTTGCGCGGCCCCAGTGGTTCAGGGAAAAGTACCCTGTTAGGCTTAATCGGCGGCGTATTAAATTGTGACCACGGCAGCATCTCTATCGGGGGCACTGATCTCACCAAACTTGGCGCAGCACGCCGTGACCAAATTAGAGCGGACAAACTCGGCATCATTTTTCAGCAATTCAATTTATTGCCTTACTTGGGTGTGCTGCAAAACTGTGCTCTGCCTTGCCAGTTCTCGTCCTGCCGCCGCCAGCGAGCGATTAAAATGCATGGTAGTGTTAGCAATGCGGCCAAATCTTTAACGCTGGACTTGGGGCTCAGCGAAAACTTGCTGGAACGCCCGGTTGGAGAACTCAGCGTTGGGCAACAGCAACGTGTGGCGGTTGCCCGCGCACTGATTGGCGGACCCGAGCTGATTATTGCCGACGAGCCAACCTCGGCACTGGATCATGAC
>CAZUMV010000319.1:0-2888 GCA_964621435.1 uncultured Thiotrichales bacterium | reverse complement strand
TAAACCCGAATACGCCAAGTGCGTTTGGATTAGCTTGTAGCTTTTGCACGATCAAATTGTCGTTTTCACCAGTTTCAACGTACACACCATCTTCGCGCACGGTGTGGCAGACGGTTTTATACGCATCTTTATCGGACTTCTTCATTGCGGCAATAAACTCGAATGTTTTACAGCCACCTTCGAGTGCCAATTCCGCGAACGCATCACGGGTGCCAGAAGTTGGTGGAGGACCAAGTACTTCAATTTTGGTCGCGGGTAATTCGGGATTAACCTCTTGCCAGGTTGTGTAAGGGTTCTCAACCAATGTGTTACTCCCATCTAAGGCCGGCACTTGTTTGGCCAATGCTAGAAAAATATCGCGGCGGGTAAAGGACAGCAGGTCGGACTCTTTGGAATTTGATAGCACAATGCCGTCATAACCAATTAATACCTCGACAATATCCATAACGCCATTTTCATGACACATTTTCACTTCAGAGGCTTTGATACGACGTGATGCATTGGTAATGTCAGGGGTATTAATATCAAGGCTGGCACAAAATAGTTTCATACCGCCACCTGTTCCAGTTGACTCAATTTTTGGTGTTTTAAAATCAGTCGTTTTGCCAAAACGTTCTGCTACTACGGTAGAGAACGGGTAAACCGTTGATGAGCCGACAATAGTGATAATGTCTCTACCACCGCTAGTAGTGGAGGCTTTTGTCGCCGGGGCAGCATCTCCAGTGGCATTTGGTTGTACTGCCGAGTTAGATACGGTTGTGGTTTGTTGTGAGTTGTCGCTACAGGCTAACAGCATAGTGGTTGCAAATACGGTAATAAGCAGGTTTTTCATGTCTTTTCCTCGAGTATTGGTGTTGTCGCTAAATGTAATTATTGAATATTTCCGCGATGTGCAGAGTATGTTGCCTAAATATGACAGTTTAATGACAGGAGCAAGGTTACTTTAAGAAATAACAAGAGCAAACATAGAGTTGCCCGAATGCATGCGCTCTCATAAGGTATTTCGTTAACTCATACCAAATGACAGGAACGTAACATTAGTCACTTTATTGTCATGTAATTGTCATATTGTCCTATTAAGGTTCGCTCATCTAAACACCAAAACAGGAGATGTTGATGAGGTACCTTCCACCCAGAGCCATAAAAGTGGCTTTTACAAGCTTGTTTTTATGTGGCCTAAGTAGCGCCGCAATAGCGGATTCGAATGCCGCTTTAATTGAAGCCCTGGTTAACAAAGGGATTTTGACAGCAGAAGAAGCGCAGCCACTGCTGGAACGTGCCAAAGAAGAGGCGAAACAAGTAGTAAAACAAGATGCGCCAGCGCCCGATGCGAAAGCACCTGCGGTAAGTGTTGGAAAAAAAGGCATCGTCGTGAAAAGCCCGGAAGGAGATTTTTCCATGCAGGTTGGCGGACGATTGCATGCTGATGTATTTGCACACTCCGGAGATAGCGACCTCGCGGGCGGCATTAGTGGGGTGGATGGTACTGAAATTCGACGTGGCCGAATTTATATAAAGGGCACAGCGAACAGCGACTTTAAATACAATCTCGTCGCGGACTTTGGCGGCAACAGAGTGAGTGTGAAAGATGCTTTTCTAACCTATACCGGTTTCAATGGACCACTGGAACTTACCGTTGGTAGTCAAAAGCATGCGGTTAGTATGGAGCTAGAGGAAAGTTCAAATGACATTATGTTTACCGAGCGGTCCTTAATTTCCGGTTTGACGGCACCATTTGATCGTGCCATTGGTATCAGCCTTAAAGCGAAAGGCGATGATTGGCACGTTAAGGGCGGCTTGTATGGTGATGCGATATCGAGTGGTTCTTCTAATAATGACGAAGGCAATGGCTTTGGTATCCGCGGGACGTACGCGCCAATCAATGAAAAAGGCAGGTTGTTCCACGTTGGTGCCAGCTATGGCAATAGATCAACCAGTGATGATAATCAAGCCAGTGGCAGAAGCGTGTCAGTCTCACGAGAGACCAGCAACGCGTCAAGTTTACGGTTACTGAATACTGGCACAATAAGCGATGCCGATAGTGTCGAAACCACTGTTTTCGAGCTCGCTGCGATGGCGGGGCCACTGTCATTCCAGTCGGAAATCGCGCAAACAACGATTGAGCGCGAGACTAATCCTGATGTTGATTTTAGCGGTTTCTATGCTCAGGTGGGATACACGCTTACTGGAGAATCACGAACCTATAAAGGGTCTGACGGTGAATTCAAGCGGTTGAAGCCAGCCCGTCCTTTCGATCTGCAAAATGGTGGGTGGGGTGCCTGGGAGTTGGCTGCCAGATACGACGAGCTTGATCTCAATGACGGTCTTGTCGCTGGTGGTGACGGCACCCGAATTACACTTGGTGTTAACTGGTACTTAAACGAAAATATCAGAGTGTTGGCAGATTACTCCACAATCTTCGACATTGATAATGGCCCGGTTGTGAAAAATGACGGGTCAGATGCAGACGATATCGATGTTGTTACCGTTCGTGCGCAGTGGGCATTCTAAAACGATAGATTGCAAACAGAAGTACAAAAAAACCGC
The DNA here is from genome assembly GCA_964621435.1 of uncultured Thiotrichales bacterium. Lineage (GTDB taxonomy): Bacteria > Pseudomonadota > Gammaproteobacteria > CAZUMV01 > CAZUMV01 > CALIRD01. The sequence goes on along the minus strand of CAZUMV010000319.1, from coordinate 341 downwards.
TTTAAGCGGTTTTTTTGTGCGCTACTTTTAAAATTTCCAACGGTCACAATGGGCGCGTGATCCATAGTCTGATTTCGGTATCCGGCGCGGCGTCGGAAACACCGAAGAGCGCGCCAACAAATAGCGATACGTTGCCTAGTGGTATGGAGGCGAACGGTCCCACGGTATGATTTTGTTGATCGAAACTGCGAATGTTGTTGCTGTTACCATAATTGTTGAACATCTCGAGGCCGATTGTATTTCTGTTTTCCAGACGCTTGGCGATTCGGGCACGCGTTTGAAGATTTATGCCACTGGTGGCGTTGTCGCCGACCTGGCCGGACGTAAGAAGAATTGCCCGC
>CAZUMV010000318.1:0-2889 GCA_964621435.1 uncultured Thiotrichales bacterium | reverse complement strand
TCCCAGCAACGAGCGACGATCAGTGATCTCATTGAGTCCGACCGGATAGAGCGTGGACTCGTGATACAAGATCAAAAAGATTGGGGTAGCGCTGCCTATTACCAATTTCATCTCACCTATGATGAGCCATCTGATTTTGCTTTCGCCGCGCTTGGTCAGCGCGACGTTTCTCCCTGGAAGCACCGCATCAGAATGCTGGCACTCGAAGGCCAGATTTATGAGACTGACAACAGCAATCCCGATTTCGCGCTTATCGGCAGATTTGATTTTGCCTTTGTCGCGAGTTTACTGGCGCCATTGCTTTTGATATTGATCCTGCATGATCAGAGATCCCGGGAACGAGCCGCAGGGCGATTGGATCTGCTCGAATCTACCGCGCGTGCCGGCGGCTTATGGCGGTATAGATCCTTGCTTCGCACAGGTTTGCTCTGGGCTTGTTTGGTTATTCCGCTTTGGATTGGTGGTGTTGTAGCGGGGAGTTCAATACAAACCCTGTTGCTTGCTTCTGTTGTGGTATTGGCATACTTGATTATCTGGTGGATCATCATTGTATTGGTGACTGCCAAAGGCGGTTCGAGTTCTGTAAATCTGGTTGGATTAATGGGAGTATGGGTTTTATTCGCCGTTATCGCGCCCGCAGCGATTAAAGCCGGCGTCAATGCGATAGTGCCAGTACCGGATGGCGGCAGTATTCTGCTCACGCAACGTGAAGCAGTGAATGATGCCTGGGATCTTCCAAAAGATGCCACTTGGGAACCTTTCGTTGAGCGGCACCCGGAATTTGCCGAGTATGCAAAAATTGAAAAGTCTTTTGAATGGAAATGGTATTACGCTTTTCAGCAGGTTGGAGACCAAAAAGCAGAATCGTTAAGTCTCGCTTATCGGGAAGGCCGGCAACGGCGTGATCAGTTGACGGGACTAATTAGTATTATTTCTCCGACAAGTGCACTACAACGTTATCTTGAGCATCTCGCACACACTGATACAGCAGCTACGTTTGACTATGAATCAAGGGTGCGCCGGTACCATGGTGAACTTCGAAGCTTTTATTATCCAAAGCTTTTCAAAGATCAGCCTTTCGAGCTAGAACTCGCACAGCAGCACCCCGTTTATACCACGAGATAGGCTTATTGGTAGGTATTTCGCCAACAAGTGAAAAATGCGATGTTTCATTTTGACTTAAGCGGTTTAATTGGATATGTTCTCACTATGCGAAATTTACTGAATAGTACTATTTTAGTCCTTGTTGGCGTGATATTCGCCGTACCTGCTGTGGCCTGTGATTTTCATGGTTCGCCCTACTATGGGTTTATCCCGCAGGGGTATCAAAGCAAGCCTTACATTCCGGATGATGAGAATAATCGGTCTACCTCGTCTGCTGTGCCCGCGTCGAAACCGAAGCCAAGCTTCGGTAGCTCTACGCAACGTGCTGCGCAGGCAGCGCAAGAGCGGATAACAGCACGCGAGTCGGCGACGAAAGCTGAGGCTGATGAGGCTGATTTGCAGAAAGCGTCTGAAGCCGACGATTCAGAATAAGTCCCCTTAGACCCGGATTGTTAGACCATCAGCAAGGGAGCGTTTTAACGCGACCAGTGCTGGAATGAGTCCGAGCAGGGCAGCCACTACTGTTACCACTACCACAACGCTAGCGTCAAACCAGCCGGGCCACATTTGTAGTGCGCCAATATTAAAGCGTGATTCGAGAAAGCCACGCGTCACCCATAACATCCCGTATAAAAATCCGATTCCCAAAATGCTGCCGATACCCGCCAGCAGTGCCGCTTCGCTGACCAGCAGGCCAGCTACATGGTGACCGCGTGCACCGACTGATCTTAGAATTGCCATTTCACGGCGTCGCTCGTTGAGAGTCGTTAATATCGAGGTGAGTATGCCGATCAATCCGACTGCGATCACGAAAGCTGAGACAACGGCCAGTGCTCGTTCTACCACGGATACGACATTCCATAATTGACTTAAGGCAACACCGGGAATGACCGCTTGCAGCGGTTCTGCCTGGTAGGTATTCAAATCACGTTGCAGTTTTAAGGTCCGAACTCTCGAAGTAGCACCAAGCAATACTGATGTAATACTTTCCGGAGTCAGCTCCATCTGGCGTAATTTGTCCGGCGTGGCCAATTTACTCATTGGTGTAGGTGTGCCTTGTTGCCATCCCATATGAATTGCCTCGATCGCGCCGAGGCTGACATATACAGAACGATCCACTGGAGTACCTGTTGGTTTCAAAATACCTGTTACGCGGAAGGGTTTATCATCATGATTAACAAAACTGGTCGTGCCAAGGCCATGAGAAAGCGTCAGACTTGTGCCGGTTTCATAATTTAGTTCACGCGCCACCTGGGCGCCGAGCACGACATCAAACAAATCATCAAAAATCTCTCCATCGTTGAATGCCAATGATTGCGAGTCCGCATATTTGTAATGCTCAAAATAGTTAGCAGTTGTTCCGACGACTCGAAAGCCACGGTGCGAGTCGCCAAGACTTATCGGCACTGACCAGGCTACATCAGAGCGGGCGCTGATATCCTGATAGGTTTTCCACGTGACATTATTGGTTGGGTCGCCAATTTGAAACACACTATATAAGACCAAATTGATTGGACTTGAACGTGCCCCAACGATCACGTCAGTATCAGTGATAGTGCGTTCGAAGCTGGTGCGCGCACCCTGACGTAAGTTTTCGACACCAATGAATAAAAAAACCGCAGCCGCGATTGACAGGGCGGTTAGAACAGCTGTTGTTTTTCTGGCCCACAGTGAGCGTAGGGCGAGTTCAGGAACGGCAAACTTACTCATGCAGTTTGGACCTCATTCAAGTCTGTCAGCGCGACCATCCGGTCAAAATGTGATGCGAGAGTCTGGTCATGGCTA
>CAZUMV010000317.1:0-2890 GCA_964621435.1 uncultured Thiotrichales bacterium | reverse complement strand
AAAATCTATACTGGTCATATCCATAAGCACTGTCACCGATCCGGTGTTTGCTTCCACATCAAGTACAACCGTACCTGAGTTTTTATTAATCTTTCCGCGCCAGACCGAAAGCCCCATATGATCCGCTTCAAAAGATGGATAGGTATGACTGCCATCTATTTTATAAGTAACAGGGGCGGCTGATACAAATGTGGTTGCCAATACAAGCAAAAACGCGCTTGCTGCGATGTGGTAAAATTTCATATGTGTTTCTCCGAGGCGGCAGATCCCTGCCGACGTATATTTTGTAGTTGGATTATTATAGAGCAATCAGCTCATTCTAATAAGACTTTATTTTTGCGTATTGGTTCACCATTAACACTAGGATTTAGACATCATAAAATATATGCTCAAAAAGCTCGAAACATAACCAAAACCGCGCACAAGACCCCTAACACCATAAGACCAGATTTCATGAAGACATTGCATTTTAAAATACTCGCTTTTGCCTTTCTAGCCCACAACCTGGTGGCCTGCGGCATGGCGAAAACCGCCGGAAAAGTTGCTATCGCTCCGGTGAAAGGCGTCTACCATGCCGGACGATATACCGGTAAAGCGGTTATGTGGACTGGAAAAGGATTTGTGAAAACCGGAGAAACGATGGTCAACGTCACTAACGCCGCGCTCGACACAACCAGCAGAGCATTATTGGTAACTTCGCAGTTGATCAATGTCTCTGGACAAATAGTGACCGTGTCTAGTCAAATTAGTCGCGCTGAACTCGAAGCGACTCTAAAGGCCGCGCGCGAGTCGAAAGACATTATTAGTATTCTGGTGGATGTTGTGAAATAGGTAAAAACAAGCTAAAGGCTTTCACAAATTTCGCTTAATCAAAAAATAAACCGGCAGGCCGAGCAAAAACATTAACGTCCCCCAGCCCAGCACTTCCATGCCCGAACCCAGAATCGCGAAAATGCTATACAGCGCGGCTAGTAATCCGACCAGCAACCAGACCTTCTCCGAACACCAGGAATATTTCATATCCGCCGCGACACTCACAAGCATCGGTACTAATACGCATAACGTTCCCATCATGACTAAAAAAGTATAAGCACCAACCAAGCCCTTGGTATAATTCGTTAGCAACAGTATTGAACCCAGACCAGACCCAAGTAGCAGAGACATATACGGGGCACCGTGCTCGCCCCGCGTCGCCAACACCTTTGGCGCTAATCCATCGATCGCGAGGGCCATCGGCATTTGGCCGGCGATAAATATAATACCGTTGAGTGCGCCCGCGGCTGAAATCAAAACCCCTACCCCGATAAAGTATGGTCCCCAGGAGCCTAAGTGTTTTGCTGCATCGGCAAAAGGCGAGGTCGATTGAATCAAAACCTCCGGTGGTACCAAACGCATCACCGCAATAGTGGAGCCTATATAGATAAAAGCGACGGTTACAACGCCAAAGATCGTTGCTCGAGCAATTGTTCTGCGCGGGTCTTTGACATCCGCAGCTGGAATACTAGCTGCTTCTAAACCCGAGAACGCCCACATCGTTAGTAATGCGGTGGTCGCCAAGCCCCGGGTAAAGGAAACATCGGCTGGACTGGTGGTGGGAAAATTTTCGCCATCACCGGAAACGATGCCGAGGATCAGGATCAATATTAAAGGAATGATTTTGAGCAGCGTCATAAGTACTTGTGACGCACTGGCACCCTTCAAACTATTCATATTTATAAGGGTAAGTGTCCAAATAAGCGCTAACGCAACTGCTGCTTGCGAGGCCGGGCTTTGCTCCAGCCCAGGGAAAAACACGCCAAGGTAGGCAACGAATCCGATCGCTACGGCCGGTATCGATATCCAGTATGACGCCCAGTAACCCCAACCCATTAAGAATCCCGGTAACTCACCGAATGCTTCGTGGGCAAAAACATAGACACCGCCGGAACGATCTGTGCGTGAGGATAATCGTGCAATAATCAGGGCTAGCAAGAGTGATCCAGATGCGGTTAATGCCCAACCTGCAAAACTAAGTAAACCGTAAGGCGCTAACACAGCGGGCAATAAGAAAATTCCGGAACCGATCATTATACCTACGAGCAGGGCCCAACAAGACCAAAAGCCCAGCGTCTTTTCGCTTGTATCGTTCACAAATGTATTGCTCCGAAGATGTCACGCGGGTTAATCACACATCGCCTATGCTAACGCAATGTGTAACCAATCGGGGGAAAGATTTGCCGGAGTTTTAAGAAGGAAAAAAATCGATTGGGTAGTTAACTGTTGTGGTTAGCACGTCCTTGGACTTGAATTTAAGCTGTTTAACTTTAATCACCAGCTTTCTCTCAAGACCGGGATTGCCAAGTTCACTCGAGACTACGGTGCAATTAGAAACACTACCGTTCGGTTCAATGGTTAAACGAAATACGACCTTACCTTGTAACGCGGGATCATCACGCAGCGCGCGAGCATATGTTCGATCAAAACCACCTCGATTGCGATCGAAAACGATCTGCACTTCTTCCTCACTACGCTTGAATTTTCGATCCGAACCGCCGCCACCAGAACCGGAACCTTTCTTTGAACCGCCACCACCGCCGCCGATGTTACTACTAACGCGACTACTACCCGTGCTGCCATCGAGACTGCCGCCGCCACCAGTGCCACGGCTGTACTCGGCATTATTGATGCCGCCGCTGGCTCGTCCCGCACTGGATGTGATCATACTGCGCTCATTACTGCCGGCTTCAGTACCCGCATTCGCGTTAATATCATTATCGATACTGGCTCGTACATTGTCATCGCGCAAGTCGTTGAGCTCATCGAATACGGAAATTGCACTAACGGCTTGTTCTTTTGCGGATGGCGGCGCCGGCGTTGGCGGCACCAAGCGCATGCGCTACAGCAACGTCCA
>CAZUMV010000316.1:0-2890 GCA_964621435.1 uncultured Thiotrichales bacterium | reverse complement strand
AACGTCGGGATAAGGTTAGGCGGGTCAATAGCCTGGGCTTTAACATCATCTAAATCATCGGTAAAAAACGTCACCATCAATACACCCGGGGCAGGTTGTTGCTCGAAATCCGCTGGCTTTTTGGCTTCGCGAGGATATTCGTCGATTTCCAGCATAAATTGTGCTGGTAGTTGTATCAGCGACAGGGCATGCATGGTATCGCCGGGTAAATTCCAGGTTTTTGATAGCACGCTAATTTTGTAGTCGAAAGGGCCGAGTGCCTGATGCGCCAGTTGTGAATCGTACCATTCTAGTGTTTCGGCCATACTATGCGTGCCCAACACCATAATAAATACCCGGTCTACTGGCGCTGTTGCTCTGCCCAGATCAAAAGCCGACTTTTCGGGGTCTATGATGTTGGTCAAATATACCAATTCACCCGAAGGTCCTTGCACCTGCATGGCTTTGACGTTTTTTTTATCCGTTAAAAAATCCGGTTCTCCGATAATGGTGAAAGGTGCATCCGGTGTAGTGCGAAACAACGAGGCTAGTTCATCGGGGTTTTCAACGAGGATTTCGGTCGCATTCCAGCCGGTGCGGTGCATCGGACGGGCTTTTCTCTCGAATGGATCTTGAACAAATCGCAGATACACGTTCTGATCGCTAGCAGGTCGCATCAGGATAAAAGGTTGATTGTGGAGTGCCGGAGTCTGCCAATTGTAAGCCAGAACCTCCGAGACAACGCCTCGATCAACCAGTTGATAGTTCAGGTAGTCACTATACGCAGCTTCAGTCTCGGACAGATTGCTCACCAGTATGGTGACCATCACGATAGATTTGAGCATGGCTAACTACGACCCATATTAATTGACTGTTAATCTTCAAAAAAACAGATGAAACCTAAAACGCGATCAGCGGCATGAAAGATTACGTAAGAACCTCTGTTGATTAGAGATATTATGCCTATAATGCTAACACGTACCGAATCCGCTAAACAGAGCAATGGATGTTAGTTTTATGGCCATAAAAGTCATTCAGAATCTTCCGGTAATGCTGCAGCATGAAGGCATCTGGCAAGGTGTATATCGTCATATCGATATGGAAGGTAATATCATTGAAACGCATGACAGCAAGGTGATTTGCGAGTTTCCAACATCTGGAGATAGCGCCTATACCCAACATAACTTTTTTAGCTACGCCGATGGTAGTCAAAAAGAGGTGAGTTTCCCCGGGGTGCAGCGCGGAGATCGGATTTGGTGGGACACCGACACCTTTCAAGGCTACGGTTGGGAGGCGGGTGCAAATACAGTCATGCTAAAACTGGATCGGAAAGATATTCCCGGCGCGTATTTTTTAGAGGTGATCGTGCTGAGTGAAAATAACATTGACCGTGCGAGAACCTGGCATTGGTTTAAGGACGGTAAATTATTTCAACGAACCCTCTGTGACGAACGCAAGGTATCTTAGGGAGAAAGTATGAACTTCGTACTAATTCATGGTACCTGGCACGGCGGTTGGCAATGGCGGGATGTCCGACGTATTTTAAGGGCAAACGGTCATCGCGTGTTTAGTCCAAGCTGTACGGGCTGTGGTGATCGTGTACATTTGGATGCTCCTGAGGTTGGCCTACAAACACATGTAGATGATATAAAAAACCTAATTATTTCTGAGGAGCTGGACGAGGTAGTCCTGGTCGCTCATTCTTTCGCCGGTGTTACGATAACGGCGGTCGCTGACCAGTTTGGCGAGCAGATAAAGGAATTAATTTATCTGGATGCTTTGGTGCCCGCCGGTGACGTCATCACGTGTGTGCAAAGAGACGAAGAAACGGGTGAGTTGCCGGATTGGTGGCGCGAACGCGAAGAAAAATTTATCGATGGTCATCAAATGGTTTTGTGGGATGAATATCCCGTTGACATGTTGGTACCACCTACCGCAACCAAGCACGTCGAACGATTGAAGAAACTGATCACCACGCACCCGGCACGTCAGTGGTCCGACCAGTATCAACTCCAAAATGGCGGCTTTAATAATCACAAGCGTAGTTACGTGCATTGCTCGGGGCAGGTATACAAAGAGTCCAGTATTTTTATGTGGGGGGAGGCTAAAAAACCGGGATGGGACTATTACGATATTGATACGCCACGAAATTGTATGATGACGCACCCTGAACTTGTTTCCGAATTATTCTTGAAAATCACCAAGTCATGATTTAGAAACATTTTCCTCAGCGAATAGATCTATCGGCATAACTGCGCCTGTTTGATGCAGGATCGAACGTGTACGGAAAAAACGTAACAAGCCGGATGGCCCCATGCGTGAGTGTCCCATACCAGAGTTCTGGAAAGCATTCTTTTCAACGTCATGCACACCAGCGGTCATGCTGCCATCGTTAATTCCTATGGCGCCGGCATTAATTAATTTAGCAACACGTTTGGCTTCATTTGCGTTGGCCGCGAACACAGAAGCTGATAACCCGTATTCTGTGTCGTTCGCCAGAGCAATAGCATCTTCTATCGTAGCGAAAGGCATAACGGGCATAATCGGACCAAACGTTTCTTCGCGCATGACTTTCATTTTGTGATTGACGTTAGTCAGGACGGTTGCTTCGCAATATTTGCCGCCATCCAGGTCCAAGACCCGTCCGCCGGCTTGAATTTTTGCCCCATGTGAAACTGCATCTTCTATCTGTTCTTTTACTTTCTGTGCTTGCGGCGGGAAAATAAATGGTCCGATATGTCCTGAATGGATGTCAGGATGGTTTAGCCTTATTGCCTTGGCTTTATGACTTAATGATTCAATGAACGGTTTAAAAATGTCTTTGTCGACATAAATGCGCTCCAATGATTGGCAGGCCTGACCAGTGATGCCCGCCGCGCTTCTCAGGATTGCCGTAGTCGCTGCGTCGATA
>CAZUMV010000315.1:0-2897 GCA_964621435.1 uncultured Thiotrichales bacterium | reverse complement strand
TATACCAGTCAATGTGCTCATTGGCTTGCTCAGCCCAGAATTCGTCCGGCTCAGCTAGCGATCGTTGATACATTTCTTGATACTGACTTGTAGTCAGATTGGTTTTAGATCGAATAGAATCGAACACGGGATAAACTTTGCTATCTGACACGGGTCACCTTTTAATTTCTAGAACTCTTTGTTGAATGACGTTTCATACTCGCTAAACCCCAGCGTGGTTTCCGCGTAGTATTGAGCGCCGTTAGCTAGTATAACCAGCCTTACAATAGATTTCTCGCTCGCTTCAACCGGCAATGCTATAGACCATTTTTTTTGATCATCGGCCACGATCCCCATCGGAACCGGATCCACGCTCTGTTGATTGGCAAAAAACCCAACAGACGCCGCTGATATCGGGTGCTTGGTTTCCAGAAACAACAAGGGAACACCATCATTATTTTGTATCACAAGCTTTGATTTGAAGTTGCCGTTCTCAAGATTGCATTGTCCGCTGGTGTATCTGCAATTTGATTTCGCTACCAGCGCATAACTTTTGCCCGCCACAGCAGGCCGCGGTTTTTCTTTAACGAACAAATCAGTGACATAGTATCCCAGTATCGCCAAAACCGGCGTGATAACCATAGCGGCGACGACATGCTTGTTCTTGAAAAATGACATATATCCTGTCTCGGTGAAAAACCACACTGTTCCATAAAGCCGACGGGTCTGATGGTTACATTACATCAATTGTCAGGTTTTTTATTCCGCAATGTTTTTATCAGTGTATTCACCAGCGAGTTTTTCTCAAAATTTCGGCGCTGCTATTTTTATAATTTCCTCAGCCCGTGCCCTATCTGATAAGTTACTGATTGAGGTCGTACCGTACTCGGTAACGATATAATCAACTTGAAAAAGAAGAGCCGCTGAATCTTCGCTCTAAACATGTTATTGCTGTTATTCAGAACGCTCGAAGCACACTAACTGGTTACGATCACAACTACTAGCGAGGCGTAAACACGGCCTCGAAACGTCGCTCGGAAAATTTCCAACCATCGTCTGTGTTCACATACCGATCATGGTACTTACCGACAACCATCAAGTTTGTGATGGGGAGCGGACTACCTTCTTTATGGGATTCACCCTTGATGCCTCTATACACAACAACGTATTGAACACCCGTCGCGGTGTTATTGTCGACAACATTAATCTGGCCCGGCCCCATCATATGTATGGTAACGACGTTTGGGTCGCTCGCTTCGATTCTCTTTTTCAAAACCTCGCGACCTTTGTAAGTCTCGCCGAATAATACGATCGCTCCGTCCTCGGCGAACGTATTGGAATAGCTCACCGCGTCCAGATTGTCACGGGTGATTGCGTAGTCGGCAACCAGCTGTTGTATACGTGCGTTAATCACCGCAGTTTGTTGCCGCGATACGTCTGCAATTGCAGCGCTGGTGCTGACCGAAAAAAGTAAGGCAAAAGCACTAGAGATAATTCGTTTCTTCATTTCATAAGCCGTCTACTGTGTGTTCCAACAGTCTATGATCAATGATTCTATGGCACAAGCGGTGCTTTTTCTTGTTTTACCGCTTATGACGTATTTTTGGCTGAGGATGCGCTGCTAAAACGAAGTCAGAAAACTGTCCGCGTAGATGGCGGTTAAAACCAATAGGCTCAACATGTAATTGTTGAGCCTATTTTTTTGCACGTCATCTAAAAAAATCCAGTAACAGCAAAGAGTCAGGCTCATTAAATTGCTCTTTTATCGTTTTTCCTAATCAGGTCAAATATTTTTCCCCTGGCTTCGGCTACACTTGCAATGAATTAAGTGGATTTCGTCTTACATGCTGCTTTTATTCTTCATCAGCTTCTTTTTTATCTGGCTAATCTATCGCGAGTTTAGGCGTCCAAAGAAAATCGACGGATTCACGACGGGCTATATTGGCGTGTGCCTAATTCTGGGTATTTTGGCAGCAACTCCAATGATAAGACACTGGCAGTTTGAAAATTTTCTTGAAAGCAAAGCGGAAATGTTAACCGATGGAGAAGCGGTAAGCCTCAAATGCACAACGGCCCTGGAGTCAATGTTCGATAGATATGGCGCAACTGGGATGGCGTACTTTGGTACCGGAAAAATTGTACTGCAATATCCGAGCTGCAAAGAACTTAGGGGCTTCCTCAAAAACCCGCGCAAACCAAGCAGAAGCGAGCTTTGGTCACTCAATACGTTTACCCATGAAGCCATGCATATCCGTGGCGAAAGAAACGAAGCGAAAACCGAATGTCAGGCAGTGCAACGCAATCATCGTGCCGCGATGTTGTTAGGAGTAAACAAGCACACTGCCGAACGTGCCGCTGTCCGTTACTTCCGCGAACTATATCCGACCCACCGCGGCAAGCATTATGTCTCTAAGGATTGCGCGCCCGGCAAAGCGATGGATGAGAAACTATCTGATGCGGTTTGGCAGCGTGCGGCAAAGGAATCCAATAAAATTGACAACTGGGCGCGAAATTAAAGCAACCGACTGACCTTTAGCTAACCCACTGGCTTATTTAGAAACGGATCGACAGAATCCGAAACCCCCGACTAGCCGCTCTTGGCAATATCCTCACGTATGGTACTAATCACATTGTCAGCATTGACACGGAAACCATCAAAGACAACGCGTCCATCCGGGGCGATAATCACCTGCCACGGGGTGCCGCCAGTAAGATATGAAACCATGGTATTCGGATAACCCGTAGCAGTTTTCTCGCCGGGATCGTGTCCCATAAAAATCGGCAAGTCATAACGCAACTGCATCTCGCGAACTTTATCACCGGTGTTAACGCCGTGCCCTTCAAACACAGTTTGAACGCCGAGCGTCACGACTTTGTCTTCATCTATAAAAGCGTCGGTCACTTTTTTGAGTGCCGGA
>CAZUMV010000314.1:0-2919 GCA_964621435.1 uncultured Thiotrichales bacterium | reverse complement strand
GTTTCTGCATCGGTTCAAGATCCGCAAGCACTGCATCAATCAGTGGCTTCTTACAGTCAATGCATCCGATGCCCGCAGAAGTGCACCCCTGTTTGACCCAATCACGCCGTTCCTCATCAGAATAAAGTTTATGTAGTTCCCAAACCGGACACTTTTCAGGATCTCCCGGGTCAGTGCGCCGCACCCGGGCCGGATCAGTCTGCATGGTGCGCAGTTTGTCGGTTACGGTATCGCTGTCGTCACTTAGCATAATAGTGTTACCGTATGACTTGGACATTTTTTGCCCGTCCAAACCGGGCACTTTCGAGGCCTTGGTTAACAAGGCTTGCGGCTCCGGCAGAATAATTTTTCCCGAACCTTCCAAGTAACCTAACAGGCGCTCGCTGTCACCGACCGAAATATTTTGCTGACTCTCCAACAACGCGCGGCCAATCGCCAGCGCCTCAACGTCTCCTCCTTCAACAAATTTACGTCGATGCTCTCGATATAATTTGGCATCCTTTTTGCCCATTTTTCCGATTGCCGCTTCCGCCTTTTCCTCGAAACCGGGATCACGACCATAGATATGATTAAAGCGCCGCGCAATTTCCCTGGTTACTTCAACATGAGCGACTTGATCTTCCCCAACCGGGACACCGGCGGCACGATACAAAAGAATATCGGCGCTCTGTAATAATGGATAACCCAAAAACCCGTAGGTAGCCAAATCTTTTTCGCGCAACTTTTCCTGCTGATCCTTGAAAGACGGCATTCTTTCAAGCCAGCTTAGTGGTGTGATCATAGACAGCAGCACATGCAGCTCGGCATGTTCTTCCACTTGCGACTGAATAAACATGGTCGCGGAACCGGGATTGATCCCGGCGGCCAACCAGTCGATAACCATATCAACGGAATTTTTTGTGATCGCCGCCGGATTTTCATAGTCTGTGGTCAGGGCATGCCAGTCCGCAACAAAGAAAAAGCACTCATAGTTATATTGCAATTCCGCCCAATTTTTGAGCACGCCATGATAGTGCCCCAGGTGCAGACGTCCGGTTGGACGCATACCCGAGAGGATTCGAGAGTTGTTATCCGGTGCGCTATTCACGTTAAACACACCGTCTGGTGAGTAACTTCCAAGGACCTAAATCAAGGCGTGTAGACTGAAAATCTGGCATCCCGTGATTATACGATATTCGCTCAGAAACTGCCCGAAATATGCAGCTATTTTTAACGATTTAATGGCTTTTCAGCCACGCGGTCGGACCAAGCCCCTGGCGCACAATGGCCGGGGCGCCGGCAGTCATATCAATCACTGTACTTGGCTCGATCCCGCAAAATCCGCCATCGATCACGAGATCAACCCGGTGTTCCAACAACAGCCTTATCTGATAGGGATCCGTCATGGCCATATCCGTATCCGGCATAATCAAAGTCGTGCTCATCATTGGTTCACCAAATTCAGACAGAATACTCTGGATAACCCGATTATCTGGAATCCGAATCCCGATCGTACGTGCTTTGGGGTTCCAGAGCCGCCGGGGTACCTCATGGGTCGCTGCTAAAATAAAAGTGTACGGCCCGGGTGTTAAACTCTTCATCAACCGAAAGGCATGGTTTTCGACTTTTGCAAAACGCGAGATTTCCGCAAGATCGCGACATACCAGGGTGAAGTGATGACGCTTGCTCAAATCACGAATATTGATTATTCGGTTTAACGCAGCCTTGTCATCAATTCGACAACCTAAGGCATAGCAGGAATCTGTCGGATAGACGATAACTCCACCCGTCTTAATGATCTCTACCGCCTGACGGACTAGCCGAACTTGCGGGTTTTTGGGGTGAATTTCGAAAAACTGGCTCATGCTGTCCTACGCGATGGCGATGATATTTAAATGACCGCGTATAATACGCCCGATTTCCTGACTTAAAAAGCACTTGTAAGGTAAAAAATACCGATCTCAAGCCACAACTTTGCCTCAATCTGGGCTAATATACCCGCTCGCGAAAAAATCCCTTTGAATCGGGAAGTCTTTTACGAAAGACTGTGCTTGGGACAGCGACCAAAGCGAATACGAATAACATAACAATTAGATAACGGAAAACTCGGGAAACATTATGAAAGCTCAAAAACTTTTGCTGCTGGCATGCTTCGCATTGATCAGCACCGCGTGTGACAACTCGGCAACCACAGCTACCAACGCTGCCGCTACAAACAGCGTCACTGACAGCAACGATGCCGGCGCGAATGAGGATCAGAAACTGATCGCAACGATTAACTCGCGCAAAGTCTATATGTCTGACTTCGAAAGATTTGCAACTCAGCGTATCGCTGACAACCCACAACTTCAGCAAGCACCGCAAGTGCTACTCAACGAACTCATCAATCGGGAATTACTTATTCAAACTGCCGAAGCAGAAGGCGTGGATAAAAAAGAAGATATTCAAGCGCGCATAAAAACAGAACGTGACAGCATCATTTTGGCGGCGCTGTTAGATGACAAATTGAGCGACACAGATTTGACCGATGCAGCATTGAAAGCGGAATATGATTTACAACTCAGCAACACGTCATCAAAAGAATATCTGACCAGTCACATTCTGGTAGCCGATGAAGCGACTGGTAAAGCATTGATCGAAGAATTAAAAACCGGCAGCGATTTCGCCACGTTAGCGACCGAGGCGTCGACCGGACCAACCAAAGACAACGGCGGTGATCTGGGGTGGATTCGTCCGGAAACTATGGTACCTGAATTTGCTAATGCGCTAACGCAATTGAATACCGGCGAATACAGCCAAACTCCAGTACAAAGTCGTTTTGGCTGGCATATTATCAAACTCAATCAAACTCGGGATCTAACCCCACCAACCTTTGAAGATTCAAAAGAACGACTGAAAAGTATTCTGGCTAACAAAGCAGCGCAAGTTTACTTAGCTGGA
>CAZUMV010000313.1:0-2931 GCA_964621435.1 uncultured Thiotrichales bacterium | reverse complement strand
AGAGGATGCCGGCTGTTACCAGCCGGCCCTGATTCGCGAGTTATTTAACGAGATGTTTTACTGCCATGCCCATCAGATCATCGACTACCGAGCCATCCTGATCTTTATCAAGGAAGCTGGAAAGTAGTTTATTACCCATAGATTGCTGTGCTCGTACCGGCGCCGTTTGCCCGAATAATTGCGCTAATCCGGTTTGACTTGTGGACTGGTTTTTCATTGCGCCCATCGCCATGGTCGCAACCATTGGCAGCATTTTCTTCAATATCGAGCTGCTGATACCCGTCTCGCTTTCTACTTGCGAAGCAAGTGCTCGACTGGCATTTTTACTTCCTAATATATGGCCTAGAATTTTATTCCCGTCAAGTATCGCGCCTGGATTAAAAGCCGCTTTGCTATCATTTAAGTAGCGGTCATGGTTGCCTCCCTGGACTGCATTGATCAATGCTTCCAGACCACCTGCGCTCGCGGTATTTTGCTTAATTCCGCCATTTAGACCGTTTAGTAGCTTGGCAACGGCTGCTACCGTGTTGCCGGTGTCGAGGCCCGATGATTTAGCTAATTGTTCGATAACCTTGCCGCCTTGCGCTTGAAGAATAGTTTGTAGCAGACTCATATTGTTGACTCCAGATAAAACGGGCGTCCTGAGGGAGCCCTGAGATTATTAAGGTCGGTAATTATCTGTGAGAGTGCCTTTGGTTACAAGATGTTCAAGAAAGAATGTTTGAGCTTTTAACACTCGGGCGAGGTCCTAATAGATTTTAGGTGTCATCATCCTTGAGAAGGGTGTTTTTATCGCCATCATCATCTTTAGGCGCCTCGTTTTCGTCTGGTTCGGAGCGTTTAGGCTTGGCGCTCTCGGGGTTTCCAGTGTGGTTACGCTCGCGTTCTTCCAGGAGTCGTTGCTTTTCTTCCTCCTGCATAATTTCTGTTTCCAGATCGAAAGGCAGGTCGAGGCCTTCTTCGGTGATATCGTCCATTAGCTCGGTCAATTGATCGGACATTTCGTTATAATCGCTACCATCCATGATTTCGGTATCAGCTTCGTGATCAATTATCGAGCCGACCAGCATGGGATCGGTATCGCTAAGGGTTAAATCTTCATTCAGGAATTCAGTAATGTCATCTTGTATAGGCGTGTCGGGTAATCTCGTAGGAACGGTTGCGTCTGGGTCAAGTTCTTTAGTGTCGTCATACTCCGGCATCGCTTGGGTCGCGGCCACCGAGCCAGCTGCTTTTGGTGTGACCGAAGAGTCCACCTGGGCACCTAAATTGGCGCTAAAGGCCATATCGCAGATGTCCTGTATGCGTTGATGTATTTCATCGTTCCGGTTCGGAAAGCGGCTTAACAGCTCAACTGATAGTTCTTGCAACTCTTCCATTTTTCCGGTCTTAGCGAGCAACTGAAGTTTCAGTATTTGGAATTTATAGTTTTCCGGATCCACTTCCAGTAAGCGGGTGATGGTCTTATCAGCGAGTTTGAATTGTTGATAAGCGAGATAGATCTCGGCTTCTTGTGCCGCATCCAGGTTTTGACCGGCGTCCAGCTCAATATCGTCGAGGCTGCCCACGAACGTTTGGGTTGGTTCATTGTCGGCATCCACAATCGCGGTCGGGGTGTAAACTTCTTGAGATTTAGTCAGGTCGTCAACTAATTGTTGGGTCTCGATAAGATTATCGGATTTTGTCTGTGGAATGATTGGTTCTGCTTGTACTGCATCGTATTCATCCAGATCAGCCACCACTCTTCGGTTACCGGGATTCGGGTTTTGGTAAGGTTTTGCCATGCCCAGAGTTAATCTGTTGAGTTTTTGTTTATTCCAGAATTGGACTAATAAGGCTAAGCCCAATAACGGTATCAGCAACCACGGAAAGTACCGGAAGAACTTCGACCAGAAGCCCGGTGTATCGGCGTTATCTGCAATCGGGTCGGTCGATAGCTGGTTGCGTTCGATCTCTATCAGGCGAGGATTCATGGTCGCTGCTGCTAACTCTCTTTCAAAGCGGGCGTTTTGCGCCGCGAGTTGCGCATTTTGCTCTGCGAGTTTATCGAGTTTTTGTTGGAGCTCGCGCATGTTTAGTGCCAGTGCATCGCGCTCTGCCGTTGAAATACCGGCGGCGTCAGTTTCGGTGCTGCCGGCGATGCTGGTGGCCACGGGCAGGTTTTCATCAGGCGGTAATATTTCAAGCCGCGGTCCGTTGTTGTTTGCATTTGAATCTGCAACGACTGGCGGGGTCGTTACAGTAGTTATGTCCGATGCTGGTATCGTGTCTGGTATTTCTACCGGCGCACCAAGCATTTCGTTGGCTATATCTAAGCCGGTCGGAATACGGAGTGGGACATTTGCTTTTAATTGATCAGGAGAGCCTAGGAAAGCTTCCGGATTGGCGGCGTAAATGTCCGCCATAATTTGCGCTAACTCGCCGCCATCGCGAGCACGCACTGCCATAGCAATTTTCGATAAGCTATCACCATTGCGGACCTGATAGTTATTTCCATCAAGTACTAATGGTCGGCTGGCAGCCCTGGTAGATCTGGTCCTGGTGTTCTGTGGTGTTACAGAATTTTGGGTGCTCGGAGTTACCGGTACTGTCGCGCGCTGGGCGTTAAAACTGCGGGGATCAAGAATCATAGAATATTCTTTAACCAGACGTCCCTCTCGCCAGCGCAAATCAATCAGAAAATTCAATAGTGGCTCGTAGATATTTCGAACCGTATATATGTTCAAAACCAGCTGATCATTACTATCCGTAACAATACTGAAACGTAGATCTCTCAAAATGTTTTGAAAAGTGATGCCGGCATTTTCATGGAGCGCTTTATCCGCCAGCCCGATAGTAAGGTCGTCTGCAGTTATTCTTCGTTCCGAACTATCTTTTAAAATGGTGATCGAGGCGCTTAATGGCTCGTTAAGCGATGATGTTACCCGAAGA
>CAZUMV010000312.1:0-2958 GCA_964621435.1 uncultured Thiotrichales bacterium | reverse complement strand
GATCAAAAAACGTAGGCGCGACCACAGCTCGGCAAACTTACCGCTCGCCATTGCTGCTGCTGCTACTTCCCTGTTGTTTTTATCTTTTGCCACAGTTAGTCCTCAATCGTCCCGCCAGCTGCGGCAATCGCTTTGGCTGCACCCGCCGTAGCCTTGATGTTGCCACCTTTAATAGTGACCGCCTTGTCTAACTCACCAGACAAAAATATTTTTGCTTTTTGGGTTTGCTTGGGCACAACACCTGCCGCAACCAATGCTGCCATATCGACAGCACCGTCAATTTTTCCTAACTCGCTCAAACGCACTTCGGCAACGTTTCTGCCAACCCGTGAGCTAAAGCCGACTTTAGGCAAACGTCGCTGTAAAGGCATCTGACCACCCTCAAAACCGACCTTGCTAAATCCGCCCGAGCGTGACTTTTGACCCTTGTGACCGCGGCCACAAGTTTTACCAGAGCCAGAACCGATACCACGACCCACACGCTTTCGGGTTGGACGGCTACCAGGTGCCGGCTTAAGTGTATTTAAATTCATTTAAGCTTCCTCTACATTCAGCATGTATTGAATCTTATTAATCATGCCGCGATTCTCGGGCGTATCCTTAACCATTACCGGGTTATGAATACGACGAATACCAAGACCACGAGCACAAGCCTTGTGCCCTTTCAGGCGTCCGTTCAAACTCTTTACCAATGTTACTTTCAAATCGGCCATAGTCTTAACCCATTATCTCTTCAACAGTTTTACCGCGCTTGGCAGCAACATCTTCCGGAGAGGTCATGGTCGCTAAACCATTTACCGTCGCCTTTACGACGTTGATGTGGTTGCGTGTACCGATACATTTAGCCAGTACATTCTTGACACCCAATACTTCAAACACGGCACGCATAGCACCACCGGCAATAATTCCGGTACCTTCTGATGCAGGTGACATAAATACCCGTGCTGCACCAAACCGACCAACGATCGGGTACTGCAAGGTGCCGTCTACTAGTGGAACAGTGACCATGTCGCGACGCGCTTTTTCCATAGCTTTCTGGATTGCCAAAGGCACTTCACGTGCTTTGCCGTAGCCGATACCAATCTTGCCTTCACCATCACCAACCACGGTTAATGCAGTAAAACCAAACTGGCGACCACCTTTAACTACTTTTGCTACGCGGTTAACGGTAACCAGTTTTTCCTGCAAGCCGTCTGAAGGCCCTTGATCCATGTTCTTCTTTGCCATGTATAAATCCTAAAACTTAAGACCGGCTTCACGCGCAGCATCTGCTAACGCTTTCACCCGACCATGATATTTAAAGCCAGAACGATCGAAAGCTACTGCCTCGATCCCCTTGTCCATCGCGCGCTCGGCAATTAGTTTGCCAACTGCGACTGCGGCATCAGTGTTGCCGCCATTTTTCAAATCCGCGCGTAGCGACTTGTCGATACTTGAAGCACTCGCAACCGTTGCGCCGCCAGAGCCGTCTATGATTTGCGCATAAATATGTGCTGGCGTTCTATGCACCGTCAAACGAGTGGCATTGCGTCTACGCATGTTACTGCGAGATCTTTTGGCACGTCTGAGACGCGAACTTTTCTTATCCATTCTCTTAACCTATTTCTTCTTGGCTTCTTTGCGGATGATTCGCTCATCTGCGTATTTAACACCCTTGCCCTTATAAGGCTCTGGTGGTCGATAAGCCCGGATCTCTGCCGCAACCTGACCTACTTGCTGCTTATCAGTTCCGGAGATAATAATTTCCGTGGCGCTCGGCGTTTCCGCTTTAATACCTTTAGGTAGCATGTGATCTACTGGGTGTGAAAAACCCAGGGTCAGATTCAGCTTCTGGCCTTGCGCTTTAGCCCGATAACCAACGCCAACCAACTCGAGCTTCTTTTCAAATCCTTCGCTAACACCAGTCACCAGGTTTTGCACCAAAGAACGCATGGTGCCGCACATGGCCCAGTCTTTGCCATTTGCAGCCGGCGCCACTGATACCACGCCATCCTCCAGACTGACTTCAACGTTCGGATGGACGTCCAGAGACATCGTTCCTTTAGAGCCCTTAACCTGCACAGTCTGACCGTTGATGTTGAGATCAACTCCAGACGGGAGCGTTATCGGCGCTTTTGCTATTCTTGACATTGTTTGATATCTCTAAAAATTAAAATACCGAGCAAAGGACTTCACCGCCTTCACCCAAAGCCCGTGCAGCGCGATCTGTCATCACTCCACGAGACGTCGACACAATTGATATGCCCTGACCATTATTCACTGCAGGCAAGTCATCCTTGCCTTTAAAGATTCTCAAGCCAGGACGACTAACGCGTCTGATCATCTCGATAACCGGCTTGCCCTCATAGTATTTGAGGTCAACCGTCAGTTCGGCTTTGGTATCTGACGACACGGAAAAATCAACGATATAACCTTCGTCTTTCAACACTTGCAATACCGCTTGCTTGGCCTTCGAAGCCGGCATTGTGACACTGGTTTTATTAGCGGACTGACCGTTTCTAATACGGGTCAACAAATCTGCTATTGGGTCGCTCATGCTCATAATTCTTTCCTTACCAACTGGCCTTAACAAGGCCAGGAATTGCACCTTTCATGGCTTGCTCACGTAACTTGTTTCTTCCCAAACCGAACTTTCGGTAATAACCATGTGGACGGCCAGTCATGCGACAGCGATTGCGGCCACGTGATTTACTCGAATCACGTGGTAGTTTTTGCAATGCTTCTACGGCAGCCATACGCTCATCAAAGTCTGTGTCAGGACTTGAGATTGTGGCTTTTAAGGCCGCTCGCTTGGCAGCATACTTTTTTACTAACTTTGCGCGTTTCTTCTCACGCATGATCATTGATGTCTTTGCCATCGTGTTACCTATTTCCTGAATGGAAATGAGAAGGCTTCCAGCAGTGCTTTTGCCTCTTCATCATTGTTGGTAGAAGTTGTTACGGTGATATCGAGACCGC
>CAZUMV010000311.1:0-2970 GCA_964621435.1 uncultured Thiotrichales bacterium | reverse complement strand
CCGTTGAGTGTGGCAGTGATGTCGCGATTGCAGCCAACACCACCAACAATTTCCCGGGTTATTGCTTCCCGTTCATCTTCGAGTCGGATACGCTAGAAAGTGTAGAGCTTGGCTGGAAAACAACATTGGCAGACGGTGCGATCCAATTCAATGGCGCTGTCTACCAAATCACCTGGGACGATATTCAGGTATCACAATTTGATTCCCAGAACATCTCCATATTTACCTTAGTGGATAACGGTGGTGACGCCGAGATCAACGGTGTCGAGGCTGATCTAGCCTGGGCTGTCAGTGATAACCTGACCATCTACGCCGCAGCATCATTTAACGATACTGAATTAACGTTTATCGATCCGGCGTTTGATTTTGTTGTTGCTGATGCAGGCTCACCGTTACCGCTGACACCTGACTTCCAAGTCAGCACACGCGGTCGTTACGAGTGGGCGTCGAACAACGGGTGGAATTCTTTCGCACAGTTGGGTATCAAATATGCGGATGACTCGGTTAACTCGCTGGTGGACACTCCTACTGAGCCACAAACCAATCAATCTTCTTATACTATTGTCGACGCGGCAATAGGTACCGGGAGTGTTGATGATGGCTGGCGTGCTGAAATCTTCGCTGAAAATCTGACTGATGAGCGTGCCCAGTTGCACATCAACCGTCAGGACTTTATCGAACGTACCACGACCAACCGTCCTCGTACGATCGGCCTGAGATTTTCGTATGAGTTCTAAACCAAAGTAACTATTGGTTAGTAGAAAAAAGGCGAGCTATCTGGCTCGCCTTTTTTATTCCCGAAAATACTGGACAGCACAACGTGGATTAGTCACCCTATCTCAATGCAAGACAGTTCAATTACAGAATCAGAAAGCGACTTTCAACAAGCGAAAAACCGTGTTGAAGAAGCCAAAACACAGTTACAAGCTGGGCGCTTCACGGACGCTCAAAAAACCGTAGAAACAGTGCTGGAGCAGCATCCAGAATACGCTGAAGCACTATACGTTCTAGCAGTTACGCAACGATATCAAAAGCAATTCGACGCCGCGCTCAACTCACTCGAGCGCTTGAAGAAAGCACGCCCCGGCTATGGGCGAGCATTTCAGGAAGAAGGTCATATCCATCTAGCCACTTCAAACCAGACAGCCGCGTTGGATGCGTTTGGTCATGCGGTAACACTGAATAGCTCTTTATTCGCCAGTTGGGACGCGTTGAGTCAACTCCTTTCCAGCAATGGGCAACACGAACAAGCCAGGTTCGCAAAAGACCAGCATACAAAACTTGCCGCACTACCGCCGGCGCTGCTAAACGTTCGTAATATGATGGCGGAAGGTCGCATGTTTCAGGCCGAGCAAGTCTGTCGTCAGTTTATGCAAGCCAATCCACGTAATGTTGAAGGCATGCGTTTGTTGGCCGACTTGGGTGTTAAGTCAGGCGTTCTGGATGATGCGGAAGTGTTACTTGAGAACGCTATAAAGTTTGAGCCGAATAATAACCTCGCGCGCCACGAGTTTATGCACGTGCTGTACCGCCGGCAAAAATATGCGCAAGCGCTTAAACAAGCAACCATCCTGCGAGATAAGGAACCAGATAATCTCGATTACCGCATCAGTTTCGCCAATCAGTGTGTTGCCGTTGGTGATTATGAGCCTGCTCTGGAAATCTACAAACATGCCATCACAAAAGTACCGAATCGCGCCGATTTACACCTGGTACACGGCCATGCACTCAAAACAATCGGACAAACCGATGATGCCATCACCGCGTACCGACGCGCCTATAATGCCCGCCCGGAATTTGGCGATGCATACTGGAGTTTAGCGAACCTTAAAACTTATCGTTTCACCCGCGAAGAAATAAGTGCCATGCAAACAGCAGAAGCGGCCACCAGCACCCCTGTCGTTGATAAAATCCATTTATGCTTTGCGCTCGGTAAACACTTTGAAGACGCCGGCGACTTCGAAACATCAATGCAGTATTACGAAAACGGTAACGCGCTGGAAAAAAACGAAAACAATTACGAGTCTGAAAAAATGTCCGAAAGACTACAGATGCAAATAGAGCATTGTGGTACGGCACTTTTCAACAACAAAAAAGACCTCGGCCACCCCGCTCCAGACCCGATTTTTATCGTTGGCTTGCCGCGCGCCGGCTCAACCCTGCTTGAACAAATATTGGCCTCACATTCGCAAATCGACGGCACGCTGGAACTACCCAACATTTCTTCTTTAGCTTTTGATCTTGCCGGGCGTCGACACACATATGAGGAATTAAAATACCCAGCTAACCTTACTGATTTGACTGCTGAACAACTGCAAAAGTACGGGCAAGCGTTTATCAAAGATACCCGTGTACACAGAGAAGATGCACCCTTTTTCATCGATAAAATGCCAAATAACTTTCGTCACATCGCATTAATACATTTGATCTTACCCAACGCCAAAATTATTGATGCACGGCGCCATCCAATGGCTTGTTGCTTTAGCGGTTTCAAACAACTTTTCGCAAATGGCCAGGAATTCACCTATGGCCAATCCGAGATCGGCACATATTACCGGGATTACGTTGAACTTATGGATCACTGGGATGCAGTTTTGCCTGGTAAAATTCTACGCGTCCAGTATGAAGAGGTTGTGGCTGATACCGAAAGCCAGGTGCACAGAATTCTGGAATATCTCGGCCTACCTTTCGAAGAAGCCTGTCTGAATTTCCATAAGACCAAACGATCGGTACGTACCGCCAGTTCTGAACAAGTTCGCCAACCAATATATACATCAGGCCTCGAACAATGGCGTAATTTCGAACCCTGGCTCGAACCACTCAAATCATCTTTGGGGGCAGTCCTTGAGCGCTACCCTATCGACGACCCGACAACGTAAGTAACTGGATACCCTATGTCTACGACTACCTTATCTCTACAAGAAGTTCACCAACTGGCGCACGACACACTTAGCCAACATGGTTGCGATG
>CAZUMV010000310.1:0-2980 GCA_964621435.1 uncultured Thiotrichales bacterium | reverse complement strand
GTTGTTTTGCCTGTACTGATGACGGTGCTGAATTTGTTGCCGCTGTTCCGGTCGATCCGGTTGATACAACTGCTGCCGGCGATTCATTTAATGCCGGTTATCTTGCCGCACGTCTTGGTGGTGGTGATATGATTGAAGCCTGTAAGGCGGGCCATGCTTTGGCAGCTGAGGTGATTCAACACCAGGGCGCTATTATCAATAATTGTTAGAGTCCGTACTGGTACTCATGTTGCCCACTGGTGTGACATAACTGCAGCGTAGTGGTTGGTCGTTCAACTCTTGAAAAATGTAATTGTGTATTGATTCATACTTATCTCAGTTGTTAGCGTTATTTTTATAAAGGATTATTATTTGCTATGGCCGAGTTTGTCCCAGTTGAACCCTTTGATCTAGTGATATTCGGTGGCACCGGAGATCTCGCGGAACGCAAATTACTGCCAGCTTTGTATCACCGCGATAAAGATTGCCAGTTCACCGATGACAGCAGAATTATTTGCGCTTCGCGTGGTGCGCTCGAGCATGCCGACTTTATAAGTTTTGTTCGTCAGGCGCTGGATCAATATCTGGGCGAAGATGAGTTTGAGCAGACGGTTTGGCAAAGGTTTGAAGAGCGGCTGTCTTACCATCAACTGGATGTGACTACCGACGACGGTTGGACTGAATTAAAGAGTGCGCTAGGTAATGATGACAGTCGAATCCGTGTTTACTACTTGGCGATGCTGCCGGCACTATTTGGTCCCACCGCACAGCAAATTGGCAAAGCCGGGTTGGCATATAAGAACGCTCGCATTGTATTGGAAAAACCTGTTGGCACTGATCTGGATTCGGCGCGGGTCATTAACTCTGCAGTCGATGCGGTTTTTGATGAAAACCAGGTTTACCGTATTGACCATTATCTTGGCAAAGAAACGGTGCAAAATTTATCTGCTTTGCGATTTGCGAACGCATTGTTTGAGCCGTTATGGCGTCATAGCTATATAGACCACGTGCAAATTACCGTGGCCGAAAAAATTGGTACTGGCAATCGCGCCCAGTTTTATAGCAAGACCGGTGCGCTCCGCGATATGGTCCAAAATCATATTTTGCAGCTACTCTGTCTGGTGGCCATGGAGCCGCCAATCAGTATGAACCACAATGATATTCGTGCGGAAAAAATCAAAGTACTCAAATCATTGCGCCCGATCACGAAAGAAAATGTTGCTGAAGTTACTGTGCGTGGTCAGTATGCGGGTGGCGCGGTAGATGCAGAGCCTGTTAAGGGCTTTGTTGAAGAAGCAGATGGCTTATCTGATAGTGATGCGGAGACCTTTGTCGCTATCCGCGCCGATATTGACAATTGGCGCTGGAGCGGCACGCCTTTCTATTTGCGTACGGGAAAGCGATTGGCGGCTAAAGCGTCGGAGATCATCATTCAGTTTAAGCCGGTTTCGCACTCGATATTTCCTGATGAAGCAGGGGAATTGCATGCCAATCGGTTAACCATACGGGTGCAGCCAAATGAAGGCGTGACCTTGAGTATGATGACAAAACAGCCTGGTCCGGGTGGATTTTTGCTTCGTTCGTTGCCGTTAGAATTAAGTTTCACCGAAGCATTTCCGGTTCGTTATCCAGATGCTTACGAGCGATTGTTAATGGAAGTTCTAAGAGGCAATCCGGCCTTGTTTATGCACCGTGATGAAGTCGAAGGCGCGTGGAGTTGGGTGGATCAAATCATTGATAGCTGGGAAAAAACCAACCAAAAAGCGTATACCTATGTGGCAGGTAGTTGGGGGCCAACCGAAGCGGCTCTAATGCTGGATCGTGATAAAAGGCATTGGCATGAGCCAGGAGTAGATCATGACGATTGATTTCAAAGCATTTGATACGCGCGAAGCGGCTGGGTTTGCCGTGGCTGAAGCTGTAGAGCAGCTCTTGCGTCGCGCAATAGATACCAAGGAACAGGCGGGTTTTGTTGTGAGTGGTGGTTCGTCGCCTTTAAAAACGTATCAACATTTATCGAAAGCAGACCTTGATTGGGGGCGGGTTAAAGTAATTCCCAGTGATGAGCGCTGCGTCAAAATAAGCAGTGACCAAAGCAATGCAAAAATGATCGCCGCACAATTATTACAAGGTAAAGCGGCCGCAGCGAGTTTTCATGGTTTGGTGACTGAAAAAGGTCAGGCATTAAACGCGGATGAGTTGGAACAATTGCAAAAAGAAATGCCGGGTACATTTGATGTGACACTGCTCGGGATGGGAGAGGATGGTCACATTGCTTCGTTATTCCCAGACGCCCTGGAAATAGAAGAGGCGATCGTCGGGAATGACTTTTGCTACCAACTCAAGCCGGATCATCTCAAACAAAAACGCATTAGTTTGTCTGCTAGTGTGTTATTAAATTCTTCCAATATTATTCTTTTGATTTTTGGCGAAAGAAAAAAACAGTTGCTGGAGTTGGCTATGAATCCTGGTGATTCATTGGATCTCCCGGTCAGAGTGATTTTGCACCAGCAAGAGGTACCCGTAACCGTCTATTGGTCGGAGTAGCTATGAATATTGAGATACAACGTGTCACGCAACGAATCGTCAAACGCAGCGAGAAAACCCGTGCTGATTATCTATCACGCATGGAACAGGCGGGACGTGAGGGGCCACACCGCTCAGTGCTCTCATGCGGAAATCTGGCGCACGGGTTCGCTGCCTGTGGCGCTGATGACAAACAGGCATTGAGTGGCGAAAAGCAAGCCAATCTGGCTATTGTCTCGGCCTACAATGACATGCTATCTGCGCATCAGCCGTTGCAGGACTACCCGGCAATTATAAAAGAAGCGGCCAGCGAGCTTGGTGCGGTAGCACAGTTTGCAGGCGGTGTGCCAGCCATGTGTGATGGTGTAACACAGGGGCAGCCCGGTATGGAATTGTCCCTTTTTAGCAGGGACGTTATCGCCATGGCGACGGCAGTGTCGCTGTCTCATAACATGTTTGATGCGGTTGCTTGTCT
>CAZUMV010000309.1:0-2988 GCA_964621435.1 uncultured Thiotrichales bacterium | reverse complement strand
CCGCGAGATCAGCGCCCAAGGCCAGGCCCAAAGCGACGCCGCCAGCGAACCCGTTAATTGCTGCAATGTAGATCTTTTGTGATCGACCAATACCGTCGATTAAAGGTTTGTAATCGCGAATAGAATTATCAAAGACTCCGGATTTACTCGAGATCAAGCTTCCTTCCTTTAAATCCGTACCGGCAGAGAAGGCCCGGCCTGAGCCAGTGACAATTACGATGCGTATATTGTTGTCATCTTCCGCTGCGCGCTGCGCCTCGGCAAAATCCGCACGCATTTGCATATTGAAAGCGTTCATGTCATCCGGACGCCCCAAGGTAATGATAGCAACATGCTTTTCAGTTTCGTATTTAACCGTTTCCAATTCCATTCTTTTCTGTCCCCTCTTAGTGGTACCCGAACGAGTTTAGTGATTTGGGCGCCATCCGAATAGCGCCATCTAGGCGAACGTCTTCACCATTGAAATAGAAGTTTCTACGCATTTCCAGCGCAAGTGACGCATACTCTTCGGGAGCACCTAAACGTGCCGGGTTAGAAACTTGAGCGCCTAATGCGTCTAAAATATGCTCAGGCGCACCATGCAACAACGGGGTAGCAAATATTCCGGGTAAGATGGTGTTTATGCGAATCAACTCTCTGGCTAAATCGCGCCCAATGGGTAGTATCATGCCGACTAGGTACATTCGGGTCCGCAATGGATGCGGTATAGCTCATCATTTCCGTACCACCGGAAATCACCAAGTCTTCCATTCCCGACGTAATTTGCGCAGCGGCCAAGGATGTCGATGTAATACCCGAGCCACAGAATCGATCCAAGGTAACGGCCAAAGCCCTTAATGTCGTCGTCTGCATCCAACGCCGCCATGCGTCCCAGATCAGCCGATTGCATACCCTTCTGGGTACTGGTACCCGAAATAATATCGCCCTCTTCAGCGGTGTTCAGGTCATTACGCTCTGCAATGGCTCTCAATGTGGTCGCCGCCAAATATTGTGGATGCAGGTGGGCAAACGCGCCTTTACCTACTTTTCCGATACCTCTTGTCGTGCGAAAAGAGTCAATGATGAATGCGTCTTTCATGATATCTCCCTACTAAATCTTTCTTGGCTCGTTAAGTTCGTGATTCATTTCGAAAACAAAAACTTGTATATCAGGGCTCAACTCGGCGCGCGCATGGTGAACCCGCGCAGGCGCTCATTAATAATTGCTTCTGCTTCTATCATAATACGGTCCATCAGTTCTTGTGCGGTCGGGATATCATCTATCAAACCCTGCACTATCGAAGCCCAAAACACACCTTCTGAAAGGTCACCGGTTTTCAATAGTTCAGCACCTTTCTTGCCAGATACAAAGGGCTGAACGTCTTCGAAAACGGCGTCTGGATTTTTGAGAATTTCGGCGACTTTGTCGGACACCTCCGACTTTCCAACCCGTGCTGTATTATGGAAATTCCGGAAAATCAAATGGGTGCCGCGTTCATCATTTTCAACATATTTTTGCTTCACGTTGTGGTGAATGGGCGCTTCTTTGGTTGCACAAAATCGGGTCCCCATATTTACGCCTTCGGCACCTAGTGCAAGTGCGGCCACCAGGCCACGCCCGTCACCTATTCCACCGGAAGCAATTAACGGGATTTTAATTTTATTGGCGGCGGCCGGAATCAGCACCAAACCCGGGATATCGTCCTCACCTGGATGCCCGGCGCACTCGAAGCCGTCAATGGAAATAGCATCGACCCCGTGTTTTTCCGCGGAAAGCGCATGGCGAACCGATGTGCATTTATGCAGTATTTTGAGTCCACCGTCTTGTACTATTTTCCAGATTTCCCGGACTGCCGCGGTCCCCGCCGTTTCAATGACCTTGATCCCTTCTTCAACACAAACCTTGGCATAACCTGGATAGTCTGGCGAATTAATTATTGGCATTACAGTAAGGTTGACGCCAAAAGGCTTATCAGTCATCTCCCGGCAGCGCTGGATTTCTGCCCGGAGCGCTTCAGGCGAGGGTTGCGTCAAGGCAGTCAAAATACCAAAACCACCGGCGTTAGACACAGCTGCAGCAAGTTCTGCAACACCTACGGTTTGCATACCACCCTGTATAACAGGATGTTCTGTTTCGAGCATTTCTGTGATTCGTGTCTTGATCATATTTACAGCTCCATTCTCATATTTTCGTTGGCCTGCTCAAGTAAGAGAATCAATAGTCTTTTCAGAGCATCCTACTGACCTAAGCAATTTCGCAGTACCTGAACCGCGCTCAGGGATCGCTGCGGGGGACTCATAATTTACGCTATCGAACCTTGGCGCCGGGTGCGGTTGCGTCATACCGCCTGCGCTAATATGACTATTGCGCGCATTGTTATGCGGATGCTTCCGGGCCTCCAACATATCAAGTACCGGTGTTACACACGCATCCGTACCGTCAAACAGTTCCGCTCATTGATCACGCGTTTTTGATCGAAACATGAACTCAAGCATTTGATGTTGTTCCCGCCATTTCTGCTTGTCGTTCTGCTCGCCATAATCGGCCGGCGAGATGTTTAATAGCTGCAACATTTCCGCAAAAAACTGTGGTTCCAATCAGCCGGCCGCCATGTACTTGCCGTCAGCTGTTTCGTAACAACGATAAAACGTCATAGCCTCGTCCAAGAGGTTGCTCTCGCATTGATCATTCCATAGTCCGAAGGCTGTTAAAGAATGGACGATACCGAGCATCGATGCAACACCATCAGCAATGGCCGCGTCAACGACGTCACCCTGCCCGGGTTTTTGCGCTTTGAATAACGCCGACAAAATTCCCATAACAAGAAACATGGAACCGCCACCATAATCACCAACAAGATTTATCGGTGGTGGAGGCACTTGATCCTTTTTTCCAATGCGGTGCAGAAATCCCGTAATCGAAAGGTAATTGAGATCACACTTA
This sequence comes from uncultured Thiotrichales bacterium, assembly GCA_964621435.1. GTDB lineage: Bacteria > Pseudomonadota > Gammaproteobacteria > CAZUMV01 > CAZUMV01 > CALIRD01. The sequence continues at coordinate 65 of CAZUMV010000309.1, read as the reverse complement.
AATAATGCCGCCAATCATAGATTGGTCTTGGATGGGTCACAAGCTTGTCTCGTTTACGCCAGCGT
>CAZUMV010000308.1:0-3000 GCA_964621435.1 uncultured Thiotrichales bacterium | reverse complement strand
GAAAACTAAAACATATCTGGAGAACTATAAATGAAAAATTTTCAAGACTTTATTGACGTGGTGGGAAGTGAGAAACTTGTTGTTAATAGAATTGATCGTGGTAAGGAGTATTTAGCTTCGGTGAAGCTGACAAAAGAATGTTTGATTAGGTTTAATTTAAAAACAGACGGCCCAGAAATAGAAATATTTGATAAGAATGATGATGTTGAACTTTTAAGCAAGGTTCTGATAACTGAAGTAACGTACCAAAACGATAAGTTGTCCATCGTGATGTTATATAGTGCGAGTGGTGATTTCTCGAATTTCGTGATTCTGACACTCACTTTGTCTGAGTTTAATCAAAATAACTTGAAGTTTGTCTTTGACTTTGAGGCCAAGCCTCTTTTGGCGTCTCTAAGGCCTTTGTCTGGTGGAAGTGGAGCAGGTGGAGGCCAATGTTGCCAAAAATAAACATGTCTTAACTAGTAGCGCAGACCAGGGATTGAGGTTTGTGCTACAGCTGGTCTGGAGTTTCATTGTCGTAAAAGGATTCAACTAGCAACTATCTTGTTATACACCTCTTGGGTCGTTTCTTTCTTTCTTAACATCGAGCTGATTTATCTGAATCAAAAAGTTTCTTACTTTAAATCCTGAAAAATGACCCGTTTAACTGAGAGAACTTGCTTATCTTGTGCACTAATTTCCCGAAGACTGTTAGCTAATAATATCGATATTCTATTTGTAAGCCGACTTGGCTTGCAGGTCAAAATTAATGTAGGGGTAAGAAAATGAATATAAGAAATGTTGTGATCAGCGGTTTAGCGATTTTTTTGTTAGTGATTTACGCGCTGGTGATCTATACCTCCTTGTCAGCTTACAACGATCTTAGCTGCACGGTTGCTGTTGCTAACACCGATGCTTGCCAAGAGAAAGCTGACCATATTATCAGTGAGCAAAGTGGCTTTTTATTTATGATGATTGCTGGGCTGGTTTCATCTGTTATTACCGCTGCCTTAACGGTAGTGCCTGCCAAAGATGCGGGCGTATTCGGTAAGATGGTGGCAAATACTGGTCAGCCAAACAGGCTAAGTCGCGCTGTGAATTGGGTATCTTCCTTGTATGTCGTTGTGTGGGCCATTTTCGGTGGCTGGTGTTTGTTAGAGACGACTTTATGGATGGAAAAAGGGCAACCAGTTTTAACCGAGATGTACGAATACGGAAAGGTTTGGCTAGGAATTGCCCTTGGTGCAGTGGCGATGTTTTTGTCAGTTGACCCGAATAAAATCCGAGGCCTAGGCGGGTGACAAGGAAGATTAATCTGGATTGAACGACTATTAAAACCGTTATTAGCTGTTTTTAGTAACAACAATTTTTTGAGTGTTGAATGAAATATTCATACAAAGTAGATGGTGTTGAGGTTGAGTTGAAGGTCGATCCAACCTTGGTGGCAGTTGAGTTCAATGAACACGCACCTAAAAGTATGCGGTCACAGGCTGTCGACCAAATTAGTGTTGGTGTGTTCAAACATCGTATCGACGTACCATCCGAGAATATTAGCCTAATCTCAACAGTGAATCATAGTTTTGGAAAGATGGCGGCTAGTGACGCAATCGATGTTCTGTCGGTGCAGGAAAGTGTTGAGCAATCGTTTCCGGTTTTTAAGGTTGCCGGTAATTCAGTTATCGCTCCGAATCGAATTTTAGTTGGTTTCACTAAGGGCAACGAACAAGAGTTAAGAAAATTGCTTAATGAACGTAACATCACCGTTCTTGAAGAAAACGAGTCTTATCTGGTTTGTGAAGCACCAAAAAACATGAGTATCTTTGAGCTTTGTCGAGAATTAGACAAGCTAACTATCGTCAAGTATGTCGAGCCTGACTTTGTGACCGTCGGGCGGCATATTGCGAAAGACTCTTTTCAAAAAAATGGGGTCCAACATTTAGCTAGCTTGGATAAACAGTACGCGCTTAAACTAACCGAGTCCATAGAGGCTTGGAACATTCAAACCGGTGATCCAAATGTCGTCGTGGCGATTCTAGACGAAGGCATTGATACTGCTCATAAAGATCTATCGCCAATTATCGTTGGAACCTTCGACGCAACTGATGGTGATTCGTATCAAGAACCAAATAGTTGGGATGGGCATGGCACCGCATGTGCTGGGCTTGCTGTCGGTGCGGCTAGTAGTGGCGGAGGCATGCGCGGTGTTGGTATCGGTTGCTCGCTGCTTGCGGTTAGAATAGCTTATTCACCGGTAAACGGTGTGGCGTGGATGACCAACTCAAACCTGATCGCGAAAGGGCTAAACTGGAGCTGGCAATCTGGTGCCGCAGTATTGAACAATAGCTGGGGCGGCGGCTTGGCTTCCAACGCGATAAATGATGCGATAGAGAGCGCCAAAACAAAGGGCCGTAATGGCAAAGGATGTGTTGTAGTTGTTTCGGCGGGGAATTCATCAGCAGATGTGCTCTATCCAGGAAATGTTTCTGGTGTATTGACAGTTTCTGCCAGCAATCAATATGACGAAGTAAAAACCTACTACAGCAGTGACGGCGAAACGGATTGGGGAACATGTTTTGGACCGGAGGTGGATGTAGCGGCGCCGGGCGTTCAAAATTTCACCTGCGATATAAGCGGTGTGGGCGGCTACAACAACGGTGACTATTACCACTTTTTTAATGGCACCTCATCTTCTGCTCCATTAGTCGCAGGCGCTTGTGCCTTGATCATATCGGCGCGACCAGATTTGTCCGAGTCTGCGGTTCGCAAAGTAATTCGGCAGTCAGCAGACAAAGTAGGTGGTCATCCGTATGTCCGCGGAAGAAATGATTATTTCGGTTACGGACGACTTAATGTAGCTAAAGCTATTGATATTGCACTAGCTCTGCCCCAAAGCTGACTGAAATCCCGAGACGTTAAATATACCTTAGGGGGTTTAGGACAATTTTGCTTTAGTAACCCCAGCCTTGAGTCAGCTGGGTAGGGAGTGTTGCTCACGGATGAGCTTTTACATAACAAGTA
>CAZUMV010000307.1:0-3021 GCA_964621435.1 uncultured Thiotrichales bacterium | reverse complement strand
GAACCAAAAAAAACACAGTGGTCGAACGTAGCCGGTTTTTTTAAAAAACTCCGTACCGGTCAGTACGGGTTAGGCATCACATTTTGGGTATTCGCGTTTTTCCTGCCGCTTACCGTCAATGTCATTTTAGAATCGGCTTTGTTTACGGGAATGCTTGGCGGAAATAACTTCGGGAAATTTATTTTCGTCTGCATTTACTTCGTCTTCTTCTTTTACGTTATTTCGGCATTGCTAGGCGTTTGGACGGCAGCTCAAAGTTATGGTGGAAATGAGGCATGGGTGTTTCTCGCTAAAGGTTATGTAATCGTTGCATCGGCCATAGTCGTTCTTTTTTTAGTGTACATCTCAAAATTCCTGTTCATTAATCTCACCGCATAAGCAATAGTTAACCTTGGCTTCTGTGTTCATCAAACTACAATAACGATGGAAAAATTAATTATTCTTGTTGATGTTCAAAACGTCTACTACACCACCAAGCAAGCATACGGCGGTAACTTTGACTACAACAAATTTTGGGCTGAAGTAACGAAAAACCGCGAAGTTAAAAAGGCATTTGCCTATGCCATAGATCGTGGCGACGAAAAACAGAAACAATTTCAGAATATCCTTAGAGCGATCGGGTTTGACGTTAAATTAAAACCTTTCATACAACGTAAGGATGGCTCAGCCAAAGGCGACTGGGATGTTGGCATAACAATTGACGCTCTCGAGTATGCCCAAGATACTGATACAGTCGTATTGGTATCCGGGGATGGAGACTTTGATTTACTGGCCAGAAAAATAAGCGTAGATATGCAGAAGAATTTTATTGTCTATGGTGTACCTGATTATACTGCAGCATCGCTCATTAATGCGGCGACGGAATTTTTGCCTATCCAGAGCAATCTCATTTTGATGCGAAAGTAATGCAAAGAACAAAAAACAATCTATCACGGGTCTTTGCAATAGCCGACAATAAATTCTGTTACCATCCGCTCAATACGAACAATTAACTCTGCGGGAACACCTATGCCAAAATACAAACTCACCTACTTCGATTCCAATGGCGGCCGGGCTGAACCCGTACGTATTGCATTTCATGCCGGCGGCATTGAACTTGAAGACAACCGGATCTCTCATCCCGACTTTATGGCAAATAAATCTTCTTACCCGCTTAATGCGATCCCGGTACTCGAAATCGATAACAACGTAATTACCCAATCTAATGCCATGTGTCGGTTTGTTGGCAAACTAGCAGGCCTTTACCCTTCAGATCCCACTCAAGCACTTTACTGCGACGAAGCCATGGGAACTATTGAGGATATGACCAACAGGGTTGCCGGTACATTTGGTCTGGAAGGCGAGGCATTGAAAACTGCCCGCGAAGCGTTTGCCAATGACTGGCTAACCGTATTCTTAAAAGGCCTCGATGATCAGCTCCAGCGCGGTGGAGGCGAGTTTTTCGCTGATAACCAACTTACCGTCGCCGATCTAAAAGTAATGGTAGGCGTGATGTGGTTTAGGTCTGGCATGTTGGACCATATCCCCACAGACATAGTCGACACCGTGGCTCCCAATATAGCAAAACACCAAGAAAGAATTGCCAATCACCCGAAAGTGACCGCCTATTACGAGAGTATTCGCTAAACCCGGTGGTTGTTGCTTCAATCAAACAATTTCAAACTTGACGAAGGCAGCCAGAGCCGGTTTAATACGCGGCTCGCACCCAATTTGGCCAGGTAGCTCAGTCGGTAGAGCAGTGGACTGAAAATCCTCGTGTCGGCAGTTCGATTCTGCCCCTGGCCACCAAAATAAAAAGCCCCTCATCGAGGGGTTTTTTATTTTGGTTCCCGGACGGATCGACTCGAAGAGTCGATTTCATGCACACGGATGTGCTGATGTCGCGGGAGCACAGGGACGTGCGGAGCGACCTGCCCCGATACAGACACCAGTCCCGACCTAATAACTCAAGAGTACTCTATGATTTATAACCCGCCCAAGATATCGACGCCATCCATAAACTCTGTATTACCACGACCCTACTCAAGTCATGTAGAATTATCTAATTCCTCTGGAGACTGGAATTTTGCCTCGAAAAATTACAGAAATACCTCAACGCATCCGCAAAGCACGTGAGCAAGCACAGATGGAGCCCATCGAGCTTCGCAAAGCGCTCAAAAAAGAGGGAATAGAATTATCTAAAACAGGTTTACATCGACTGGAAACCGCCGAATCCAAGAATCCCAACCTAAAACAGATTGAAGCGATCGCAAAAATTACCAACGTCTCCCCTTCTTGGTTGCTATTTGGTGAGGGGGCTTCGGTGCCAGCTAATAGAGTCACCGCCGCTATCCGGGATCGTATTATCGATACGATCGAACTAATGGGAGGCGCATTAGACATGACTGCCGTTCAGGACAAAACTTTTAAAAACTGGCTCAAATCAGTTCGCGCCAGCAAACCTACAAAAATCCAACGCCCGTAGGAAATAAATACTTCGTTCACATTAAATGAACGATCGTTCATTAAAACTGTTGACATAAAAAATTCTCTGCGTATACTTCTCGCCCATGAAAACTCAATTAACACAAATTCGATTACACACGGCTATTAGTTGGCCGCAGAGCTATGCCTGCGCCGCCACCAACGGCAGTGCCTATCTGTGCCCGATAGACGTGCATAGATCGTTTGATCGTTTTGAAATTGGTGGCCTCCGTAAAAATGAGGGAACCATGATTTAAGGCCTTTCAGCTAGTACTGGAAGGCGCTTACGGCGAACCTTCCAGACCGCTTCCAAAAAGCCCTGGTCGGTTTGTCCGCCAGGGCTTTTTGCGTCTGGTAGTTTTTTAACAATTTGGATTGTGTGAACAGAATCTTGTGATTGATTCTGCACGGAATTTTCCGTGTTTAAAATTTCTCAGGTTTTGGGCGGTGGGCGCAATTAATAGCAAAGCTATTGATAAGCACACCAACTAAAAGATGAGGAATTGTGAGCCGGAGAAAACGAGCACGAATTGATCATAAGGTTCTGAACTTCGGGGC
>CAZUMV010000306.1:0-3046 GCA_964621435.1 uncultured Thiotrichales bacterium | reverse complement strand
GCGTTTGCCGAACTCGGAAAAGTCGGCATCGGCAGCCCCATTAGTGGTTTTATATATTCAGACCTGAAAAACCCGGACGTTTATGAAGTGTACTTGAATCAATCAGGTCTGGCTTTGCCGGATCGCGATTACTATCTGGAAAGTGATGAACAATTTACCAAAGGTATCAGTCTGTACCGAGCCTATCTGGAAAAGCTGGCTACTTTTGCCAACTTGAGTAACGTAAGCGACATTGCCAACAACATTATCGCCCTCGAGACCAATATTGCGCGAATCATGTGGCCCAAAGAAAGAAACAGAAACCCGACCGAAACCTACAACATATATACCCTCGAAGAGCTAATAAGCCTCGCGCCAAGCATAGACTGGCGCTCGTATTACCAGGCCGCTGGTGTACCTTTGCGGGAGAAATACATTGTTAGACAGCCGGACTTCTTTAGCGGTCTTTCGAACGTAATTACCGAAACTCCGGTTGAGACCTGGAAGCACTACCTGCACCTTAAGAGCATTTCCCAGTTTGCAGACGTTCTGGGCAAACCCGTGTATGACGCCAGTTTTGATTTTTACAGCAGGGGCTTATCCGGTATTGAAGAACAAAGACCACTATGGAAGCGTGCAGTAGGTTCAACCGAAAATGTTATGGGTGAACTACTTGGTCAGCTTTACGTAGAAAAGCACTTTAAACCAGAAGCTAAAGAACGTATGGAAACATTGGTTGATAACTTAATTCTAGCCTATGAGGTTTCTATTAAAGATCTTGAATGGATGAGCGCTACGACCAAAGAAAAGGCGTTAGATAAACTAGCAAACTTTCGCACAAAAATTGGCTACCCGGATGAATGGCGTGATTACTCTGATCTGGAAGTGATCGCCGGCGATGTGGTGGGCAATGACAAACGTGCCGCTAAATTTGAGTATGACTTTATCGTAAGCCAACTTGGTTCACCGGTAAATAAAGAACTCTGGGGCATGACGCCGCAAACCGTGAACGCTTATTACCAACCGGCGTGGAACGAAATTGTTTTTCCAGCCGCTATCTTGCAACCACCCTTTTTCAATCTTGAAGCTGAAGACGCGGTTAACTATGGTGGTATAGGCGCTGTGATTGGGCATGAGATTGGCCACGGCTTTGACGACTCAGGTCGTAAGTATGATGGTGGCGGCAAACTTTCAGACTGGTGGACCGAGGAAGATGCCGAAAAATTTGAAGCGCGTAAGAATAAATTGGCAGCGCAGTATGACAGCTATGTTGCCATTGATGATATTCGCATTAACGGACAATTTACTTCCGGGGAAAATATTGGTGACCTGGGTGGTTTAGCAATAGCCTACAAAGCCTACAAGCTATCGTTAGCGGATGAAGCCGGCCTGGAGATTGAAGGCATGACCGCGGATCAACGCGTATTTTTTGGTTGGGCACAAGTATGGCGCCGCTTGTACCGTGACGCCGAACTAAAGAAACGCATTACGACTGACCCACACTCTCCGGCACGATTCAGAGTTAACGGTGTGGTGGTTAATATTCCGGGCTTTTATGATGCCTTTGATGTTAACCCGGGTGACGGCATGTACTTGCCAGCGGAGGACCGGGTCAAAATTTGGTAATGGATACTTAGGCTAAGCCCAACGGAAATTGAAAAGCGCGGCTCTTACCGGGCCGCGCACAACTTAAAGCCAGCTTGGCCCTTCGAGCGTTAGGCCAATAAAACGTCCGAACAAAGCCAGGCTCATAAGACCCGTAAACACAAAGCCCCAAATGGCACCGGTTAGATGCGCCATGTGCCCAATGTTATCGTTGGCCTTCTTGTCTTTCACCCAAGAATAAACCAGATAAGCTACGCCAGCTAATATCTGTGGTAGCGGAATGACGCCAAATAAATATAGGTTTTGCCAAGGCGCAAAAAGAATAACCGCAAATACTACGGCGGCGACTCCACCCGACGCGCCTAACGCGGAGTAAGACTGATCATTTTTGTGACGGACGAAGCTGGGTATAGAAGAAACAACAACACCACCGAAGTACAACAACACGTATTTTATGGTGCTGTATTCACCTAAAAAAAACGGGTAATAAGACTTTTCAATAGCATTTCCGAAAGACCATAAAACGAACATATTGAGAAATAAATGCATCCCATCCGCATGAATAAAACCAGATGAAAGAAATCGATACCACTGGTTGTATTGACTAATAGTAACCGGATGAAAAAGCATCTTCGCTTTTAGCTCACGGTTGCTCATGGCGTTATGAGAAATCAGGACCGTGATTGCCACGATCAAATTAGTAACGGTGAGTAATTCTGAATTCACGAAAAATTCCCAAGTATTGAGTTATTGCTTTAGCTATCTGACGCTGGAGGTACCGGTGGCTTTGGTGGCAGCGGCGCCATTATTGGCGGAGCCGGCGGCGCTGGAAATGCGTATAACGCGGTGTTGTACCTAACGATGTTTTCATCATTAAGCGCGGAACCTTCGGCAGCCTGGCATTGCTGTTTTAGTGGCAAACAAACCAATCCCATGGCGGTCGTAAATTTCTCCGGGTTGATAGTCATTCCCGCTTTAATTTCGGTGTTCAGCTTTGCCGCTGCTAAATCTGATAAGTAAATCCGGGTGTAAGCTACCGATGGGCCATTTACGTCGTAACAGATCCCAGTATCTGAACCTTGATCAACGCCGGTTTTTTCGCATACAACTCCTCGAACCGGAGAAAAACTTTTTTCCGGCACTATTTCTACGCGTCCGGTGGCTGCGACTGATTGTATTGCGGAGTCTAATGCACTTACTTTCTCCTTATTAGCGCTAGGCGCAGTGTCTTGTGCCGCCTGATCAGTACCCTGCTGCCCACAGCCAATCATCAACAAACACGCTGATGCAATTACGACCAATAAAAATCCGGAATTTTTTGGTAAGTTTTTTCGCATGGTTTTACTACCTCTATTTGTACGCATAACCGGCCGCCATTCTAACGTATCGGCAAACGATTTATTAAACTATTGCTGCTTTATAATTTTTAAAACATCACCCTGGAATTCGACCACATCACCCG
>CAZUMV010000305.1:0-3068 GCA_964621435.1 uncultured Thiotrichales bacterium | reverse complement strand
TGGCATGAGTTGCATCAAGCCACGCGCGCCCACTCTTGAAACAGCTTTTCGGTCAAAACAAGATTCGGTCCTGATTACTGCCATTACCAAATTCGGATCAAGCTGGTATTGCTGTGCATACTTATTAATGAATGGGCGGTATGTGCTGATACGGGCATCCATTTTTGCGCTGTCGTCACCCACACACGAAACCTTCGCGGTTGGTCGGCCGTAGAAACGCATTTTTACCAGTTTTGCATCATGTTTTTTACGGTCCGAGAAGATCGCACGACCCTCTGTATCGGTATACTGATAAACCTTGTCGCCGGCATTCGCCATGTTTACACTGAAACAGTTGATGCCGCAAATACAGGCGATTATAGATATGACTTTTTGCATACGATTTGGACTGGCTAAATTCGGTTCGGTTCAGGTTTCAAACTAATTATAGTGCTAAAACTACTGATAAATCTTTATGAAAGATAGTGTCTTGCTCACACTTGCGGGGTCTCGGCGCTTGCATGCCGAAGAAATCTGCAAAAAAACCGGTCTGAACATAGCCGACTTAAAGAATTGTGTTAGTGAGCTAAATGACGCTGGCGCTAATATCCGGGAGTACGATGGTTATTTGCAATGGTTGGGGCCTTTTGAATGTCTGCATCGCGCCGAGATAGAAATGGCTGTTGGCCGCGAAGACTGTACCGTAGAGGTGTTGGATTCCACCACTTCTACGAACGCGGTATTGGCGGCTGAGGCATCCGTGCATAAGCGAGTGATTCTTGCTGAGCACCAGTCAGCAGGTGTGGGTCGCAGAGGGAAACGGTGGCTATCGCCATTAGGTAAAAACCTGTATATGTCGTGCGGATGGAGCATGCCGTCAACTCGTTTGTTTAGCGCTTTGAGTTTGGCGGTTGGCATTTCTATCGTTCGTGCCTTACGTGATTTTGGCTGTGCTGAGCTTGGCTTGAAGTGGCCGAATGATCTTTACATCAAGGGCCGTAAAGTCGGCGGTTTATTGATCGACTCAAGCACCAGCGGCAAAGTCGCACATTTAGTTGTAGGTCTCGGAATTAATGTGCACGAGCAAGAGTTTCCGGCGGATTTAGCGGTCCCTGCAACGACTTTGGCAGAAGCATATCCGAGTATGTCGGCAAAGCTTAACCGGAATCATGTGGCGGCGCTCGTTTTGGCGGCGATCTTTAAAGAGCTAAGTGTGATCTCACGAGGAGAAACAATCGCGTTGGCTTCCTGGCTGGACTTCGATGTGAGCTATAATAAACAGGTCAAGGTAATGAGTGGTGGAGAAGTGATCAAGGGACTGGCGAAAGGAATAACTGCAGACGGTGAGTTTATCCTTGAAATCGACAACGAGATTCAAACGTTTTCGCAGGCGCAAGTCTCGTTAAGGATTTAGACTAATGTTGTTAATGGATCTTGGGAATAGTCGGGCCAAGTTAGCGTTATTGAATAACACTGAAGATTTCATCAGCGTTGATAATAGTGACTTAACGGCGGACGCGATTATAGCGGCCTTTCCTGACGACCTTGATGATACAGGCATTACAGTATGTAGTGTACGCGATGAATCTTTTAATCGTGGTATTGTTAGCGAACTGCAGGATCATGATATCGCGGTGAATCTATTGACATGGTCTGATCTAGAGCCATATTTGAAAACCGCTTATGAAACCCGGCAGTCTCTGGGCCTGGATCGCCAAGTTGCAATGCTCGGTGCCATGTCCATGAGTCCAGGTCCCGCCTTAGTACTGGATCTGGGGACTGCTTCGACTATTGATGCGCTGGATGCCAACGGTACCCATTTAGGCGGGGTGATTTTCCCCGGGTATGATCTACAGCTCGAAGCGTTACTTGCCGGCACTGAGGATATCGTTGTAAAAGAAAAAACCAATAAAGCGGAAGTCTTTCCTTTATCGACCGCAGACGCGGTATTTTCGGGCACGTTACAAGCATGGCGGGGTGGGGTTTGGTCAATCCACGAATCAATGATCAAATCAATGTCGAAAGAAGTGAATACTTATGTGACTGGTGGTCAAGCGCCCTTGCTTGAAGTGCATAAAAATGACAATATTTTCGTTGTGCCGGAATTGGTACTTAAAGGAATACAGTTTTTGGTTAAGAGAACCACATGAGAATTCTTTTGTTGGGTTTGGTGCTGGCGAATTTGGTTTACTTTGTGTACACCAGATTTAGCGAGCCTGAAAAAGAAAATATTATTGTCTATCGTGGCGAAAAAGGTGTGCCTTTGTTAGTAACGCTAACAGAGTTGGAGCGCCCGCCAGCCGTAACCAGTCATGTCCCGATCGAGGTGGATGCCAGAGCAGTCCGTAAAAATGTAACCGGAGCAGACGCGCCAACTTTTGAGTCAGTTGATTCATACTCGCCCGATGTCTCCTCCAGCGTGGTCGCACCGGTGACCTCGGTGCCACCAGACACTAGAGCTAAGAAAGAAGCAGCCCCGGCCAAGCCCGTTACGGCGGCGTGCCAAACTATCGGCCCGTTCGCTGATCTGGCGCTTGCTAAAGCATCACGGTTGTCATTGGAACGTGCTGAGATAGACGTTAAAAACAGAAAAGAAACCAAGCAAATTACCGGCGCATATTGGGTTTATTTGCCGGCTTATGACAATAAAGCCCAGGCTCGGGCAGCCTCAAAAGTGCTCGCCGACAACGGAGTTAAGGACTACTTTATTATTAGCGACGAAGAGAATCGCAATGGCATCTCTCTCGGCTTATACAATCAAAAAAATGGTTCTGAACGTAGACGTGCTGATATTGCCAAGTTGGGTTTTGAGCCATTAATCGCGCGAAAGGAGCGTCAGCGCGACTATTGGTGGCTTGATATAGAGCCGAAGGCTCCGGTGCAGGAACAGATCTGGCGAGTTGATGGCGTTGCCAAAGAAACCAAACTGGCGGCGCGAAAATGCGAAACCTAGTCCACAAAAGTATCATTGGTCGCATCTCGGCATTGCTCAGTTAGATTCATTGCAGTAGAATCCGCTGCTGTTGGGAAATTTAAATGCCGATATAGCACAACTGGTAGTGCAACTGATTTGTAATCAGTAGGTTGGG
>CAZUMV010000304.1:0-3113 GCA_964621435.1 uncultured Thiotrichales bacterium | reverse complement strand
AGCATTTGTAATACATGGATTGCTCTACAGGTCTGAAAACCGTTGCTATGGGCAGAGATACCACGCATTGCGTGCATGGAAACAGGCCGCCCGATAATCTTTGCATGCTGTCGGCCGGTCCAGTCCGTCCACGGAATGTCCAGTGTGATTTCTTGGTCAAATGCGACGTCTGCAATTTCAGCGGCGATTCGCCGAATGGTCGATGCGGCAATGCCGCATTCAGCCGCGACCGTTTCCGGGGCGTAGTCTTTGCTCATATAGCGTTCGGCGAGCAATTGGAACGCCGGTTTCGCCTGCACCCCGTCTGGCAGCGTGATTTCGCCAAACAGGCTTGCCACCACATCGGTGCTCAATGCATTGACCGTCTGTTGTTTCTTCTTATCCCACGCAGCGGGTCTCCGGATTCGTTTCGAACAAACAGGCCATCATCGTCACTTCCCGGCGCTTGCGCGACCAACCAATGGGCGTTGGTGTACCGAACCAAATATTCAAGATCAACTTTTTGGGCGTGCAGCAGCGTATGGATAAGCGACATCACGAACAAGCCATCAGAGCCCGGTTTGATACCCAGCCATTCGTCAGCAATTGAAGAGTAACCGGTGCGCACCGGATTAACAGATACAAATTTACAGTTGTCTCGCGCCTTTAATTTTCCCAGGCCGATTTTGATCGGGTTGGAATCATGGTCTTCCGCCACCCCAAACATTAATAAGTATCTGGTGCGTTCCCAATCGGGCTCGCCGAATTCCCAAAATGAGGAGCCGATCGTATAGAGTCCGGCAGCCGCCATGTTGACCGAACAAAAGCCCCCGTGCGCCGCGTAGTTGGGCGTGCCGAACTCTTTAGCCCACAACGCCGTCAGCGCTTGGCTTTGATCTCTGCCGGTGAAGAAAGCGAGCTTTTTCGGGTCGCTCTCACGAATTTTTCGCAGTCGATCGCCAGCAATTTGGAGCGCCTCACGCCACTCGATCTCTGCAAATTCACCACTGCCGCGAGGACCAACGCGCTTGAGCGGCTTTTGTAACTTGGCTGGCGACTCCTGCTGCATGATGCCGGCGGAGCCTTTTGCACACAGCACACCTTTATTCACCGGATGGTTCGGGTTGCCCTCTATATAACGCAATTTGCCGTCACGTAAATGGACTCGGATACCACAGCGGCAAGCGCACATGTAACAAGTGGTTGTTTTGATTTCATCAGAAACTTCGGGCGAGTTTGCAACGCGCGGTGTTTGAAAGGTCACTTGTGATTATTCCGAATAATTAACACATTGAATAGACAGAACGACACCTGTTTCTGGATTGAAAAGCGATGCTCGATTCTAACATTTTCTTCGCTGACTATGCAGTATGTTAGGAGGACTTATAAGGTGCAGCACAGCTCGTGGGATCGAGGGTTGCCAAAGCAATCGCCATTAACGCATAGGCTTGTCATGGGTGGGATGAAAAAATTCATTTTAAACGAACAAATGATAACCGTTACTAGGTCATCGACCTGACATTAGCCCGGCATTGTTTTGGTAACTTTACCGCTTATTTTATTGAGTAAATATTTCCCTAAGGATTTGAACACCACGCCTTTTGGCGTCATTGCTTGCAGGTCAAATTCAACATTCTCACCGGCCATTGATATCGATTGCCATTTCTCGTAAATGCCATCAAAAATAGGGCGGGTTAAATCATTCCACTCAACCATTTCTACGATTAGCCCGGCATCCCGGTTCTCTATATACGACATGCGCGCCAGTCCATCAAAGCCGACATCAAGAACCGCTTGGTAGCCGTTATCTAGCGCCCAATTATACGCGCTAGCAAAATCATCCACGCCAACCGCATAGTGGTGTACGCCGGTGATATTGCGCTCGAATGCCTCGTTATATAGTGATGGTTCCGTATGCAATGGTTGGATGATTTCGAGCTGCATGCCATCAATGTAAGAGAAGGCGATACTAATGGGTAACTTGCCGCATTTCTCGCCGCGATAAAAGGCATTTGCCAGTGGTGACAGGTCACGATTGATTAAAAACGGCCCGACATTATGTTGTTTCTGCCAATGCGCGACCGCGGCATCAATATCTTTGACTATGTAAGCAACTTGCCTGATTTCGCCGAACGCATCAGGAAGCTTGGGTAGCTTTTTAAAATCTTCAGGATTCATGTTCTCGCTCATGCGCCTTATCCTTGCCTAACTCGGAAAAATAATTAATAAAGTCACGTATTTTCTTGTAATCATTTGCATCTGCGCCGTGCTCGGCAATGAAGAGAGATGCATAGGATAGCGCCCCAAGCATCATGTTGGCGCGCAAGCCATCCGGTTTGGTGCCAAAAATCCGGGCCGAGTTTTTTAACGCAGCTTTGGTAATTTCACCTTCGCGCAGGGTGCCGGTGCCGAGCACGGTCGGGCCATCGACAAGAATAATCTGCCGGAAAATCGGGTCTTCGCAATGCGCCATAAAATGTGACCAAACGTCTGCCGGATCCGGGTTTTCCGTTTCGGTCATTTCTGCAATAACACGTTGTTCAATTTCTTCGGTAACGGCGGTGAACAGACCACGTTTGTTGCCAAAGTAATGATAGATCGGGCCAACAGTTAGTTTGCAGGCCGTTGCAATGTCTTCGAGGCTGGTGCTGGCATAACCGTTTGTACCAAAAAGCTTTTCGGCAGTAGTCAGCAGGATTGCCTGGGTACTTTTACGGCGTTCGGCTTGTGATCGGCGTTTTTGCATTACAGGTTCTGTGCGTTTGGTTCCGGGTCGTTAAGTACACAGCGTATGCCATCCGGATGCTCAATTAAAGGTACGCAAAAATTACAATGTGTACAACCGCTGTCATAATCAGGAATAGCTTGGGCATTTTTTACAAACGCCGGGTCTTTTATTAGTGGGCGCCCGAGTTGCACGAAATCAAAACCGGCTTCAAAAACTTTATCCAGGCTCTCTCTGGTTGAGCAGCCACCCACATAAATAACCGGGCAACTGACCGCTGCCTTTACTGCCTTGGCGCGTTCCAGCAAATACAATTCGTAGTAAGGGTATTTCTTCCACATGATGGGTCCAAGGCACCATAAGGCGGCTTTGACCATCAGACTTTTTTGCATGGCAATCATGCCTTTGG
>CAZUMV010000303.1:0-3137 GCA_964621435.1 uncultured Thiotrichales bacterium | reverse complement strand
TCACAAGCAGTCGCAACCGCCAGCAAACTGGTAGAACAGGCAGACTGCACGTTAACGGCCGGCCCGGTAAGGTTAAGCTTATGCGCAACGCGAGTAGTAATATAATCTTTATCGTTACCGATTAGCGCGGAAACATTACTTAGTGGCAGGCCGGAAAAGAACGACTTTAAGCTGGCCGGATCCTGAAAGACGTTGTTGTAAATATAAGTATTCATACTACAGCCGGCGAATACACCGACATGACCTGAGAATTTGTCTGGGCTGTGTGCTGCGTTTTCCAACGCCTGTTGTGCACACTCCAACATCACGCGATGTTGTGGGTCCATAATGTCGGCTTCCCGGGGTGGCAAGCCAAAATGACCAGCATCAAAATCCAGAGCATTTTCAATGATTCCTCTGGCAGCCACATAGTCGTCGTCGCCATAGGCTCGAGCTAACTCCAGCTCCTCAGCAGAAAAACGATTGATTGTATCTTTACCATCCAGCAAATTTTGCCAGAAAGTCTCAACATCGTCGGCGCCCGGAAAACGTCCGGAAAGACCGACTATAGCAATCCGATCTTCGCCTCCCGTCGCCCGGAATCTTGTCGCATCTTCGGTCGACTGCTCTTTGTCGGCAAGGTGATTTGATAGCTTCGAAATACTCGAGTGCTTGAACATATCGGTAACCGGAAACTCACGCTCCAGTCGCTGTTGCACTAACTCATGAATCTTGGCGACCTCGATTGAACTCGCACCCAGGTCTAAAAAACTAACGTTTAGCGGCGGCCGATCAACCTCAAGGATTTTTTCGACAATAGAAACTATTTCGCGACGCTGATTTACGGCTCCGCCCGAGCCAACCGACACATCATTATCTAGCGACCTGGCATCTGTCTTTTCAAATATTGACAATAATTGCCGCCGGTCAACCTTCCCATTAGTGTTTAACGGTATCGATTCCACCGCAACAAATTGCGCCGGCAAGGCATATTCGGGCAACCTTGGCTTTAGGTGTCGTTGTAGGGTTTTCTTATTTGGAGCATCGCCATTAACAGTAAAAAAGGCAATCAGGGTTTTGTCTGTTTGGTCTGTTTTTGATTTCGCCAAAACAATCGCTTGTTGAATGTCAGCATGCTGCTCAAGCGCACTCTCAATTTCTCCCAACTCAACCCGAAAACCACGGATTTTAACCTGAGTGTCGATTCGACCTTCGAAAATATAGCGCCCATTGTTATCCAGATGACCTAAATCCCCGATTCGGTAAAGCGATATTTCACTATCCCACGGTGCGGTAATAAATTTTTCGGCCGTGATTTTTGGTCTGTTCAGATAACCCAAAGCCAATCCCGCACCACCACAAACCAACTCACCAGTTCGCCCCGGCGCGACCAAGTTAAGTTGCTCATCCACGACAAATACATCGGTCGCGGTGACCGGTTTCCCGATCGGAACACTGTCGCCGTTATTGACGTCTTGCATTTCAATCCGGTGCACTGTAGTCAGCGCTGAATTTTCAGTTGGGCCATAGCCGTTGTACAACGCCAAATCTGGCGCCATCTGCAACACCTGCTTACAACGTTCGGGCGAGATTACATCGCCACTTACCACTAATTGTTGTAACGACGACAAATTCTCGGGTGCCGCATCAACGATAGCGTGAAATAAACCCGCGGTATAATGTGTCGCGGTAACGTCATATTTTTTTATCGCTGCATCCAGACTTCTAAATGATAACTCCTCTTCTGGAAGTACCACCATTTCTGAACCATTAAGCAAAGGCCCCCAAATCTCAAGATACGAAGTATCGAATCCAACCCGGGTATGTTGCAGCCACACTTGCTCGACGCCAAAATCCATGAAGTCCGCACCTTTGACCAAACGGGCAATACCGCGATGCGGAACCATGACACCCTTGGGTGTGCCAGTTGTCCCGGAGGTGTACATTAACGCGGCAACAGCATCCGGAGATACTGGCGCTAATTGCTGCGCGAGCTGAGTATCACCCGAGTCATAACCAAGCGTTGTTTCGGCGTAGCCTGAATTGCCGGGTTTTGAAGAAATAACCACTCGCAAACCCGCATCTTCGGCCATAAATTTCAGCCGCTCCGGAGGTTGCGTTTCGTCTAACGGGGCGTACGCTGCCCCGGCCTTTAAAATGCCCAATAAAGCAATCGGCAGTTCTAAACGTTGCTCGGAAAAAACCCCGACGTAATCGCCGTGCGCCACACCTGCTTGCTGCAAAACAGCTGCAAAAGAATCGGATTTCTGATCTAACTCGGCATAAGTAAGCGCCTCACCGAGGTAACGCACAGCGACACGCGCAGCGTGCTTTTTCGCACACTCCGCAAAGATCTCTGTTACCGACAGGTGGGTAGATTCAACATTCATTTTAACGTCATGTAATTTAGAATATTTAAAGTAATGTATCGTTGATGTTTGAAAGCGTCTAATCCTGTTCGACCAAACATTCGATTTTGTTCAATTCGTATCATAAACAAGCCTATTATTATTGCTGTGGCTAAACTCTCCTAATACTGGCCCGGAGATACTGATCATCAGAAAATTCTAGCCGTTTACACGGCGATAATAATCAACATCCGAGTATTTAAAATATTGATTTCTTTTTGCTTAAATATCTCAAACCCCGCTCGTTTTAACAAAAAGAGATAATTATGGGAATAGCTATACTCAACTCCATAAATTCTGGAGTCCGTTTCGGTTGCCAAATCATAATCGTTAGCTAGTGGCTCTACTAAAAATAACAAATTATTTCCGCCGCTAGCAATTAATTCAAATAGTCTTTCGACACTTGCTTGCGATAAATATTCTAAAACCCCACAGTTAGTGAGGTATGCCGTACTATCGCCGGAATTAGTTTCCATCCAAGTCAGTATCTCGCTCGCGCTAAACTGCATGTACGGAAAGTTTTGGCGACACAGTTCAATCTGTTCTTTGGAAATATCAATGCCCATGAATTTTTCAATCGGCCAATGGTTTTTTAGGTGTGCCATCCAGGCCCCGTTACCACATCCAAATTCAACCACCTGTTCGATCGCTTTTTTTCGCAACAATGGTGTTACCAATTCGGCAAACGGAAATATGATCGGCTCGTGGATAGACTCAAACCGATCGGCAGTCTGGTCGTACCACTGTGAC
>CAZUMV010000302.1:0-3172 GCA_964621435.1 uncultured Thiotrichales bacterium | reverse complement strand
CCAGCAACAAACCGCCCCCGCAGCATCAGCCCCGGCCAAGCAACCAGCGCCAGCGATGGCTGATGATTTTGATGACGATATTCCGTTTTAATTTTTACTTGCGATAGATCTAGTCGCTAGTCCATGAGTAAATCGCGTTTGAGTGCGCTGCTAGAGATGGATGCCACCCATGCGGCCAAGCAATGCGACATTCTGGTGTTGTATTTGCAAGCGAGTCAAAATCGTTTGATTTCAAGTTCACGGTCAGATGACCTAGTAAGCTCTCTCAGCAATTGTTAGCGGGAAATTATTGATGCTCCGCATTTGGTTCTTCAAGCGAACCCTAAGGATGCTGCTGAAAATATTCGTCAATGGCTCAAGGCATTACCGGAATAACCAAAAAAGGGTCGTTACTTCTTTGTTTAGCGACTAATAAGTAGCGTCTGGGCCATTGATTTCAAGAAGATAGCGGGTATCACGTCTAAACTAATAAATTCAAACTCTCAAAATTGTTTGGGAGGGAAAAGGCGCTCGTGTGAATCGCGTCATAAATTAGAGTAATTTCAATTCTTTATCGTCTAAAGAATTGGTTGAGTGTGTGTGGGTCAATACTGCGTTTTGAGGCCTGCTTCATTCTAGCGCCCAGTAATTTTAAGTAGACTAAATTAAATAACCCTTTTGCAGTTTTGTCGCGTTTATAGCGTGATTACCAACTTAAAGAGCAGCCATGCGTAAACTTATTATTTGTATTATTTTTCTTGCGATAGCCGTTATTTTATTCAAGGCATTGGGCACTTCTGTCAATCAAGTGAGCATGGAACCACCTTCGGGTATCACAGACTACTATCGGGAACGCTTTGGTGTGTCTTCGGAGTGTGTTGATATCCCGGAAGAACTGACTGGAAAATGGGGATTGCATGGTGGAATTTATTACACATGCGGCGGTATTGCTGGTCGGTGTTATGTCGGGCGTAGAAAAGAGTCACTGTCTTTTGAAGTCTTAAACGATGGTGCCTTCCTTAAAGAAGGAAAAAAGAGTGACCTCTGTATACAGCAGGGTGACGTTCTACCCGAGGCTTTGTTCTCGCCAGATATCTCCCAAACGTACTTCACTATTAAAAACGACTATCTGAGTATTACGCCAAGCGCGTCGGACGGATTCCCTGAATATTATCAGCGGTTAAAAAATGAGGTTAGGCCGGCGCTACCAGATTGGGCTGTTCACGATTGGGTTGTTGAACAAAACGGCCGGCGCTGTGCGGAAGGCGTTTGTTACCTTATGTTGGGTGCCAACTACAAGGTGGTGTTGGGTTATACAAACAAGGACGACGTCAAGGCTGAAGATTACCGCTGGAGCGAATTCGCTGTTCGCGAATTTGACGAATTTAAAACGACCATCAATGAGGAAACACAGTGCGTAAACTTTGAAACATGGCCGCGATCCACGTTAGAAAGCGATACCGCCGAATCTCTTGCAAAATTCAATCACAAGCTTTGTCGCGACCCAGAGAATGCCGATGCCGCAATATTGGCCCTGAGTAGTGACGTCAAAATCTGGGCTTGGGGTGCAGAGTTTCATAGAGAAGATTTCAATGAGGTGCATTCGGAGAATCAACCAACCGCAAGCGGTGAGTATCAATTTCTTCTCAAAAAAGTCTCGGATATTCCGACATCGATTGATTCATTCATCTATTCAGAAGCCATGGATTATCAATGAGAGATCGAGAGTCATCGGCGCAACCCTTATCCGTCAGCAATGCGACGGCTCAAACAAACGAAATAATTACATCTAATTCACTGATCCTTTGAGAGAAATCATCATGAAAAACTTATCCGAATACTTTCGTGTTCTACTAATCGTTCTATTAGGACTTTCCGTGGCATTGCCAATACACGCTGAGCAAACCGGCGCCCCTGAAACCAGTAAGCCGCCTGAGTTTAGCGAAAAGAAAGTAGTAGTAGACAATACAATTTCCATATGGAAAGAACAAAAGCAGTCCAGAAAATTATTGTGGGAGGAAAAATATGATGAGGCCATCGCGCTACTCACGCCTCATCTTGAGTTAGGTTTCGATGAGTCAGCTTTTTACCTGGCAAACGTATATACCAGACGGGTAGAAGCTGGCGAGCTTTTAGATCCAAAAACCCGCGAGCCATACATTGAGAAGGCGATAGAGCTTTACAAAAGGCCAACTAACCTCAGATTTAGTCGCGGTCAAAGAGAAATCGGGGACATATATAGAGATAGTGTTGGCGTACCGCAGTCTTTTAAGAAAGCTGTAGAGTTTTATACTGAAGCGGTTAAGCGCAATGAACATGGGGCGCGCAATGCATTAGCCAGAATGTATGAACACGGGTTCGGCGTTGAGAAAGACACTGCTAGGGCATTAGAATTATACCGTCAAGATTTAGATGACTATGAACGTGGTTCGCGCATGGCGATCGCTCGGTTTTACGAATTTGGGGTCGTCGTCGAAAAAGATCTACATGCAGCATTGGAGCTTTATACATTGACGGAGCAACAGTCCGATATTTTTCGTTTGAACAAAAAAATTCAAAATCCTGAGTTTTATTCGAAACCACTCGAAATTGATCGAAAAACTAAAGCACAAATGGCAAGTGTGGGGCCGGATGGTTGGAGAAGGATTTTTAGCGATTGCTTGGAGGGATTATCGGATTCTGAGAAAACTGATCAGGATGGCGAAACAAAACAGGCGCTCAATGGACTTTTTACACTTGCGAGCGGTGGTCATCAACTGTCTAAGGATAAATTGGCTGATCTATACCTGGAAGGTAGATATTTTGATGAGAATTATACCGCCGCAGCGCATTGGTATGGTGACGCCGCGGAGAATGGTTCTAAATGGGGCGCCGATAGGGCAGCGGCAATTCACAGTGATGTTTTTAAGGGCGCGTTTGATCCTAAGCTTGCTGAACACTATCGCGAAATTTCGAAAAAAATTGAGTCAGATAATACGGAGTGACAGAGCGGGGTCATGTTCGAGGATAAATAAGGTCATATATGGACACGCCCCGTAAAGTCAACGGCGCGGTACCAACTTTATACCTGAACGTGTCGTGGGCAAGCAATAGCAGATCAGCAGTCATATATTCGGCTTTTTGCAGAAAAGCAGCAGAAATGGGGTCAGACTGAACTGTACTGGGTTTGACGGACACGGTTAAGAAGCAACAT
>CAZUMV010000301.1:0-3180 GCA_964621435.1 uncultured Thiotrichales bacterium | reverse complement strand
TTGAAGGTTTCAAAGCGCAATACGAGGCGGCAAGCGCAATATAGCGGCGGCGGATAATCCTGCCGCGGAACTCATCTATGCTCATGCCGAGCTGCCGTTAACACACACGGCAGCCTTAGGCTTACAGCAAAGTCTCTACGCCTCAACAGCGAGCCATACCTACTTTAGCGGTTGTTCCAATGGTGGCTGGATGGCAACAATGGCCGCACAACGTTATCCAGAGCTATTCGACGGTATAGTTAGCGGTTGTCCGGTGCTAAATCTCTCAGCCAACGGTGGGATTTATGCCCCCTGGCTATTACAAACTAATCTTGATGAATCAGGTCAATCTATTCTTGACTATCAGGATGTTGAAAAAACAAGTTTTTCGAACAACAAGTGATTAGCCAATGTGACGGCGCTGATGGCACCCACAATGGCGTTATTGGTGCGCCCGATAAATGTGATTTCGATATTAGCCTTATTTACCGATCATGATGCTAACCGCGGTATGAGCCGTAGTAATATCTGCCCGCCCGTCTTTCTTATCTTCTGACCAGCGAATGCCGCCAAAAATTGAAGTTTGATCCGTTATCTGAAAATCCACATGCGCAAATAGTTCGACAGAAGAATTTTCCCCAATATAATTTTCATCAGAGACGGCTTTGCCTGGTGTTGCGTCGCCACCTACAGCCAATAACGGAATCGCTGCAGGGATGAAAATATCAAAAACTGGTTGCTGGCGAACTTATGCAGGAACTGACCAAGCACGCCATGGATCTGCAAGGCTTTGGTGCAGTTATTGATGATCTAGCAATAGCTGAAGGAAGCTCTCGTTTTCAGGCGATGTTGATGCGCTCACCCGCGATTACAATCGCGGGCGGCACAGATCAAATTCTACGCAACGTGATTGCAGAACGCGTACTAGGTCTCCCTTCAGACATGCATGCCGATAAAGGTATGCCGTTTAGCGAAATACCAACAAAGATGAACAGCGGTCTAGCAACCTTAGCGCGATTTACTGCGGAAAAACCGAATTCGATTCATCATCATCCGATCTCTGTCGTCAAATAGCGGTAAAGGCAGCATTTCTCAAACCGACTAGTTCTACTTATGTCTAAAGTATCGTATCCATTGAGTCACGCATAAGCTGCAGGGTCCGATGGCGAATTATCTGTTTGTTATCACCATATTGACCCACCGGTAGCTGCATCAACTGCTCCGTCGCATGTCGTGCGCTAGCTTGCAAAGCTTCAGCAGGTACCACTTTGTCCAGAAAACCTGCATCCACTGCTGTATCAGGAGAGCAAATTATCGATTGCAGCGCAGCAGTCTTCATCGCGGGCCTGCTCAACTCGGCGCTCAATATCGCGACAAGGTAAAGGTTAAACGGCATATTCCCCGCGGTTTCTGGCAAGCCTATTTTAAAGTCACCTTCGGCACCCAAACGGGTATCAGCGACCAGTAATACAAAAGCACCAAGACCCAATGCGTGGCCATTACAGGCGGCAACTACGGGCTGCGGGTGCGCATAAATTCGGTACAGTATGCTGAGGCCAGCTGTGATCATGTCTTCTTTCGCTTGTGCTGATCCACCCATTGCGCCTAGGTCAAAACCGGCGCTGAATTTATCGCCAATGGCACGGATAATGGTCGCTTTCGCGTTGGCTTCGGCTTGTTTCAAACAATCTAATACTGCCAGGCTAGTAGCCTCACTAAAAACGTTGGCTTTGCCATCGTCGAGTTCAATAACGGCAATATCGCCATCAATACTAAAATTAACCATCAGTGATTTCCGTTAGTCGTTATCGCGATTAGAAATGCGGGCGGCGCATTGCAGAGCGTTCAATAAATATTGTCATACTGTTACACAATAGTAAAATAGGAGAATTAACAGTCTGTGGGACTTATGTGCTTGCCGCGAAACAAAGACCGATTTGATCATCGGCATTCGATTGTTTAAGCAAAATATAAAGTTATTTGACGAGAACAATCGGGTGATGATGAGCGAATTCAGCTTTTCCGAAGAAGACCGAGATAACTCCGACTGCCTATTTACCCCAACCCTGGAACCCGTAACCATGTCCGATTATCTGGATACCCTTTTTAACCTTGAAGGAAAAACTGCCTTGGTCACGGGTGGTGCCAAAGGCATCGGCCGGATGATCTCCGAGGCCTTGTTGCAGGCAGGCTCGCGCGTATATATTTCTTCACGCTCGGCACAAGACTGCGAGGCAGCGGCGGCCGAAATGATGGAATACGGCGATTGCCGCGCTTTCCCTCACGATCTTTCCAAATTGGAAAACATCATTACCCTTGTAGCGGACATCGAAAATGCTGGCTACGGTTTGGATATTTTGGTGAATAATTCCGGGGCCACCTGGGGCGCACCGATTGATGAATTTCCTGAATCAGCTTGGGACAAGGTGATGGATCTAAACGTCAAGACCCCATTTTACCTGACACAGAAACTAATCCCGTTACTCGGCACGGCAGCAAGCAAGGATGACCCAGCAAGAATTATCAATATTGCCTCGGTCGCCGCAGTAGATAATCAAACAATGACCGCGTATTCTTATATTGCTAGCAAAAGCGCTATCCTTCGCTTAACCCGCGGCTTAGCCGTGGACCTTGCCGAACGCGATATCACCGTAAACGCAATCGCTCCCGGCTTTTTCCCAAGTAAGATGACCAAGTTCGTCGTCGACGATAAGGCAACAAACGATGCAGTTCTATCTGATATCCCTCTGGGCAGGATGGGAGAACCTTCGGACATTGGCGGCGCGGCAATCCTGCTGGGTAGCAAAGCAGGTGCCTATATGACCGGCTCATTGGTAACCGTCAGCGGGGGCGTTGAGCTATGAACGACTTCAGAAGGTCCTTTCTGACCAGACCAAGGTCCTCGATTGCTGGTTGAATACCGAAATCAAGCGTCGCGGCGTAATGAATTGCCGCCATTAAGCATACTCGGTTTTGTTTTAGCAAACTTAACGGCACGTCACCGCCCTTTAAAGACTGCCTTGGTTTTAGAAATAAAGGCACCGAGCAATGGGGAATTAATTTTTATTCAAGATTAGGTATTTGCAAAAAATGCCCAACAAAAGTTATAATATAACTAACACGTGCAAATTTGTATCGTTGTTACATAACACTATTAAACTAATTAAAGACTGAAAAGATATTATGATCGAACCAGAAAAT
>CAZUMV010000300.1:0-3223 GCA_964621435.1 uncultured Thiotrichales bacterium | reverse complement strand
ATTTTTAGTCATACCGCTGGCTCGGGGGCTGCGCTGTACCATCTCGACAATTTCGTCGGCTATGTCTCCGGTATAAAAACTATCCGGATCATTGGCGATAATATTTAGCGCTGCAGCATATTCAGGGTTTTTAAGAACATGTCCAACTGGGTAGGCTTCACCAGCGCTATCCAGAAAGTATCCCGCCGCATCTGTGGGGCCTTCCTCGACTGTTTTGGGGAGATACTTGGAAAAGCGATTAATCATTCCGTATAAACGGGGTGAGATCGCAAACCCATCATTTGCCAAAGTCTGCGCTTGGCCGAACAAAGTGGACCAGGGGAGTTTGCCGTGATCTTTATGAGCGAGTTGCAACATCGCTATGATGCCCGGTACGCCTGTAGAAATACCGCTGTTTTTGGCGTCAATGTAGCCAAGCCTTTCGCCATTTTCATCCAGGAACATATTTGGCGTTGCGCTAGCCGGCGCTGTCTCGCGGCCATTGTATGCGGTTACTAATTTAGTTTGCGCATCGTAGTGCACCATAAAGGCGCCGCCAGCTAAGCCGGAACTCTGCGGTTCCACCAAACTAAGCACCGCTTCAATGGCGATGGCTGCATCGACTGCGGAACCCCCGGCACGCAAAACTTGCAGGCCGGCTTCGGTGGCATGCGGGTTTGCTGTCGCAACCATGGCGGAACTTTGTTCTGGGTTGGCCACATCAGGATATGTATCTAACGAGTTACAGCCAAACAATAGTAAGAAGCTAACGCAAACAAAGTAGTTTTTCAGGTTCATAATGGGTTCCGAACGAACAAGCATCGAGATGGTTTAAATTCGTTATTATATAGGATAACTCGTTTTAATCTTCCTCATTCGCGAGGAGCGGCTGGATATTCGCATCCCTTTGACTTTCCAACACCCTTTAAATAGGCGCGACGTTCAATACCGCGGCGGTAGGCAATCATCATTTTCATTTCATGCTTTTTTGCACCACTGACTGATCGAACAACCCCTCTAAACGGGATGAAGCCGCTGGCTGCACCGGCAATTGCTCCGAGTCCTGCATCCGCGATCTGGCCCCCAGCCTCGGTGCCACCGTCACGAGTATTCAATTTTGGCTCATCGATATCAGGGCCGATTAGCTTATCCAGCTCTATGACCTGGTTGGATATTTCTTCGCACGTGCCAGCGAGTTCATAGGGTGTTTTCAAATTTGCTAACAAAGACGGTATTTTGTCCCGCTGCACATTCAGATCATTCAAGGGTGATTGAACTGCTCTCCCTAATCCGCTGGTGGTTTTCTTTGCCGCTTCTGCAGCACCTTTCTGGGTTTTTTGAAGCGCGCTTGGCTCGGAAGAGCTGGCGCAGGCGGTTAGAAAAATCGTTGTAGCTACTATGATTCCCAAAACGTTTACAGACCGAATGTGTTTCATTAGATAGCCACTAGAGTCAGACAAGGGTTCCATTATACGGGTAAACGGATATGCTTTTGTTCAAGAAAAACGGGCGAGTAACAACGTACAATACGCTTCGGAAAGGAATAAATTCGATTAAGTACAAATAATCCTGACAGGAAAGCCGTAAACCTCGTGAAGGTGGCCTGCGATCTCGATAGTCTGCTCGATTCAAAGACTTTAGTAGTGCGGGGGAGGTGGCTCTTCAACGTGGGTTTGTTCGTCCCGGGAGTGGAGGCTAGCTTTGATCCAGTCCTTGATCAGATCAAGATCTGATTGCATCGTATCCAACTGCTGTTGCTGCCGGTATATTTGATCGCTCATCGTTTCGATAGACTCGTGCTGGAGTGCCATGCGACACTCCAGCTCTTCGATCCTGCTATCGGTTTCGCTTACCATCAGTTTTGCTTGCCTTGCTTTTTATGCTGCGTCTTCAACGGGTGGTTCGAAATCGGTAAGTGTAATGCCGTCCACCGCTGCTAGATATTCTTCCATGGTCGGGGTGCGACCAAGAATAGATGAAAGCACTACAATTGGTGTTGAGGACAACAGTGATTCGCCCGTTTTTTCCTCGGAGTCTTTCACTACCCGACCTTGAAACAAACGTGTTGAGGTCGCCATAACGGTATCACCAGGCTCTGCTTTTTCCTGATTGCCCATACACAAATTGCAACCGGGGCGTTCGAGATACAGAATATTTTCGTATTTCGTGCGTGATTTGTTTTTAGGGCTTTTGTCATCAAATACAAATCCAGAGTAACGCTCCAGAACTTCCCAGTCGCCCTCGGCCTTGAGTTCATCAACGATGTTATAAGTCGGCGGCGCAACCACCAATGGAGCCTGGAATTCGACCTTGCCTTGTTGTTTTTCTACATTTCGCAACATCTGTGCCAAAATCTGCATATCACCTTTATGAATCATGCACGAGCCAACGAAACCCAGATCAACCTTCTTGGTTCCACCATAGTAGGAAATTGGGCGAATAGTATCGTGGGTGTAGCGTTTGGATGGGTCTTCGTTTTCTACATCCGGATCGGCGATCATCGGTTCGTTGATGATGTCCAGGTCAACTACGAACTCGGCGTAGTATTTTGCATTATCATCTGGCTGCAGTGGCGGTTCTTCGCCTGAGCGAATTCCCGCTATGCGCGCGCTGGCGTGATCTATCAGACCTTGCAGCACTTTCTTTTCGTTATCCATGCCTTTATCGATCATTATCTGAATTCGATCGATGGCGATTTCGAGCGACTCGACCAATGTATCTGGCTCAGAGATACAAATAGATGCCTTGGCTTTCATCTCGGCAGTCCAGTCGGTAAAGGTGAAGGCCTGGTCAGAGAGCAGGGTGCCCAAGTGCACTTCTATAATCCGTCCCTGGAAGACATTGTCACCATCAAACTCATCTAGCATTTGCGCTTGTGTGGCATGCACGACATCACGGAAATCCATATGGTCTTTCAAGTCACCTTTAAACGTGACTTTAACGGACTCGGGAATTGGCATACTGGTCTCACCAGTCGCTAGGGCAAGGGCTACCGTACCGGAGTCAGCACCGAACGCAATACCTTTAGACATACGTGTGTGTGAGTCACCACCGATAATCACGGCGCGATCATCAATGGCAAGATCATTCAGCACTTTGTGAATCACGTCAGTCATGGCGTGATATTCACCTTTAGGATCACGCGCAGTAATCAGGCCAAACGCGTTCATGAAGTTCATTAGTTTTGGGATGTTGCGTTGTGCACTCATGTCCCAAACCGATGCGGTGTGACATCCTGACTGGT
>CAZUMV010000299.1:0-3255 GCA_964621435.1 uncultured Thiotrichales bacterium | reverse complement strand
ATCTGGTGGTTAGCATCAATCCGACCGGAGTAGGTGAAAGCAGCGGGCCTGCGGATAGCTATTCATTGACACCGAAAATGATTGCCGACGATATTGCGCTAACAGTAAAAGAGTTACGGAAAAAATTGAAACATGGTTTGGAAGAATTAGGAATTCCGCCATTCACCGCTTCATTAGAAATTGGGATCGGACATTCCATGGGTGCGATGCTGACGATTTTAGTGCAGGCGAAACATGAGTTGTTTGATGCCCTGGGGTTATTAGGATTTTATACTGGTGGTTTGCCGCAAATATTAAGTAAAGCAGAGCAGGCTGTGATCGGGGACTTTGAACAACTACATAAACGTTTACCGGAGTTTGCCCGGAAGCGATTTCGCGATCAGCAATATCCGCGAATACCGGAAGATCAGCATAAGGATAGTGAGGCTACCGAAATATTGAAACCGGCGGCTGACGTATTATTGCCATTACCGGCCGCATTTTCGATGTTCCCGGGAAATGTCGCCGCTGAAGTCGCACTCTTGAATTGCCCGATTTTCATCGGCGTAGGTGACCGGGATATGACCGGTCCACCCGATGAATTGCCTGGCGAGTATCAGAAAAGCCCTTATGTAACGCTGTATGTCGTAGAGAAAAGCGGGCATCATAGTTTTGTATCGGAAGCTCGGGATAGATTGTTTTCGAACATGCTTATCTGGACGAACTCACAGAAATAACTTATTGATTGATAACGGAGAATCTACATGGCTGGTATGGTTTTAAAACTCGGCGCCAAACTGCAAAGTGCTGTTTGTGATACGCAAATCATGGTGTTAACAGCGCCGAAGACTGAAGTGGATTTATGTTGCGGCGGTGTGCCTATGACCGTCGCCGGTGCAGAGCAGGGCGATGCCGAAGCGGTTGAAGCTATGATGACAGAAACACTTACCGGAAAAAGATATGTAGATGGCGAGGAAACCATGGAATTTCTGTGCACCAAAGGTGGTGTGGGAGGTTTGAGTATTGGTGAGACGCCATTGCAAGTGAAGCAGCCGAAAGCACTACCATCGTCTGACTAGTCGACTACCGTAGTACTTTATCCGAGCTTGCCTCTTTGAACTCATTGCAGTGTGCCCGTGATTACGCCCTGACGTTGTTGTCTGGAAGTGGGCTTTATCAAACCGAAGCGCAATTATCCGAATTTGACTTCGATCATCCGGCCATCAGTTGGCGCCGGAGTGGCTTAATGGCATTGACCGGTTTAAGTGGTGACCACCCATTGATGTCGCCCGCGCCACTCACGGCATGTGCTGATGGTGCTTTGGCTGCACTACAGCTGCTAGTGAATTCTTTCCATCCGTCGTTCCGGTTTGACTTTCGAGGTGCAACGTTGCTTGGCGAAAGAGCGCGACTCATGGGGTTGCAGCGTGCAGGTGCAACATCGCCGGGTGGTGCGTGCCGGTTATTGCCAACCTTAGATGGTTTGTTGGCGATCAGTTTGCCACGCGATGATGATTGGGTACTAGTACCAGCGTGGCTGGAAACAGCCGTTGATGACTGGGCAGAGTTGGCGGCTATATTGTTGCAGCGCTCGTCAGATAGTTTAATCGAACGCGCTCGATTGCTCGGGTTAGCTGTAGCACACGCAGACCAGTTACCGTCTGATATCAGTGCGAACATCTCCAGTTTCAATGATGTAACAGGCGCGATCCACGTGCCGACGCGGCCGCCAATGGTGCTGGACTTGTCGAATTTGTGGGCCGGGCCATTGGCGGCGTCGTTGTTAGCAATAGCGGGCGCTCGAGTCATTAAAGTCGAGAGCAGTGACAGGGAAGATGGTGCCCGACATGGCCACGCTGGTTTTTTCGATCTTCTGAACGCCAATAAAGAAAGTGTCATCTTGGATTTGTCAGCAGCAACCGGTCGCGCAGATTTAGAGGCGTTAATTCAGCGCGCGGATATCGTTATTGAAAGTGCGCGTCCACGTGCGCTTGAACAGATGGGTATCTATGCCGCCGCTTGTATAGAAGATAATCCAGAGCTGGTCTGGACTTCGATAACGGCTTATGGGCGGTCGATATCTGACAGCGCCGATCCTGATGCGTTGGGTATTGGTTTTGGAGATGATGTTGGTGCTGGTGCCGGTCTGACTGCACTACTAAACGCGACGCATGGTATCAATGTATTTTGCGGAGATGCGATCGCTGATCCGTTGACCGGAATTCATGCTGCGTTTTTCGCGTACCGTCAATGGTTATCTGGACGAGGTGCGTTACTCGACATTCCAATGCGCGCTGTTACCAAAAAATGTGCTGAGTTCGCGCCGGCTACTAATGTTGCGGCGCGAGCCCGCCACTGGGATGAACTTGCATCGGCTAACGCGGGATTTCCTGTTTACCCATTGCGTACGAGCGCTTCCGAGTCACCAGTGCCAGGCGCGGATACGCAGAAAATACTGAACGAGTTTGATGTGGCATGTTGATTCGTGCAGCACAAGTGAATGGTAAACAACATACGGATATAAGGCTCGGGCAGGGCCGGGTATTAGAGATTGCTGGTCATTTAGAGCGTAATCCGCAAGAGCGGGTCATTGACGCTCATGGTGGTGCGTTGTTTCCCGGGTTGCATGATCATCATATCCACTTAACGGCACTGGCTGTAGCAATGACATCGGTCGATTGTGGTCCGCCGCATGTTGTAAATCGAGAAACGTTTCGAAGCGCGTTGGAGCGTGCAACCGTTGACCAAAACGGTTGGCTCCGCGGGATCGGATATCATGATTCAGTTGCTGGAAGGCTAGAAAAAAATGATATTGACGAAATCATTAGTGACGTTCCGGTGCGCATCCAGCATCGCAGTGGCCGCTTGTGGATAATGAATGCCCTTGCTGTACAGATGCTGGCGGCGCACAGCGAATTTAGGCCAGCAGAGTTCCAGGATTTTTTGGAGACCGGACGGCTGCAAGATGACGACAGTTGTTTGAAACGGGTAACTGGAAGCGGTGCGCCGCCGCCTTTGGCCGATGTTGCCAACTTGTTATTGAGCTATGGTGTTACCGGGATTACCGATACTACGCCCGACAATGGTCCTGATGATTACCTTCGATTTAAAAATGCCCAAAGTTCTGGCGAACTGCCGCTGAAAGTCAGAATGATGGGCAGGGCGGATTTGCAGGACGCCGAAGGCGAAAAGTATTTGTCGATTGGTGAAAGAAAAATTCACTTAAGTGATAGCGCGTTGCCGGATTTCGAAGACTTC
The DNA here is from genome assembly GCA_964621435.1 of uncultured Thiotrichales bacterium. Classification (GTDB taxonomy): domain Bacteria; phylum Pseudomonadota; class Gammaproteobacteria; order CAZUMV01; family CAZUMV01; genus CALIRD01. The sequence goes on along the minus strand of CAZUMV010000299.1, from coordinate 18 downwards.
ACCCGATGGATTATCGAT
>CAZUMV010000298.1:0-3266 GCA_964621435.1 uncultured Thiotrichales bacterium | reverse complement strand
TCTTCCGCGACTTGCTCTTGATTAGCACCTGGTGCAATAACGATCATAGTTGCCACCTCATCGCCCCGAATTTCATCAGGCACCGGTGCTACCACGCAGTTAACAACTTGTTCATGCCGGAGAATGATACTCTCGACTTCAATACAGGCAATGTTTTCGCCACTGCGCCTAATAATGTTTTTTAATCGATCAACAAAGTAAAAGAAACCATTCTCATCAACCCGAACCTCATCGCCAGTGTGAAACCAGCCACCCTGCCATGCTTCTTCAGTCGCGGCAGCATCTTTCAAATAGCCACCAAAAAAGTATTGTCTTGGTTGATCACCCGAGCGACGAACCAATAATTCACCAGGCTCATTCACTGGTGCTTCATCACCATTGCCGTCCACTATTTTATACTCCAGCCCGGCTGGTGCGCGACCAAAGCAACGTTTACCAATATGGCGCGGCTCTTCCGACGCTGTTATCCAGGCGCCCGCACCGGTCTCCGACATCGCCCAGGACTCAGTCAACACAACCCCAAAACGCTTTTCAAAATTCGCATGATGCCGAGGGTCACAACCGGCACCAAATCCAAACCGGATTTGATCACCAATCGGGTCGCTATCACTCGGATCCGCATTCAGTAACATCGCCGGCATGACACCGAGATAGTGCATGACTGTTGCTCTGGACTCACGAACAGTATCCCACCAACTACGCGGATGAAACCGGTCTAGCTGAATCAAGCAGCCGCCGATTTGCATCATGCAACTAAAGGATACGGCCAGTGCATTCATATGGGTCACCGGCAGCGGCGTGATCAATCGGTCTTCACCCGGCCTTAGCGTGCACAGGCCACCTATTTCACTATAGAACTTACCCGCCTGTCGGAAGTATTCGTTTTTAAGGATACAACCCTTAGGCGTACCAGTCGTGCCCGAGGTGTAAATTACCGCTGCTTCTGTTTCAGAACTAATCTCTGCAGAGCCAGCTGGTTTTACCTTTGGCAGCTCTGCAAATCCGGCCGGACCAATCACCGGTGGTTGGTGCTCAACATTAGCAGCAATACGCGTAAACTGCTCAAGGAAATTGGGGTGCGCCACGATGAATTCGCTTTCGCTATGGCTGATCAAATATTCAAGCTCCTGATCTTGCATGCCGGTATTTAAGGGCACCACACTAGCGCCAAGAAAATTTAACGCCAATAAGTGTAAAAAGAATCCCGGCCGATTCTCCATCGCCAAACCGACTCGCGTACCAACACCACAACCTACTTGTTGGTATTCTTTAATCAATAAGTTTACGTCGGTTGCCGCCTGCTGATAGGTGTAATCGGCTTTCGGCACTTGATAGTATTTGGCAGTTTCTGCAGGCGCATGCAAAAAGTCGTTGTCCGGGTATTGCTCAACCCGGGCAAAAAATAATGCCGCAACGCTGCCATTGTCATTCATTTACTATTCACCTTGTTTACTGGTTGCGCGTCGGTGTGCGTTTCATAGGGGGAAAGATTCAGGTTTTCTCGCACACGCTTAAGGGTGCTAGTCATGCGATCGACTTCTTTCGCGTCAATCCCGTCAAAAGCTTTGAGGAAAACTTTATTACCGATTTTTTGTACCAAGCTCAGAGTTTCTTTGGCGGACTCGGTCATACGAACTTCAACAACGCGTCGATCACCATCCAGAGCATTGCGCGTAATCAAGCCTTCGTTTTCCATACGAATCAGCATTCTGGTCAAAGTCGGTAATTTGATAACTGAACGACGCGCCAACTCGCCGACGGTACTCGGGCTTTTATCTTTAAGAAGGGATAGAACACGCCACTTGGTGTTGTCCAGGCCATAACTCTTCAGCGCCAGATCCATTTCCGCCGTATAAGTAGTCGACGCACGAATCAGGTTATAAAGAACATAGTCCTCAAGTACAAAGCCCTTATCTCCAGGACCTATTTTTTGCGATTTGGACGCCATACTCAGGCGGCTTGCCCGCTGGCATCCGGGAAAGCGGATAATGCCGAGTTCAAGGCCTCGCCATGCTCATCACTCAACGCCGCCTTTTTTAAGGCCTGTAGGCTGGCGGCCGGATTACCCTGCGCCATCAAAGCTGGTACTTGCTCAATGATGCTCGTGAAATTTTTTATGCCCCGCGCATGGGTATCACCATAGCCTTTAATCAGGCGCTGTAGCGAAGCTATTTCAACCGCACCATCATAATCTTCAGACTGATATTGCCCGATCAACCCAAGCCAATGCTCGATGCGCTCATTTTCAACTTTGTATTTATAACTCGAACGGCGCAAGAACTTTAAGCCAGAAACAAAGTACAACAACATGAATCCCAAAGAACTGGTGGTCTTAATTTTCACGCCTTTGCCAAACATGCCACCAATGAATTTTTTCAGGCCAGAAGACCGCAGTATTGTGGCCGCTAACCCAGCCGGCAACATATCGACAATCTCTTCCATTCGGGGATGCATATATTCACGCACCTGAACAATCTGTCCTTCATCAGCACGCACATCATCCCGGAAACGTTCAAAGCGTGTGCTACGGGTCTTCAGATCTGCAACACGGATCGTATCTTCATAAGCCATCCATAGCGCTAAATGTTTAGCGACGGTATTAGAAAGCTCATAGGTCGCTTTGTTAGCATCTGCGTTAATGGTGTTTTCCAAGCGATCTAAATACAAGGCGCCATATTTCACATCATGGTGATCAACCACTTTCTTGACGCCGAGAAAACCAATCTCGTGGACTTGCTGCGGCATTGTGCGCAAGCGATCAAGTAGTGGCTGCACGGCTGGCGCCACTTTCTCTGGCAAGACAAAAGCAACAGGCTGTTCCACCACGGGTATGACCTTCTTTTCCTGAACTGCGTCGTAGCCAGCGGCAAAGCCCCGCAAGTTAGCGTCTACTGCGCGCTTGCCGGCCACGATAACTGCTTCAAAAGCCTCTCGCTCAAAAGGCATGGCACCTGAACCTGCCAGCGCGCCAAAAATAACCGAACTAATAATACTGCCGGTTTCTTCAACACACGCTTCGAGATCTGCGGCAACCACTTTCTTTGCCAGTTTTTTTGCAGCCGCATGAATACTTTCAGTTTCAACACGCTCATCACCCATGGCAATTTTCTCGCCAATGGCATACACGCGGTGGGTTGAGGTAACCAAGGTGGTTTTATCGGAAACAAAGCCGCGGTCTATAGCACGACCGGCTTCGATAATTTCTGACGCCAACACCACATCAACATCACCGGGCGTCGGCATTAACGCCAGTACCGGGGCTTGAC
>CAZUMV010000297.1:0-3267 GCA_964621435.1 uncultured Thiotrichales bacterium | reverse complement strand
GCCTACCCCCCCAGGACGCAGTCCGTGTCGAGGAAATGATTAACTACTTCAATTACGAATACGCGCAACCCAATGGTCGTCAACCTTTTAGTATTGTCACCGAAATGGCGCCGAGCCCTTGGAACGCAAACACGCAGCTACTCCATGTTGGTATCCAAGGTGTAGAATTTTCTGCAGAAGAACGCCCCGATGCGAATTTGGTATTTCTAATTGATGTATCGGGTTCAATGAACCGACCTAACAAACTCGGCTTACTTAAATCTTCGCTAAAATTGTTAGCGAAGAATATGCGCGAGAGTGATCGCATTGCTATCGCAGTTTACGCTGGTGCCGCTGGCACGGTACTTGAAAGCACGCCGGGTAAGAAACGCCGTAAAATCGTTAGCGCCCTGGATGACCTCCGTGCCGGTGGCTCGACCAATGGTGCGGCCGGAATCAAACTCGCCTACCAAATCGCCGCTGAGAACTTTATTGAAGGTGGTATTAATCGCATTATGCTCGCCACTGATGGCGATTTTAATGTCGGCACCACTAACTTCGAACAACTCATCGAGATGATAGAACACGAGCGAGAAAACGGTGTGTCACTAACCACACTGGGTTTCGGCGCTGGTAACTATAACGATCACCTGGCAGAACAGCTTGCCGATGCCGGCAACGGCAATCATGCCTACATCGATAACTTGCGCGAGGCCAACAAAGTGTTGGTTGAACAAATGGGCGCCACCCTGCAAACCATCGCCAAGGACGTAAAAATTCAGCTCGAATTTAACCCGGCGCATGTTTCGCAGTACCGTTTGATCGGCTATGAGAATCGTATGCTTAAACGCGAGGATTTCAACAACGATAAAATCGACGCCGGCGAGATCGGAGCGGGCCACACGGTCACTGCGCTATACGAAATTGTTTTAGCCGACAGCAAAGGCGGTTGGGTAGAACCACTTAAGTATCAGGTGAACAAAAAGGTTACAGAATCCAGCCTGGCGGGAGAGCTTGCTGAGTTACGCATTCGTTACAAACAACCTGAAGGCAAAAACAGCGAGCTCATACTACAGCCTCTGGATCGCAAAAAAATCATTGGCGATCTTGAAGACAGTTCGGAGAACTTTCGTTTCGCTGCAGCAGTTGCCGGCTTTGGCCAGGTCTTGCGTGGTGCCGAAATGCTCCATGACTTCGATTATGAACAGGTGCTCGAGCTGGCCCGTGATGCGCGTAGCGATGATGAGCATGGCTATCGTGGCGAATTTGTATCGCTAGTCTCACTCGCCTCTTCCATTGATCAAAATTAAAAGGATCTTCCCGCAACCTCAAGGAGCATGATGATGAATAGCACAACGAGAACATTTGCAATGATGCCACCCGCTTTTCTGGTTACCTCTGGCTTGATTATGGTGATGGTAAGTTTGATCGGCGTACAACACGAAAAAACCGAACGGATTGCAGCAATACCATTACCTGAGATAGCAGCACCACAAGAAGAAGTCGTGGAAGCCAAGGTGATCGAGAAACCGGAAAAGCCGCCAGTAGACGAAACGCCACCGCCGGAAGTAACCAAGCAACCGTTTGAGAAACTGGCGGTATCCACGCAACTAAAGATTGTTGACCCGGGCAGATTTAAGGTTGAACCTAAAATCGAAAAAAGTGGAACTCTGGGTGACACCAGCGCCCAGATTATATTCAGGGTCGCACCAATTTACCCGATGGGTGCAAATGGAATTGAAGGTGATGTCATTGTTCAATACACCATAACGGCAAATGGTTCTGTACGCGACGCAGTGATTGTGTCATCAACGTCACCGATCTTTAATAAAGAAGCATTAAAGTCGGTTCTAAAATATCGCTATAAACCTCGGATCATTAACGGCCAGGCCGTTGAGACGACTGGTAAGCAGATTGTTATTAAGTTTAGGGTTGATTAACCAGCATTTGCAATATTCTGGCCGGTCAGGGGTTAGACCTGGCCGGCCAGAACCCTTATCTGCTTTTTTGGAAAAAGATAACCCTTTATCGAAACTAAAACGTTCTTATAAGCGAAGTGTTTTTTAACGTAACGAGAAAAATAATGAAATATGTAATTTATAGTCTTTCCATCGCATGTGTCATATCGATTACCGCGTGCGGAAATAATATCGCGGAACTCGAGCAATATGCAGAACAAGTAAAAAATAATCCGCGTGGTGTGGTTGCCGGAATTCCGGAACCAATAATTTATGCAACATTTAGCTATCCACAAGCGAATAAAGACCCCTTTGATCCGAACGTGATCTCCGCTATTTTTGATAACAATGATATCGCTATATCCGTCCCACCAAAAGATATGATAGCGATCGACCAACATCGTAGCCGAGAGTTTTTGGAAGGCTTTCCGCTCGATAGCCTTAGTATGGTCGGCACGCTACAACAAGATGGACAACTTTGGGCTTTGATACAGACCACGGATGGCACTGTTCAAAAAGTGACCACTGGTAATTATGTTGGAATGAATTATGGAGAAATCAAAGTAATTACAGGAAACGACATAGCGCTTATTGAAAAAGTGCGGGATGGAATTGGTGGCGTTATTGAACGGTTTGCCATGATCAGGATCGCAGAAAAGGTCTAGGTATGGAGATGTTTAATTCACTTACGGCTAAATAAGACTTCACTGCTTGTTAAATCCGACTTTAAATCTAACTGGAGAAACGCTAGATTGGTTGCCTATGGACGCCAATCTTAGCGATGAAAATCTAATGCAAAACTATGCCGCTGGCGACCAGCTTGCTTTCGAAGAACTGTATACCCGTCATAAAGGCGCGGTTTACCGCTATTTTTTACGGCAATGCAGTGATCAAGGGACTGCTGAAGAACTCTATCAGGATGTATGGGTCAAACTGATTAACGCTAAAGGAAGTTATAAGCCCGAAGCGAAGTTTACGACCTGGTTGTTTACGCTGGCGCACAACCATTTGGTGGACTGGTACCGGAAACAGGGCCGGAAGCTGGATAAGGTAAGCGCTAACGATGAAATACCGGAAGTTACCGCGCACGAAAACTGGCAGCCGGAAAATGATTTTGAAAGGAAACGGCTGGGTAAAGCGCTGACCGAAGCGGTGGCAAAATTACCCCCCGAACAAAGTGAAGTATTTTTAATGCATCAGGAAGGCGGGTTAACCGTTAAGGATATTGCAGAAATTTTGAACATTAGCCATGAAGCTGCGAAGAGTCGCTATCGCTATGCGACCAAAAAACTTCGGCAACGGCTGGAGGCTGTAAAAAGATTATGAGTGA
>CAZUMV010000296.1:0-3321 GCA_964621435.1 uncultured Thiotrichales bacterium | reverse complement strand
CGTGTCCGGTCAGCCATGGGTCGTCCAGCCAATCATCACCACTCCAGACGCTGGAGTAGTGGTGCTTGGTGTGATGTAGACCAGGTAGACGAAACCAGGAGCCGATGCTGTCTTCTTTAACACGCTTAGGAAAAGTTTCGGGCTCTTCGTCCAACCCCGTTTCTTCCCAAGTGGTGACAATGGATTTTGCGAAAGCGAATACGTCTGCAGTCGGGGCTGGTTCAGCAAACAAGATCCAGAGATGGTAACCGCCATTATCGTTGGAATTAAAGAGTAAGGGATCGTAGCCAAGACCTTGAAGTTTTTTCCACCACTCTACTGCACCCACCAAATTTCGCCGACTATGATCTTCGGCATTGGTTTTGTTGTCGTCATGCATATCAATATCTATGCCCATCCAACGACTGGTGGTGTTTTTGCTTTTGGCATGCAGCCCGATAATCTGCGGTTTGCGTTGGTGGCGGCTGGCGAAATGTCGGGTTAGTTTATCGATGCTCACCATGTCATTTCCGCGCAGGTGCTTTTGCGGTAGCGTCATGGCTTTGTAAGAACGTCCTTCGCGGCGTCTTTCGGTTGGTGTAAGAACTGAATATTGGCCCCAGACATCTTTCCGGTTGATTAGTGTGTCCATCGCCCATTGTGCCAGATCGTTGGCGCGATTCTCCCATTCATCGGCGATGATGTCGTATTGGCTAGCCATGCTGGTTTGCTATTTTAGTTTTGCTCGCTGCGCGACGACTTGTTCTCTAACTTGGTTGGGCGCAGTACCGCCGAAATGATCACGGCTATTCACCGAGCCAGACAAGGTTAGTACGTCGTACACATCATCGCTAATAGTCTCCGAAAATTGTTGTAATTCATCCAGCGCTAAATCAGCGAGATCACAACTTCTCTCGCCCGCAAAGTGTACGGCTTTACCGACCACTTCATGTGCATCTCTAAACGGCATGCCTTTTCTTACCAGGTAATCAGCAAGATCGGTGGCGGTAGAAAAGCCTTGTCGCGCAGCGGCTGCCATCACGTCTCTATTGGCTTCTATCGCCGGCAACATATCAGCAAACGCCGTTAACGCAGCGGCGATTTGGTCAATGGTATCGAACAACGGCTCCTTGTCTTCCTGATTATCACGGTTATAGGCCAGAGGTTGCCCTTTCATGAGGGTCAATAGCGCAACCAGGTTGCCGGTAATACGGCCACTTTTACCGCGCACCAATTCGGCGACATCCGGGTTCTTCTTTTGCGGCATGATTGATGAACCGGTACAAAACCGATCCGGTAATTTTACAAAGTTAAATTGTGCCGAGGTCCATAACACCACTTCTTCGGCAATGCGCGAAAGATGGGTACTGATTAGTGCTGCCGCAGCACAAAACTCGATCGCAAAGTCACGGTCGCTTACGCCGTCCAGCGAGTTATTGCACGGCATACTAAAGCCAAGTAGCTCGGCCGTAAGCTCGCGATCAATCGGGTAGCTGGTGCCAGCCAGGGCGGCGCTGCCAAGCGGCATGACATTCATTCTGCTATGACAATCAAACAAGCGCGACTTGTCGCGTTCCAGCATTTCAAACCATGCCAGGATGTGGTGACCAAAGCTGATTGGCTGCGCAACTTGTAAATGCGTAAAGCCGGGCATTATGGTGTCAGCTTCCGCTTCGGCCAAATCAAGCAAGCCACTTTGTAGGCGCTGAATTTCAGCAACTAAATGGATAATTTCATCACGCAAATAAAGACGAATATCGGTAGCGACCTGGTCGTTTCGCGAGCGCCCGGTATGCAGTTTTTTACCGGCCTCACCGATTAAGTCAGTCAGGCGTGCTTCAATATTCATGTGCACATCTTCAAGTTCGGTTGACCATTCGAACTTGCCATTTTCGATTTCTACCGCAATTCGTTCCAACCCTTCAACAATGCTATCCGTTTCGGTTTGGGTAAGCACTCCAACTTTGCCCAGCATCGTGGCATGCGCGATTGAGCCCTTGATATCATGGAAACACAGACGTTGGTCATAACTGACCGATTCACTAAAAGATTGCACAAAAGCATCGGTTGCTTCGCTAAAGCGCCCACCCCAGGATTTGTTTACCTTGTTCGTCATGTTTTTGGTACCTTTCATCACTATATAAAAACGGTTTTTATTCAGTCGCGTGCTGATACAGATGATAATGAGAACTTCGTAGCAAGTATACCTTGGGTGACGTTCACGTAATTCCCCAATGTGCTATTGTTGCGCCTTAAATTTAATACGTTTCCCTCGGTTCTTATGGAAGAGAAAAAGGCTGCAATAAAGCAGACCGACGAGCGTCGAGAAGGTTTTTTACCGGACTTTTGTAGCAGTTATAACGTCTTTCTCGTCGTCCTAATGTCAGAACTACTGGCGTTGTTACTGACCGTTGCGCCAGGAATGGACGCGGCTAATTTTTGGCGTCGTCTGGCTTTTATTTCCCTGTTCGTGCAATGGGTGTCGCTTACGACCATCGTCGTGCTGTGTTATTTCCGGCGTTGGTTCGATCATGGCAACCCGCTCAAATCGGCGCTGATTTCATACGGCACCAGCTTGATTATTACCCTGATTTGTTCAGTTATTGCAATTTGGGTACTGAGTCACTTAAATATGCTAAATATGCATTCTGAGCTATGGGGCAGCTTTATTCGTCGTAATCTTGTGATCTGTGCAATCGTATCAGCGGTGGTTTTAAGGTACTTTTATGTCCAGACGCAATGGAAGGCAAATACTGAGGCGGAAGCCAGATCACGTATACAAGCACTGCAGGCGAGGATTAGGCCGCACTTCTTGTTCAACAGTATGAACACCATAGCCAGCCTGACCAGAACGCATCCGGAAGAAGCGGAGCGTGCGGTTGAGGATTTGGCAGATTTGTTTAGAGTCTCCCTTGCAGATCGAAATATGTTAACCGTTGGTGAAGAAATAGATGTCACCAAACGGTATTTGAATATTGAGGGACATCGACTTGGAGATCGTTTACAAGTTGATTGGCAAATTGACCCGTCGGTTGATTTGCGCACCGAGATACCAGCGTTGATTTTACAACCGTTGGTAGAAAATGCGCTATACCATGGTATAGAGCCTTTAACCGAAGGTGGTGTGGTAACAATAACGGTAAAAAAACGCGGTGCGTCTATTACCATTACGGTTTCCAACCCCTTAAGTGACGTTACTGATCAGCGCCAGCACAAAGGGAACAAAATGGCGCAGGACAACATAAGACAGCGCTTGGCACTAGCTTACAGCCTTGAGTCGCCTTTAAAAGTAGAAGATACCGGGAAGGACTATACGGTGTCATTTAATATTCCAGGTAAATG
>CAZUMV010000295.1:0-3333 GCA_964621435.1 uncultured Thiotrichales bacterium | reverse complement strand
ACGGCTTACCCACGCAACCAAGGGTCACCACCCAGATTGCTCCGGGTGTTTATCAGGTTGAGGGTGTTAAATTTCAAATGCGCGGCTGGTGGGTGATTGACTTTGATATACCGCTGGACGACAAAACCACAGACACTCTGCGATTCAATTTGCAGCTATAATGTTTCAGCGCCGCGTATTACTAGCTACCCTGTGCGCGCTGATGATGGCGCCACTTGCCAGCCCGAATCTGGCGACAGAATCATCAGAATTTACGCCTCAGGATATTGCCTTTCTTAAAACCTTTACCCTCAGCACGTTGCCACCTTTGCCCGCGGCACCGGATAATCGCTACGCTGACCATCCGGCTGCTGCAGCGATGGGCGAAAAAATATTTTTTGATCCGGCCTTTAGCGCGAATGGTGAGATCTCGTGCGCTAGTTGCCACCAGCCGGAACGATTCTTCACCGACGGGCGCAAACTTGGTGTAGGTCTTGGCACGACGCGGCGCAACACACCGAGCTTGCTAGGCGCAAGTTACGGGCCATGGCGTTATTGGGACGGCCGCAAGGATAGTTTGTGGTCGCAGGCGATCGAGCCCTTACTCTCGCCCAATGAGCACGGGCTGTCTCGCAAATTAGCTGTCGCAACCGTCCGCGCTGATTATGAAGCGGAATATGAGGCGCTATTCGGCGCACCTGTTAAAGAATCTGATGGTACCTTGGTGCTAGTCAATGTTGGCAAAGCACTACAAGCCTACCAACGATCTTTGCGTTTACCTCAATCACGCTTTGATAATTTTGTGAAGCGTTTGAACGAAGGAAAACCTCATGATTTTTCCGCTGCCGAAACTCGTGGTATGCGATTGTTTATGGGTAAAGCTGGTTGTGTGAGCTGTCACAACGGGCCGTTATTTACGAACTTTGAATTCCACAACGTCGGAGTGCCTGAAGAAGACGTCAAAAATGTTGACCTTGGGCGTTACGAAGGTATCGACACTTTGCGTGCTGACCCGTTCAATTGTCTGGGAAAGTGGAGCGATGCAGGCGAGGGTGATTGTGCCGAGCTGGAATTTTTAAAGCAGCAAGGACAAGAACTCGTTGGTGCTTTTAAAACACCTTCGTTGCGCAACGTTGGAGATACAGCACCTTATATGCATGCCGGACAGTTCTCTTCATTAACTGAAGTGATCGCACACTACAATAAACCCAAGCCGCCAGTCTACTTTCGGGATCAACATCCGTTCCGACCACACTTCGACATTTTGCCGTTGGGAATGAATGATGAAGAGCTAAAAGACTTGGAGTTCTTCTTGCGTACTCTAAGCCCTTAGCCCGGGTTCATGGAATTTAAAACTCGCCGGAAAACTCAATCAGATAATATGGCTTGTATGCGCGAGATCTCGACTCTGTAAAGTCGAGTGCGCCCAGATCCCTTCGGTCTGTAAAGAACTGGCGTTGAAAATCATCGGTGCCGTTAAACAGATTTCTCACAGACAAATTCATCTTCACACCGAAAATATTCTTGTGCTCGACAAACGCCATAGCCCATGGACCATCATAATTATATTGGCCTATGGAGTTCAGACGAAAAGACGGGGCATTCCTGCCTTGGTTTGCGGATGCTCCATAAGCCCATTGTGTGTCGATGACATCGTGACGATAAGAGACTTCCCAGTATGATTTTTTGTCGTTGTTCAGCCGTCGGCTAAAGCCAAGTAGGGGGTCATCTACACTGGACCATCGGCGATCGTAAGCGAGTTTTAATTCAATTCCTTCAAATCCCCATTTGGCAGAATTTATGGTTGCGTTAATGTCGAACCCCGATTGTTTGGCGCTGTCGATGTTCCCGACCGCGTCACCTGATGCGCCGATCGGAATGCGATCTACCAGATCGGAAATTTGTGATCCGTAAAATCTGACTTTGAAATTATTTCCGTCGCCAAAGTCTTTATCCAGCTCGAGCTCAGCTAACCAATTTTGCTGGGGTTTCAAGTTCACATTTCCGGCGCTATCCAAATCGTCGGAAACACTGACTGACGAGATGAAATCAAAAAAACTCAATTGACCCACTTCTCGTTCAAGTTTTGTACGAACGGCAAAGTCCGGATAGGGTTTGTAGGTGGTGGAGATAAATCCTTTCGGTCTTGAAAATGCGCGCGTAAGGCCACCGGTTTGAGACAATTCAGAATACTCCATACCGATAGACATTTGCATGTCCCACTGCGGAGTCAATGTTCGGGTGTGGGTTGCCGTTAACTCGGCACGCCGCTCTTCCACCCGGGAAGTCGCGCCCGGGAGTGCTTGTGCAACGAGAACATCGTCTTCAAGAACAGACAACGCAGATTCAATGTCCAGAATATTCAAAGCACCCTCAAGACCTACTTGCCAATCACGGCCGGCACGGGGAACCCAGGAATATTCGGATCGTAAAATCGCTTCTGATTCGTCTGCTGTTTGGCTAAACAAAGAAGAATCTTGCAATAAGCTGCTGACGTTGAATACACTGAATTTTGAGGTTCTGGGTGAATGCTCAAAGCGATAATAGGCGATACCTTTTAATGTGCCGCTGAATGCCGGGAATTCATAGTCGAGACCAACCGTCGCATTCCATTCGTCTTCGTTACCATTAAAGACGGTGTTGACGGTCTGACCTATCTTGGTCACCGCTTGTCTTGACGAGTTTTCTATTTCTCTGAATTTGAATTGGTTATATTCAAGATTCAGCTTGCCGGTATGCTGGTCTTTGGGCTTCCAGGTTAAATCCACAGCGATGCCTGGGTTGTCACCGCTGTAAGTGCTTTTTTCATCGCGGCTTTCGAACACCGCGCCGTTGGCGTCGGTGAGCGTTTCGATACCCCAATGACCGCGCCGGAATGATTCATCTCTAAGTTCAGCCGAGTATGAGAAAGGGCCGCGCTCGCCTGATACGGTAAAGTGAATATGTCGAAAACTCTTTGATAATTGCTCTCTAAACTCAGGGCCCCATGACCAGGTGCGGCTGAGCCCCTTAGTTTCCGTAATGATGTTGGCAACGGTGCCGGACAGTCCCGGTATATTGATTGAGGCTCCATCCACAATATCAACCCGAATGACGTTGGTTGCAGCAATTCGCCCCAGTTGGCTACCAATATCCGTTTTACCGGTGACTCGTTCACCATTGATTAGAATATTGGCTCCACCCTGGCCAAGACCACGTTTGTTTTCTGCCTGAGACAATTGAAACCCCGGTACACGGTTAATTATGTCCAGTGCACTGCGCGGAGAGTATTGCGCGAAGTATGCCGCCGGGTAACTCGTTTTGTTGGCATTCAATGCTGAAGCAGTAGCGGTTTCCGCTATTGTATGTGCTGCT
>CAZUMV010000294.1:0-3347 GCA_964621435.1 uncultured Thiotrichales bacterium | reverse complement strand
ATGCCAAACAAGCCTTTCTGGCATCGCCGCCGCTGGTAGTTGCTTATGCAATTGCGGGGACGATCCGCTTTGACATTGAAACCGGCGTACTCGGTAATGATCCTGATGGCAATCCGGTCCGACTCAAAGACATCTGGCCAGACGACGCAGAAATTGATCAAATCGTAAACCAGGCCGTTAATCCTGAACAGTATCGCAATGTTTATATTCCAATGTTTGCCAAACAGGATGACGCGGACAACAAAACCAAACCGCTATACGATTGGGACGTGCGCAGTACGTACATTCAACGCCCACCCTATTGGGAGGGAGCGCTGGCCGGAAAAAGAACCATGACCGGCATGCGACCTTTGGCAGTTCTCGGAGATAATATTACCACTGATCACTTGTCGCCCTCTAATGCCATTCTCGCGAGCAGTGCTGCTGGCGAATATTTAGCAAAAATGGGTTTGCCAGAAGAGGACTTTAATTCCTATGCCACCCATCGCGGTGATCACTTAACCGCGCAGCGTGCAACCTTTGCCAATCCAAAGCTACTTAATGAAATGGTTCTGGAAAATGGCGAAGTAGTACAAGGCTCGCTGGCACGTATTGAGCCTGAAGGTGAAGTAACACGCATGTGGGAAGCCATTGAAACCTACATGAACCGTGAGCAACCTCTTATCATCGTTGCTGGTGCAGACTATGGTCAGGGCTCGTCCCGGGACTGGGCCGCCAAAGGTGTGCGTTTAGCGGGGGTCGAGGTTATTGCAGCGGAAGGCTTTGAACGTATTCACCGTCAAAACTTATTGGGTATGGGTGTATTGCCACTGGAATTCAAAGAAGGTACTACAAGAAAAACCCTGAATATTGACGGCACCGAAACCTACGATGTTAAAGGTGAGCCGGCACCGGGCGCGGAATTAATTTTAGTGATTAATCGCAAAAATGGCGAAAGTGTTGAAGTGCCGATGACTTGCAGGCTTGATACCGCCGAAGAAGTTACCATCTATGAAGCTGGTGGCGTCTTGCAAAGATTTGCGCAAGACTTTCTTGAATCAAATGCGGCTTAAATAAATGACACATGTTGCTCAAATCAAAGTTCCGGCAACCTATATGCGTGGTGGCACAAGCAAAGGCGTGTTCTTTAATCTTGAAGATCTACCAACTGCAGCGCAACAAGCTGGTACTGCGCGCGATGCTTTGTTATTGCGCGTAATCGGCAGCCCGGACCCTTACGGCAAGCAAACCGATGGCATGGGCGGCGCCACATCAAGTACAAGCAAAACTGTCATTTTGAGCAAAAGCACCCAACCCGATCATGATGTCGATTACTTGTTCGGACAAGTCGCGATCGACAAGGCGTTTATTGATTGGACCGGCAATTGTGGCAACCTGAGTGCTGCGGTCGGGCCGTTTGCAATCAATAATGGTTTGGTGGAGAAAAGCAAAATCCCCGACAATGGCATAGCTACGGTGCGCATTTGGCAAGCCAACATCAAAAAGACTATTGTTGCGCAGGTTCCGATTACCAACGGTGAAGTTCAGGAAACCGGTGATTTCGAACTTGATGGTGTGACTTTTCCTGCGGCTGAAGTCCAGGTAGAGTTTATGGACCCGGCTGCCGCTGACAGCGCCTTGTTTCCGACCGGCAAGATTGTCGATCAGCTAAAAGTGCCGGGCGTCGGCACATTCGACGCCACCATGATCACTGCAGGCATTCCAACCATCTTTTTGAACGCCGCTGATATTGGCTACACCGGCGTCGAACTGCAAAGCGCCATCAACTCGGATGAAGAAGCACTCACTATGTTCGAGACCATCCGTACGCATGGCGCCATAAAGATGGGGCTGATCAAAAATATAGAAGAAGCACAAACCCGACAACATACTCCCAAAGTCGCTTTTGTTGGCGCAGCCCAGGATTACGCGGCATCAAGCGGCAAAGCGGTTAGCGCAAAAGATATCGATCTGGTGGTTCGGGCGCTTTCTATGGGACAACTACACCATGCCATGATGGGTACCGCTGCCGTTGCTATTGCCATAGCATCTGCCGTACCAGGTACTTTAGTAAATCTGGCAGCGGGTGGTGGCGCAAGAAATTCGGTTCGCTTCGGACACCCTTCCGGGACTTTGCAAGTTGGCGCAGAAGTTATTGAACGAGATAACGAATTAGTTCCTGTTAAAGCAATCATGAGTCGTAGTGCGCGAATCTTAATGGAAGGTACAGTTAGGGTTCCTGGAGATTGCTTCTAACTAATTCACCCTGTGGGTGCATATAATCATGAACGTGATTTGTCTGGTTCCATCAATCACCGAGACTCTTATAGAGTGTGGCGTAAATGTGGTCGGACGGACTCGTTTTTGCCTCTACCCAAAACACAAGGTCGACAAAATCACAGCGGTGGGTGGCACTAAAGATATCAAATGGGAACGCTGTGCAAAATTACAGCCCGATCTGGTTATTTTCGACCGTGAAGAGAATCTCAAAGAGATGGCGGATAGCTGCCCCTACCCCTGGGTGGATCTGCATATCTCCTCTTTGAAGAATATTCATGAAGAACTACTCCGCTTGGCGGATCTGTTAAAAAACAAGCCCCTTGCGACGATCGCGCAACGCTGGCAAGAAGTCAGCGCGAAAACACATTCAATTGACGATCTCGAAAATATACCCGGCGTGATCGAATGGTGGAACAAACCGACCACACAAACGAATTTCGTTTACCTGATCTGGCGCGAGCCGTGGATGGCGATTGGCGAGGACACCTTCATCCAGGCGATGCTGGATCAAGTCGGCCTGAAATCTGCACGACTGAGCTTTGACGAAAAATACCCGGTTATTGATGTCGACAAAATTTCCAGGAAGGATACCATCCTGCTATTTTCCAGCGAGCCCTTCCCGTTCGCACGGCACAAAACCGAGCTCGCAAAATCCGGTTTTGCCAGCGCCCTAGTTGATGGTGAACACTACTCCTGGTACGGAATAAGGTCATTATCGTTCCTCGAAGAACTCGATAAAACAAACGCTTAAGCTACGTTCTTGCATAGGCCTCTAATTACTATATTTACTTGCTTCGAACAAGCAAGTTATATAAACTACCCGTTCTATCTTCATGCCTCCTAAAAATAATGCCTCAAAGTGAAAGAATCTCGCATGCGCAACGCACTGAAGCATCAGATGCCAGCATGCTTGAAACTGCGGTTCGACTTATTACCGAACAAGGCACCACCAATACCACACTGAAAGACGTCGGTGAATTAGCAGGATATTCGCGTGGCCTGGCTGGCTATCGCTTCGGCAATAAAGCCGGGCTATTTGAATTTGTTTTCCGCTCCGTTGCCGCACAATGGCTCGAATCATTGACCAC
>CAZUMV010000293.1:0-3368 GCA_964621435.1 uncultured Thiotrichales bacterium | reverse complement strand
CGGGATACGCGGCAGCCCCGGCATGGTCATGATATCACCACAGACCACCACTACAAATTCTGCGCCAGCCGCCAGCCTTATTTCTCTTATCGGAACTTCATGTCCGGTTGGGGCGCCCATTAACAACGGGTCAGTGGAGAAGCTGTATTGGGTTTTTGCCATGCAGATGGGGTAGTGGCCGTAACCATCTTTTTCGAATTGCGCAAATTGGTTACGCACTTTTTTGTCGGCGATAATATCTTCCGCGCCATAAATAGTACGGGCGATATGCCGAACTTTATCCCAAAGTTTCATGTTATCGTCATAAAGTGTTCGGAATTGGGAGGTCTGGTTGTCGATTAGTTCGACGACTTTTTCTGCCAATGCTGCGGCTCCTTTGCCGCCAAATTCCCAGTGTGAGGAGACGGTACATTCAACCCCGAAGTTTTCGCAAAACGTGCGAATTGTTTCGTGCTCGGCATCGGTATCGGTAACAAAATGGTTGATGGCGACAGTAACCGGAACACCGAAGTTGCCCAGATTTCGAATATGTCTGCCGAGGTTTTCGCAGCCTTTTAATACCGCTTCAACATCTTCCCCGACCAGATCTTTTTTGGCGACCCCGCCGTGCATTTTAAGTGCCTTGGTGGTGGCGACTAAAACAATAGCGTCAGGTTTTAGCCCGGCTTTACGGCACTTGATATCGAGGAATTTTTCGGCGCCCAAATCAGCACCGAAACCTGCTTCCGTCACCACATAGTCGGCAAGTTTTAACGCTGTTTTTGTAGCCATAACAGAGTTACAGCCATGCGCGATATTGGCGAATGGCCCACCATGAATAAAGGTCGGGTTGTTCTCCAGAGTTTGTACCAGATTCGGTTGAAAGGCATCACGCAGCAATGCGGTCATTGCACCAGCGACGTTCAATTGACTGACTTTTACGGGCTGTCGATCACGTGTGTAGCCAATCACAATGTTGCTGATTCGTTGTTCCAGATTTTCGAGACTGGTAGCCAGACAAAAGACCGCCATAATTTCCGACGCTACTGTAATGTCAAAACCGGCCTGCCGTGGAATGCCGTTCAATATGCCGCCAAGACCGCTGGTGATTTCTCTTAGTGATCTATCGTTCATATCCACGACACGGCGCCAGGTGATTCGGCGTGGGTCGAGATTAAGTTGGTTTTCCCAATGTATGTGATTGTCAATAACTGCAGCAAGCAAATTGTGGGCTGCACCGATAGCATGAAAGTCACCGGTGAAATGCAAATTGATATCGGTCATGGGCACCACTTGCGCATAGCCACCGCCGGCAGCACCACCCTTCATGCCAAAGCACGGACCCAAACTGGGTTCCCGCAAACAGACCATGGCATTTTTCCCGATATGGTTAAGGCCATCACCAAGACCGACTGAGGTGGTGGTTTTACCTTCACCAGCCGGGGTTGGCGAGATTGCGGTAACGAGTATTAGCCTGCCATCTTTTTTGGCAGCAACGGAATCAATAAAGTCATAAGAAATTTTAGCTTTGTCATGACCATAAGGAATTAATTCGTCACTAGGTATGTCTAGTTTTGCAGCGATCTCGGATATCGGTTTCATGTTTGCTGCTGAAGCAATTTCAAGATCGCTTGGATACTTACTCATTTTCTTATCCTTTGTGTTTTTGGCTTATGGGTTTTGATGTTGTTTATCTGAGGCCTTGCCCAAGTTTTATACCATCAGTCAAACATGTCCACAGTGCAACAATGGTGAGTGAATTTATCGGTAGTTATTAGCTGTTTTAATGGCAATGTCGTAAGTAGACATTGATACGTCGCGGGCGCCGTTTATTTTAATCTTGTGAAGTTTAACAATCTAATATTACTAGGATAATCATATAATTTGACAACTTTATTGGTCGGATAGGATCAGACCGGTGTCGTGCCTGTGTTTGCAGGCCGGTATCGATTGTACGAAAATGACTAACAGTGGGAAATTTCCAGGCTTTTTCATGTTTTGCGGAGGTGGATGATGGTGCGGAGAAAAAGAGGAGGCGGTCGCGCTGCCAAGCGACAGGCTCGAGAGCAAAATCAGGTTGCGATTAGTTCCTTTATCGAGCGTAAAATTCCCTACTTCGATATGTTGGATGAAGAGGCATTAGTAAAAATTGAAGATGCTGCTGACACGGTTCTCGAAGAAATCGGCATTGAATTTAGCGAATTTCCGTCCGCGCTTGAATTGTTCAAAGAGGCGGGCGCCGATATCGACGGCGAGCGTATCCGCTTCCCCAAGGGTTTATGTCGCTCGATCATAAAAGCTTCTGCGCCCTCGGAGTATGTTCAATACGCGCGCAATCCGGATCGCAATGTCATCATTGGTGGCAAGCGTACCGTTTTAGTGCCTGCTTACGGACCACCGTTTGTCCGTAACCTGGATGAGGGGCGCCGCTATGCAACCATTGAAGATTTCAGAAATTTTGTAAAGCTCGCCTACATGAGTCCGGGTATGCACCACTCTGGTGGCACGGTTTGTGAGCCAGTGGATATACCGGTCAATAAGCGACACTTTGATATGGTCTATAGCCACATGAAATTTAGTGACAAGCCCTTTATGGGATCCGTTACCCGGCCGGAGCGCGCCCAAGACACGGTCGATATGTGCAAAATTTTGTTTGGTGAAGATTTTATCGATCAGAACTGCGTCACTACCAGCTTGATCAATGCGAATTCACCCATGACCTTTGACGCCACCATGTTAGGGGCGGCTAAAATATACGCTGAAAATAATCAGGCTACGGTTATTTCCCCGTTTATTCTTGCCGGTGCCATGTCACCGGTAACCGTTGGTGGCACGGTTACCCAGATTCTAGCTGAAGCATTGGCGGGCATCGCCTATACACAATTGGTGCGTCCCGGAGCGCCGGTCGTGTTCGGGACCTTTGCCGCAGCTGTGTCGATGCAATCGGGTGCGCCGACCTTCGGTACCCCGGAACCCAGTCAGGTTATTTATGCGGCGGCGCAATTGGCGCGCAGGTTGGGTGTGCCGTTTCGTAGCGGCGGTGGTTTATGTGCCTCGAAAATACCTGACGCACAAGCAGCTTACGAATCCGCTAATACCCTGCAAACAACGGCGCTCGCCGGCATCAATTTTATGCTGCATACCGCCGGTTGGCTGGAAGGTGGTTTGGCGATGGGTTACGAGAAATTTATTATGGATGCCGATCAGGCGAATATGATCAAAATATTATTGGAAGGCGTCGATCTTTCCGAAAATGGTTTAGCGCTGGATGCCATGCGGGAAGTTGGACCGGGTGGGCACTTTTTAGGTGCAAAGCACACCCAGGCGAATTTCGAAACGGCTTTTTATCGCTCGACCGTTGCTGACAACAATAGTTTTGAGCAATGGGA
>CAZUMV010000292.1:0-3373 GCA_964621435.1 uncultured Thiotrichales bacterium | reverse complement strand
GCCCCTTTCGCGGTGCCTGAACATATCGGCTCTTATTTGGATGACCGTTTTGCCAAACTGGAAGCGGAAAAGAACCTTGTCGGCTTAAAGCCTACTAAATTCGCTGAAAGAGCTGCTGAGCACGTCAACGAGATCAATGCAGCTCATCCCTTCATCGAAGGCAACGGCCGCACGCAGCGCACCTGGCTGCGCGTCCTAGGCGATAATGCTGGGTATAAGATTTCTCTCAGCTCAAAGGACCAGGAAGCCTGGTACGAGGCGTCGAGAATAGGTTTTGAGAAGCTCGACCATAAACCGATGGCTAAGCTGATCGCTGACAACCTGAAAGAGCGCTCCAACGATCATGAGCGCGAGAGATAGAATCCCCCTGTATTCGTCTTACACCCCGAAGGGGTCGAAGTTCTATCCTTCGCAGACCTATCGGCCCGCGTGGAGCCTATTGAGTGTGCCTAATTGAAAAAGGGGAGCAGGCTATGCTTGCATCCCTGCCACATGGCGAATGTGGGGTAGCAAGCGGAAAGCACAATCTGCATGGTCTTGGTGCGGGCGCAGTGAGCGAAGCGAATGAGCCACGGCCATGCAGATTGTGCTTTTAGTGCGCGAGAGCAAAGCCCTTAGCTCTGCCTGCCCCCTGCCCTCCTCGTTCATGAGGTCGGGTTTATAATATCCAAGTTATTAATAGTTTCGATAGTATCGAAACGTATAATATTATAAATACTATTGATATTTTCGATAGTTATGGCAGAATCGATAAATTAGATTCTCTCGGAACATTCGAAAACATGAAAATCACAGTTTACAGCGCCAAAGGCTCCGCAGGCAAAACCCCGATCGCAACGAATATCGCGATTGATCGTGAGTATGCCATTGGAACCAATGAGCAATATCATGTCTTTGATAGCTTCATTCCAGATAACCGGCTCCTGGCGATCGATCTGACGGAGCCTTTTCCCGATATTCCCGATGACATTGATATTATTTTCGACCTGGCAGGGGCGATCTCGGAGCATTCGCACAGCATTTCATCTGCGCTATCACAATCCGATTTAGTTATTGTGCCGATCTTCAACGAGGTGAAATCACTCAACAGCGGAATCGGGACGATCCGCGAGATAGCAAATTTCACACAAAGCATCGTTGTGGTTGCCACCAAGCTGCAAAAGCAGAGCGGCGAACGATTTACCGGCGATTGGCGGCAGAGTAGGGACTTCCAAAATGTCGCGAGTGCGGTTGTGAGCGCGAATTTTGGTTTCAAAATCCCGGTGATCCCGCTCAAATTCTCAAAAGCCTTCGATGCTATCTTTGAAAAAGAGCAATCCATCGGTCAGATCATGTCTGCCGATGCCTTGGCAGCATACACCTACCGTGATGTAGCCAAGCAATTTGATGGAATTTACAACCACATAGACACGATGAGCCATGCCCAGCAGAAATGACCTCTCCGCGCTTAAAGCCGGAACAAAAACCCCAATTCTTCCCGCCACTGATGGACCGAAAAAAAAACCGGCTGCAAGAAGATTAAGAACACCAAAGCCTGGCACTGTGGGACGTCCGCCAAAGGGAAGAGCCGAGAAGCGGAGTTATAAAATAGCGCTATCATTGACACCGGCTGAAGGTCAGAAGATCGCTGAAAAGGCCGGATTAGCAGGGGAGGCGACATTCTTGTACGCCTTCCTGAAAGAATCTGGTATTTTTGATTAAATCGATAGTTTCGATACATTCAAAATTATACACCGCAGATTAGCTGTGGATGAATGCGGTATCAAACCAAACCTCAAAATGCTTGCGACAAGCTTATTGCTGCCATAACGCGCTGCAGTTTCCGCTTGGCTTCCTTCGAAGGCAATGGCGCAGGACTTTCCTTAAACGCGGAATTTTGTACTTTTGAACTCTAACCTTGCCGCTATCGATCAAGCAAAGAATGTCACGCCTAAGGCGTGTCCTTTATCTATCAGAATAATTGAGTGAGAGGCCATAGGCCGATCACCTTTTAAAGCTTGAAGCGAAGCGTAAAGCTGTTCTTTTTACTTCTACTTAATCTTCTTCTTCCTAATCATTTTTATTGATTATTTTCAATATGTTATGCGTTTAGCGATAACATATTGGGTGATAACCTCAACATATTGGGTGATTCCCGATAACGATTCGGGTGAGTCGCCACTACATATTGGGTGATTCCCGATAACATATTGGGTTCTCGCGCTATCACCCAATTTGTTAGTTATAACAAATTGGGTGGCGAAATCGACCTACCCATAACAAATTGGGTGGCTAAACGCTCTTAGCTATAACAAATTGGGTGGTTTGTTATGGCAACGACAAATCCTGTGGATGATTGCCATCAGAATCTTGTTGCTTCCAATACTATAACATACGATTGCCGACATGTTATAGGTCGCGCTCGGCGTGACTATCACCCAATTTGTTATGGCTACGAATGGCAACCACACCGACCAAAGACCGCAACTGGCGAACGCTCGATCTGAAACCCGACATAGGGGAAATGATCAAGCCTGCAGAGACAATCGACATTGTCGGCGTTGAAGGTCTGACGCTCCAAGATAGGCGGGTGTTTAACGCGCTCATTGCGAATGCGTTTGGGCCAAAGATGGCCGAGGAAGATCGTGACTTCGTTGTTGATCTGACGCCGCTACGGGCAAATCACTGCTCCAATGATCGCGTCGAAGACTCAATAGAACGCTTGATGATGACGATTGCGCGTTGTCGGCGACCTAATGGATCAATCACACGCTTCCAGCTTCTTGGCGGTAACAACATGGGCGACCCGACGCGCCCACGCGGAGAAATGACCTATAGCTTTGACAAACGCCTTGTCGAAGTCCTGAAAGACTCCGTCAGCTTCGGGAAACTTGAAATTGCAGTGATGGCCGCATTTAGCAGTAAATACTCACTAGCGCTCTATGAGCATTTATCGCGCCGTGTGAACCTGAAAAATGTCTGGCAACAAGAATATACCATCGAAGAATTTCGCGAGATACTGGGAGTAGGAGAAGGCCAGTTAAAAGCCTTTGGAAACCTGAAACAACGCGCTCTTGTTCCAGCTTTGAAAGAAATAAATTATTGGGCACCATTCAACGTCGCCGTTTCGTACAAGAAGCGCGGTCAACGTGTCGTCGGCATTATTTTATCTTGGAATTATAAAGACCGTGAAGGACGCGCACAGGTTCGCGATGAACTTGAAAAATCGAAATATGGTCGCAAAGCCCGCGCGGGCAACCTTACTGAAACAGTCGTCATTCTTAGTGCTGAAACCGCAGTAGATCAGCGCGGCGATGATCTCTTTCGTGAGTCCGACCTCATCATTGACGACTGACCAGCTATAACAAATCGCCCAATTTGTTA
Source organism: uncultured Thiotrichales bacterium (assembly GCA_964621435.1). Taxonomy (GTDB): domain Bacteria; phylum Pseudomonadota; class Gammaproteobacteria; order CAZUMV01; family CAZUMV01; genus CALIRD01. The sequence continues at coordinate 10 of CAZUMV010000292.1, read as the reverse complement.
TAGCTGGTCA
>CAZUMV010000291.1:1623-3413 GCA_964621435.1 uncultured Thiotrichales bacterium | reverse complement strand
AAGTTGATGAGGGGAAAAAAATCTGGATGTAGTACATCACTGTTAATAATGCCAGCGTGGCGGTGGCCGCAAACGCCAAGCCGATCCGCCCGGGCAACAAGCTGGCACCGGCCGCCAGTGACGGTACCATTAGCAGCGGTAGGCCACTCGACACACCACTCGAACTAATGAAAATAAGTAAAGATAGTCCGCCGATATCGAGTAATACATTGACGCCAACCAAGGTGCGAAAGGCGAAATACTTAGCGCGAACCAATGGAATTAGCAGGATGATAATAGCGATCATGGTCAGCAAGACACCGACGTAGAGGTCTTCGGATCTTATTTCCAAAGTACCGAAGCGGACACTGACAAAAAAGAACGCGCACAACACTACCCACAGCGCGAGTCGGTAATAAATGAATAATCTTAACGACTGCCACGAGTCATATTCGTTGCGGTGGTTTCCTCTGGCGTATTCAGGCATGTATTGCTCGTCGTCCCTGAGCGGAATTTAATAAACTAATTTAGAAGATCTAACAACTATTGTAATTATTATAGTGCCAATGGTGGCAACTTCTCGCGGATTATATGAGAATATGCGCTCCAATTCTCAAAATATGAGCAAGTAAGGTTATGAACCTCCACGAATACCAATCAAAAGAACTGTTTCGTGCTGCCGGCATTCCGGTGCCGCCAGCGGGAAAACTCGTTACCAATCTCAGTCAGTTAGATGATGTTAAAGAATGGCTGCCCGCGGCCGGCGCGGTTGTTAAGGCGCAGGTGCATGCCGGCGGTCGCGGTAAAGGCGGTGGCATCAAGCTGGTGCGCAGCCAGGAAGAATTAGAAGATGCGGTCAAGAATATTCTTGGCATGCAGCTGGTAACGCCGCAAACCGGTGGTGAAGGTTTGCCGGTTGAGCGTGTTTACGTGGAAGACCTAACCGATATCGACAAAGAATTCTACTTGGGTATGTTGGTTGATCGAGCTGCCAAGCGGATTGCTATTGTGGCATCGCCTGCTGGTGGTATGTCAATCGAAGAGGTTGCCCATGAAACGCCAGAGCTTATTTTTACTGGTTTTGTTAGCCCATCCGCCGGCTTACAGCCGTACCTTTGCCGCAAGCTGGGCTTTGCCCTGGGTCTTAATAAAACGCAACTCAAGGTATTCGGTAAATTGTTGCAGGACTTGTACCGGGTTTTTCGGGAAACCGATGCCAGCTTGATTGAAATTAACCCGTTAGTGGTAACCGGTGCCGGGGATTTGGTGGCTCTGGATGCAAAAATCAATCTCGATAGTAATGCCCTGTACCGCCATAAGGACTTGCTTGAATTACGCGATGTCGGACAGGAAGACGAGCGCGAAGTGACGGCCAGTCAGCATAGCTTGAATTATATTCCACTCGATGGCGATATCGGCTGCATGGTTAATGGTGCCGGATTGGCAATGGCTACCATGGATCTGATTAAGCTGCGTGGTGGTGATCCCGCTAACTTTTTAGATGTTGGCGGGGGTGCGACGGCGGACCGGGTCGCTGAAGCCTTTAAGTTGATTTTGTCTGATGGCAATGTCAAAGCGGTGTTGGTTAATATTTTCGGCGGTATAGTCCGATGCGACTTGATCGCGGAAGGTATCATCCAGGCAATCAAAGAGGTGGAAGTGGATGTGCCGGTGGTGGTTCGACTTGAAGGAACCAAGTCTGCAGAAGGGCGCGCGTTGCTGGCTGATTCAGGTATGGCTATTACGCCAGCAGAAAATTTATCCGAGGCTGCTACTGCAGTGGTCGCCGCAGCCAAGGGAGCAGCATAATG
>CAZUMV010000291.1:0-1613 GCA_964621435.1 uncultured Thiotrichales bacterium | reverse complement strand
TGGCTAATCAAGATACTAAAATGCGATTTATGCCTAGCATAATGAGTATTTTAGTAAACAAAGACACCAAAGTATTGTGCCAGGGTATCACTGGCGGCCAGGGTACCTTTCATACCGAGCAAGGTTTGGCGTATGGCACTAATATTGTCGGCGGTGTTACACCTGGAAAGGGTGGGGAAAAACATTTGGATTTACCCGTTTTTAACACGGTTGAAGAGGCGGTCGCTGAGACGGGTGCCAACGCTACTATGATCTATGTGCCGCCACCGTTTGCAGCCGACGCCATTCTGGAAGCGGCGAACGCTGGTATCGGTGTTATCGCGTGTATCACTGAAGGAATACCGGTACTGGATATGGTTCGGGTAAAAGCCGAACTCGGAACTACAGATAGCATTTTAATTGGTCCGAATTGTCCTGGTGTAATCACTCCGGGAGAATGCAAAATGGGTATCATGCCGGGCAATATTCATCAGCCTGGTAAAATCGGAGTGGTGTCGCGCTCGGGCACATTAACCTATGAAGCCGTGCACCAAACTACCAACGCAGGTTTGGGTCAATCAACTTGTGTTGGTATCGGTGGTGATCCTATTAATGGTATGGACTTTATTGCTTGCCTGAGTCGTTTCGAAGCGGATCCTGATACCGCCGGAATGATAATGGTTGGTGAGATTGGCGGTACTGCCGAGGAAGAAGCTGCTGCCTATATTGCTGATAATGTTTCCAAGCCAGTGGTCGCATACATCGCAGGCGTTACTGCGCCTCCGGGCAAAAGAATGGGCCATGCCGGGGCGATAATTTCTGGCGGTGAAGGTACTGCAGACAACAAGTTCGCAGCGCTCGAAGCGGCGGGCGTACATACTGTGCGTTCACCCTCAGAGATGGGTGACAAAATGTTGGAAGTTATGCAAGGTTAGTTAGTTGTACTAATAAGAAAGCCGGTCGCTCTTTCGAGTTGACCGGCTTTTTTGTTTTACGGCATGCCAACTAATTTACTGTGATACTTATGGTATCGATACCTGCTTCAATTAACGAAGGTTGGCCGGCGTCGGCTGCTTCGATTCTTAACTGAATAGATTGATTGGCAAACGCACTCAAGTCTCTGGTTATATGTAGCCAGCTGGCTGGTACATCGACAGGGGAGCCAAGTTGTTCATAAATGATATTCGCGCCGGCAGCAGTTACTACGACGACACGGAAATAGTCATCATTATTCGCGTTGACGCGCATACTAAAGTAGTAATCGAAATCCAGGGTTATTGAATCTGCATTCGGTAGGGAGATCGCGGGCGATATCACGGTAGTGTAACCGTTATCGATATCGAAGGTGCCAGCACTAGCGCCTGCAGCACCAGCTGTGACCATTGCCAGGTTGCCATCGGTAACACTACCGGGCTGGTACGGACCTTCATTATTGAAGCTGGTCGTTTCCGGAAAAGCGATTTGCCAAAATCCAGTTGTTGCAGTATCACTAGCCTCGGCATTCGTTACCCGGCCGTTATTGCTTTCGAAACTTTCGCTATAAATGACAGACGTTCCGGATTGGCTGATCACTGTCCAGAAAAAACTCGTACTGGCGTTGTCGGTACCATCGTTAACGGTAATGGTCACATCGT
>CAZUMV010000290.1:0-3418 GCA_964621435.1 uncultured Thiotrichales bacterium | reverse complement strand
CATTTATGCTTTTGGCTTTACGCTAAATGTGTATTCGGACAAAATCTTGCGAAATTTGCGCTCCAAAAACCCATCCCCGGATGAGCCGCGTTACAAAATCCCATACGGCGGATTTTTTAAATGGGTAAGCTGTCCACAATATTTCGCTGAAATCATTTCCTTTATCGGCATGGCAATCATGATGTGGACGCTGGGTATGGCATTCGTCATTGCTATTACGGTTGGCAACCTGGTGCCGCGTGCGCTGATTACCCATCGGTGGTTTCAAAAGAACTTTGATGATTACCCTAAGGAACGCAAAGCGATCTTTCCGGGAATTTTATAAGTTAACGCCGCGGTATATGCGTTATCGCTGAAGCTGGAAACCGGAGGCTATTCTGTCCCAAGTCTGTTCATTGATGCCTGCTTCACGAAGTTGGTACTTTTGAATTTTATTGGTGGGCGTGTAGGGTAAAGAGTCAACAATATTCATATAGCGTGGTACAAAGTAATGTGGTGCATTGTCGTTAAGAAATTTGGCGATCTCTTCGAAAGTACACTGCACATCCGCTTCAAGCACAACGTCAATCTTGAGTTCATCTTCGGCGACTAGTTCGGCAACTGGAATACCATACGCTGCTACGTCCTTAACTGCTGGATGCCCACGGGTGATCGCCTCTACTTGCAGCGTTGAGATATTGCGCCCAGCAAAACGCACCGCGTCTTTTTTACGATCAACAAAGTAAAAATAACCTTGTTCGTCAACCCGCCCTAAATCGCCGGTACAAAACCAGTCACCCCGCCAGGCCGCTGCGGTTGCTTGCGGATCATCAAAATAACCATTACAAATGATATGTTTCTCGTGCTCAAAAATCCGCATCTCGCCTATTTCTCCGGGCGGCACTTCTTGATCCTGGTCATTGAATACTTTGACTTCGGCATCGTCCAGAAACTTGCCCATTGAATTTGGTGGGTGCGGGCCAACACGCCCTGCTTCAGAGGTTATTAACATACATTCGCTTTGCCCGTAACCACTGCCAGTCAGTTCCACACCGAAACGCTTTTCAAACGGTGCCGCCAGTTCCGTTGGCATCGGCACGGCTTGCATGTTGCGCAAGGTGTTGTCAGTGTCACTTTCAGATTCAGGTGCATGCCATAAAAACAAATGCATGGCCCCTAGCGTAAAAGTCTGGGTAGCTTTGAACTTAGCCACTCGTTGCCAAAAATTTTGTACTGAGAAGCCGGGCTCAATGACTACCGGCAATCCTTCTGCCAAGGCTCTAAAAATTGAGGTGTTCCAAGCCGCCGCGTGAAATAAGGGCAAGACATTGAAAACAATGTCTCCGGGTTGTGATTGGTAAAGCAAAGAACTACCTTTTACGATTGGCCGTAGCCAGCCATTGTGACTCACCATGACACCTTTGCTTTTACCGGTGGTTCCGGAAGTCCATACAATGGCACAGGTATCCCCGTAGTTGGCCGCAGACCAATCAGGCGTGAAAGCGGTTGGATTTAGCAAGGTCTGGTACGCCAGAGCTTCCGGCGGTAGTGCATCGGTATCGTCCATCACCACTAATTGGGTCTCAGGCAACTGATCCATCATCCCGATCACGCGCTCAAGGTACTTCGCCTGAGTTATCAACACCTTGGCGCGACTTCTCGCCAAAGCATCTAATAGCCAATCACCTTTGTAGTCACTGCATATCGGTACCCAGGAAGCCATCAATTTATTGGTGGCGAGTGCCAAGATAACGGTTTCGCAGCGGTTATCTAACAGGTAGGCAACGCGATCACCCGCGCTAACATGTAAAGCGTGCAGGCCACCTGCTAGTTGGTCACTTTGTTGGTCCGCTTCGGCAAAGGTATAGCTTACGTCGTCGCTCAGTAAGAATGGATCATCAGGAATCGCTTGCGCTTGTTGCCTGATCAGATCCGGGATGACTCGCGAGGATGGATTTGAAAGATCCAGTTTATTCATATGACGAGACCGTGGTTAGCCGAAAATTTGCGCGGGTCGCAATTCAACCCAGTCGACGATTATTCCGCGGGAGCTAAATCGCCATTGACCGTCGCTGCGTACTAATTTGTCTTGATACCGAATCACCCACACCAGATTCGCTGGTTCTGATCGGTTAGCTACCGGCGGGCTAATATGACATGCGGTACATCGTGTTTCAGCAACGGCCTGATCGCCTTCAATATTCACCCATTGATCATGCACAATGTGTTGAGTGGTCAGAAACGTCATGTCTAACATCGCTGGAATTCCAGCAACGTTAGCAAAGCCATCCATCAAAAACCCGGGGCCCTGGATGGCGATATCATCGGTCATGATGGTTCGTAATAATCCCGCATTATTGGTGTCCATCGCCCATGCATAAGTTCTGGCCAAATGCAGTATGGCCGCATCGGTGGTCGGATTACTGCCTAAATCTACCGGCTCAACGCGGCCAAGGTGAGTATCCAGATCTTTTGCCATTTGCCGCACCGAACGCGCCACGTCATTGCGAGCATAGGCAAGCAGGCGAGTTTCATCTTCATCCGGCTCATAGGCAATAACATTCCCCCGCCCTTGCACAATAGCCGGGTCCGGCAACATCGGGTGCTCGTAGTCAAGCGCTGCTACCTCAGCTTCACTACCAACGGCATCAAAGAACAGCTTGAAAAAATCTGCGAAGCTCAGATTTTCATCGCCAACCAAATAAGACTTTCCACCCTCGCCGTGCAGTAGTGCATTGGCGGTGGCCTCCGCCAACGATTGGGTCGACATAAAGTTGGTCCCACCCGCCGGCCCAAACACTGGCACGTGGGGCGCCTCACCACGACCATAGGCAAAGTAGGCATTAAACATTGGTGAATTTAAACCCGGCGGCAAACCCACCACAAATGGCGCATTGATACTAAGCGCTTTAAAGTCCGCGTCTGCTAAAGCGGTGATGCCCTCATCGGCAAGCAATCGGGATCGCACATAAGCATTAGTCTCAATACTCTCTGGAAAGGCTTGCGGGTAAAAACTACCAATATTTATAAACGTTTTAACACCAGCCGCTTTTGCCAAGGCCGCAAACCGGGGCGCCATTTCTCCATTGGCATGCAAGAAAAAGGCGTCAAGATCATCGTAAGATTGTACGTGACGAATATCTTGCCCAGCACAAAAAACAATGGCGTCAAACGCCGATAAGACCTCAGCACTAAAGGATTCTTCGAGATAGTCCCCTTCAAGCCAGTCAAGTTTGCCTAACGGGGTCGCCTCGGCAGCCGGCTTGCGCGACGAAATTGTTACTGTGTTGCCCAGGGATTGCAGATGCAACGCTATACAACCACCAATCATTCCGGTACCACCTACAATCAAAATCTTCATCAGCCAACCCTCTCCATTACATTAGTTCTCACGCACCATCGTCGCAGCAATTTTCTCTGCAATCATTATAGTGGCTGC
>CAZUMV010000289.1:0-3507 GCA_964621435.1 uncultured Thiotrichales bacterium | reverse complement strand
TTTGGTGAAGACCGAGGACACTCTCTTGGTACGCTGGATGTAAGTAACATCATCATGCTCATAACGTGATCAATCGTGGTTCAAATCCACGGCGTACCACCAAATCGGTGTAAAGCTCAACTGGATGAGCGCCCTGCTACGAACGGGGAGGTTGTGGGTTCGAATCCCGCTACGCCGTCCAAATATTTCGGCGCTGGTCTAAGGGCAAGACACGAGACTTTGACTCTCGGAATCGTGGGTAGCTCTCGGCCATCCATGGCCTTCGCTACATAAGTACATCCATGTACAAATTCGAATCTGGTTCAAATTAGTAGAGGGATATAGCATAGCGGCAATGCAGCGGACTTTGAATTCGCGTACTCCGGTTCGATTCCGGATATCCCTTCCAAATGATGCACTTGTCTGTTGGACAGCGAGAAGCCTCCAAAACTTCGAGACCAGGATCGTAACCTGGCGAGTGTGCCAACTAAAGATGTCGTGGCCGAATGGTGAGGCACGAGACTGCAAATCTTGTTTATTCCGGTTCAAGTCCGGACGACATCTCCAGCAATATCCTCGAAGCTCAATTGGATGAGCACCGAGCTTCTAACTCGGCGGTTCTGGGTTCGACTCCTAGCGGGGATGCCACAGTTTTAATCTTTGTTTTTTGAAGCGGGGCGCGTGTTGCACATCTGTGGGTGCAACCGGTTGCGCAGACAATAGAGCGTTGCTCCGTCCTGCTTTGAAAATCCCAATATTATGGATCTGATGGGAATTGGCTTACCTCGGTGTTTCAAACTCACCGGCATCCCGGTTCGAGTCCGGGGGTCCATACCAAATAGCAGCCGCCTGAAGGGAATTGGCTATACCTACCTGTCTTAGAAACAGGTGCTTCTCGGTTCGAGTCCGAGGGCGGCTACCAAACAAGCGCAGCTGACGGGAATTGGCTTACCTGGTTGGTTTAAACCCAACCGTATCCGCGTTCGATCCGCGGGCTGCGCACCAACACTATTCACACAATCCGAATACTTATTTTTTGACGTAAGCAGGAAAAGAACATGGATACTTTGATCCTAAAACTAGATATTGGCGGACAACCAGTCGGCTGGATTTCACGAGAAGAAGGCGCTTTGCTTTATTGTCGTGATCAAGTCGCATGGGAAGCAGGCGAGCAGGTGGTTCGATTGCATGGCGGCGAGTCTCGTCTGACAGGTGCTACTTCGTACCTGGATGTGAATACTATTGTTGCGACACGATCTCACGACAAAAGTATGCACGCAAAAGGCGATGTGCCCTTCTTGACCAACAAACAACTGTTTCGTCGGGATGAACATATCTGCATGTATTGTGGCAAACAGTTTGGCAACGCATTGCTTACTCGTGATCACGTACAGCCATTGTCTCGCGGCGGTCTAGATGTCTGGGAAAATGTGGTGACTGCGTGTAGAGCGTGTAACCAAACGAAAGACAGCAAATTGTTGAGTGAAATCAGCATGAAGTTGATCGCGGTTCCTTATGCACCTAATCGTGCAGAGGGGCTTATTTTAACCAACCGCAAAATTTTGGCGGACCAAATGGCATTCCTCAAAACCCGAGTGGGTAAAGGAAGCCGAATGCGAGCCACAGCATAGGGCTGTGGCTTTCACTTTTTGAGTAAATTATGGCACAACGACGTAAAAACTTAAGCGTGAAAAAACAGGAATTGCAACGCCAAATCCTGACGCATGCGTTCGTCTTGAATTTACGAACAATCGTTGATTATCAAGATTGGTGTCGCGAGCACGGTTATAGTAGTAGCTTAAATAAAACCGCTAACCAAAAAATAGCTGAAGTACAAACGTTTAAAAAAGTAGAATCTGAAAAACAACTCAAAAAACACAATAAAGAAAAAAATCAGACCCATCAAATCCAAGCAATATATGAAGGCAAATTAAAACTAAAAGATATCGACAATGACGTACTAGCGAATATATTTACTGGATTCAAAAAATCGAAAGACAGAAAACATCTCTTAAAGTGCCTATATTTATTAGAAAGAAAAACAAAATTGCTTACGACTGCCGAAACCACACGCGGTTGCATCGCGCTAACTCGTCACAAACATCTTTGGTTACGTGATATTAACGATTGGGCACCTACTTCTCACAATGTGTTTCGACAATTTTCTGCACTGTCCAGATACCTTTTATCCCATTACCAAATACCGACGTTTCTAGATCAGGTCTGGTACACCGGAAAAACAATAGAACAATGTTGGTTTATACATCTGGGCAAAGGTAAAAATATTCGAACCGCTAGAAAACTTCCGATCGAAGTCACCAAAAAGATGGCTCATCTATTTTTACAAGCACCGGCCGATTCAAACATCAACAGCGCGTTTCGCTATGCTCAAATCAAATCAGCTGGCGGATCAAATGAACTAGTTCGCGCGATTAATGGAACTCGATTGGCTCGGACCTTTAAAGATGATGAATTCTGGCAAAGTGTCATTCGCTTTTTCATCAATAATCCGATGCTGGATTACACCCACGTAAATCCGATTGTAGATTACATATGGAACGAGCGGTATGTGCCGAGAGTCGAATTCATTGCCAGAGGTGAAGCAAGAGAGATAGGGCCTGCGCAACCGAATTTTTCAATGCGTGGTAGAAGCGTCGCCACCCTACTTCGTAATGTTGCACTATGGCACCGACAACTGGGTATTGAAGCGAAATCTAAAAACCTACAGTGGCAGCGATCTACTTTTGATGACTATAAGTTTATTGAAGGAGAAGAAGGTCGAAAGAACATGAAAATCTGGACTATTCGAGAACTAGTATCCAGCCGAGAATTACACGCCGAAGGGCGTCAACAAAAACACTGTGTAGCCAGTTACGCGCACTCATGCTCAAAAGGTATTTCATCGATCTGGACTATGGATGTTCAAAATTACGAAAGTCACCAAAAAAAGGTAACCATTGAAATTGACCTTAAATACAAAACCATTTGCCAAATACGGGGCAAAGAAAACCGATTAGCAACCGATATTGAGATGAGCGTAATAAACCGATGGGCAATGAAGGAAAACCTTAAGGTAAGGAATTGTTGATTCAAGCATGTTTTCTCTAGTGAATGCCCCTGACCGGTTCATTAGAAACCTCAATTTTGTACATTGATGTATAGTATCAAGATGAAATCGAATACTCGGTTTTCGGAAAATTCTAAAACCGCGAGAACAAGCGCAGCTGGAGCAATTTGAACTGCGCAAGGAAGTACAACGGCGATCCAATACGGACTTGGCTTTTTTTGGCGGCGAAAAATATCGTATCCAGTGGTCTTAGATAGACAAGGAATAAGTATGTTTGAAAATAAATTAGTAACCCGTCCAAATAAAATAATTCATGTTAGTAGATGACTTCGACTGGGATTTACCAGATCCATTTTTTATTCGCCACACCGCTTTAGCAGATGAAGTAGACGGTTACGGGCACATCAATAATAGTGTCTATGTGAAGTGGATGGATCGGTGTGTTTGGGAGCACTGTGACG
>CAZUMV010000288.1:0-3515 GCA_964621435.1 uncultured Thiotrichales bacterium | reverse complement strand
TGGAACAATATTGGTATTTATAGTTCCGGTTAGAAACAGAGGGGTGTTCTCGCTATGCTACATCGCCAGTTCTAAATGGTTTCGTTCAGCCAAAAAAAAACCTCCCAATGGGAGGTTTTTTTACTAATTGCGAGTTCTATTAATTATAGATCGCATAGGTTCGCAGCGACACAAGTACTGCCGCCGACATCCGCAGTCCACGTAATACCGCGACCTGATGCAGATGGTGCGCCATTATACAAAATGCGAGCGTTGTCTACTTCAGCGTTACCAATCATCAGTATTTGAGGTCCGACAGCTAGGTTTGCGCCATTTGTGGCAACATAACCGCGCTCGTAATCAGCTCGGACAAGCTCAATTTCAGGCCAAGTATCACATGCAGCGGCGTCATTTTCTCTTTGGAAGCAAATATCAATAGCCAGCTTGATAGGAGCGACTTGTTGGATAACATCTGCGAATTTTGATTTCTTCACATAGTTGCCGTAAGCAGGAATAGCGATAGAAGCCAGGATACCGATGATAGCAATTACTATCATTAATTCTATAAGGGTAAAACCTTTTTGGTTTTTCATTGTAAATCTCCAGTTAAAAAAGTAGTTAAGTTAGTAAGTTCGTTAGTTTTAAAACACCGGTTTAAGTCGGTATTGCGTATTAGAAGCAACATGCGTGCCAACATTCAAATGTGTTGGCTAGGATATTAAAATCAACAGCTTAGGGCGGGTGCGTGAAACCGGTTTACAGCTCGATGTCGACTACATCAAAGTGTTGATGTAGCGGCCAAAGCGGCGAATTGTCAATTGGCGACAAAAATGTCATTTCTTGACGACGAGGCCGACCGAAACCCCGTATTTGTAGGAAAAGTGCGACTCGTGTGAATGACAATGGAAAAAATGTTCCCACTAAAATCACTCCCGCACTGCCAAATGCGCTATTAAACGATATCCAGTTTTTCCAGACGGTATCTAAGTTGTCGGAGCGATAAGCCAAGTTGTTTGGCGGCAGCGGTTCTATTCCAGCGGTTGGCTTCTAGTGCATTGACGATCGCCTCACGTTCGTTAATCGCCAGATTATCTAGTAGGTCAGTTCTTGGAGAGTCTTGAGCGGTGTCAGGCTTTTGCTCCAATTCCGATGCAGATGCGCTCACCGCGGAATCCTCGGGTAACGCCAGTTCATGCTCATCGATAACCAGATTTTCGCTGAATGTGACCGTTCGTTCCAGAATATTCTCGAGCTCTCTAACATTACCCGGAAATTGATATTTCGCTAGTGAGGTTATTGCTTCAGGTGTCAAACTCTTGATGTCGGTGCCCCAATTGTCGGCAATGCGTTTTAAAAACAATGTTACCAGTTCCGGAATGTCTTCTAAATGATCCCGCAATGGTGGTACATCCATGGGAATGACGCTGAGTCGGTAATATAAGTCCTGTCGGAACCTGCCGGCATTCACTTCTTCTTTCAAATCTTTGTGGGTTGCGGACAAAATCCGAACATCTATTTGTTCTTCGGTTTGATCGCCAATACGTTTAATTGCCCGTTCCTGAATGGCGCGCAATAGTTTAACTTGCATTGATTGCGGTAGATCAGCGACTTCGTCCAGAAACAGAGTGCCGCCGTTTGCAGCCATGAATAAGCCTTCTTTGTCGCCGGCGGCGCCGGTAAAACTGCCCTTACGATGACCAAAAAACTCACTCTCCATAAGCTCGGATGGTATTGCACCGCAGTTAACGGCGATAAAAGGGTGATCAACGCGCGGTCCCAGAGCATGAATCTCGGCCGCCACCAGCTCTTTACCACTGCCGGATTCGCCGTGGATATAGACTGGCGCCTGGCTACGCGCCAGTTTCGCAATCGTTTTTCGTAACTGCTGGATGACGTTTGATGAGCCGATTAATCTTGAGCGTGGTTGGGCTTGCGAGGAGCTCGGAGTGGCCTTGTCAATTTTTAGCGCTGATTCGATCAAGGCTCTAAGACTGCCCAGATCGACTGGTTTTGATACAAAATCAAAGGCCCCGGCTTTTAGAGATTCAATAGCAAGCTCCATACTGCCGTAGGCAGTAATAACCGCTACCGGCAACGCGGGTTGGTTTTTTTGAATATGCTTAACAATATCCATACCGGAACCATCTGGCAGGTTCATATCGGTCAAGCAAAGATCGAAAGAATTTTCTGAAAGTAGCGCAATCGCTTTATTAAAGCCGTCGCAGCACGTAGTTTTGTGTCCCATGCGGCTTAGGGTTAACTCTAATAGTTCGCGAATATCCGGTTCGTCGTCAATGATTAAAATGTTGCGCATAATGTCCGTCTATACAGTAGGAAGCTTGATTCTAAAGCAGCTGCCGGAATTTTTCTGCTGAATATATTCCAAACTGCCAGCATTGTTGATACAAAGCTCCCGTGAAATATAGAGCCCGAGACCGGTACCGCTGGGCGAAGATGTGTGAAATGGTTCAAATAATTGTTTTTGTTCGGTGGCATCAACGCCGCGTCCGTTATCATAAATGTTGATGTTGGCGTATTGCGCATCGCCGGCAAACCCGCCGGTTACGGTAATTGCGACGTCCGTTTCACCGTCTTTGGCATGTTTTTGTGCGTTATTGAGCAAATTCCAAAGTACTTGCCGCAGTTGATTGGTGTCGAATGATACCCGTTCCAGAATTTTAGGAAAGTCCAGCTTAATGTGGTTGCCAGCATCAAGAAAATTCTCTTGATATTCGGCTATGGCTTTTTCCAGCCAGGTGGAGAGGTGAAAGGTCTCTGTTACTGTAGCGCCCGGTTTCGAGATGGCCAGAATATCTTCGATGATCCGGTTGATGCGTTGCGTTTGGGTATCAATGATGTTTACCAGACGTTTATCTCCGTCGGCCAAATCTTCGACTTCATGTAGCAATTGTGAAGAGTGTCGGATTGCTGATAGTGGATTTCTAATTTCATGGGCGATACTGGCACTTAAACGACCTAAAGAAGCTAGTTTTTCTTTTTGAACGCGTTTTCCGCGTTCGCCTAAGTCGTCTAGAAAGATTAGTGTTGAGGAGTTGTTGTCGCTGCCAACCGCGACAAACCGCGCTTCATATTCCGACCCATGGGCATTGGCCGCGCTGTGTTGATATGGACGGTTGTCCATGCGTTTACGCCAGACCGAATAACTCGTATAAAGGTCACTCGAAAATTCGCTTAATCCAATCGGGTGCTGAATAACCGGATCGCCCATGATTCGCCAGGCGCTCTGGTTTAACAACCGAATACGACCGTCGTCATCACCGACGACCACCACGCCGCCGTCCATTCGGTCGATTACCTGTTCGTTCATTTGCGCCAGAGAGGCGAGATTTTGATCGCGTTCCAGTATTGCCTCTTCCGATTCGTTCGCGCGCCTTGCCATTTTTATCGAAATACTCGCAACCATAAAAAAAAGAATGCCGATGATGGCAGCAAGGTTATAGTGCGAAGTTGATGAGGGGAAAAAAATCTGGATGTAGTACATCACTGTTAATAATGCCAACGTGGCGGTGGCGGCA
>CAZUMV010000287.1:0-3538 GCA_964621435.1 uncultured Thiotrichales bacterium | reverse complement strand
GCTGTTCTTATTCGGGGAATCGATCTTTTCAGAATATTTGACTACGTAAAAGTCATGACCGATAGCGGCCCGGGTACAGCAACCGAAACGCTAACCGCTTATGCTGGAACGGTGTATTTTAAAACCGCCAACTTTCCCTATGCGTCGACTGTAGCGCTTGCAACACTGATTCTGGTGCTGGTCACCTCAAGTATTTTTATCAAAGTATTCAAGGTGAAATTCTGAATGACCAGTCAGACCCTTAAAAACGCTGCTCGTTACATTATTGCGCTATTCGTCGTTGCTGTTTTTGTATTCCCGATTGCCTGGTTTGCGCTCACATCCATCAAACCCATCTCAGCGGTTTTTAATAAAGACCGTGTGGTTGTGTTCGACTTCAAGCCTACTTTTGATAACTACCGGGTGACAGTGCTCGGTGGTCGTAAATCTGATAACCAGGCGAATTCCAGTATTTTGATGGGTACTAGCGGTGAAGGTGCCTATGATGGGCGCGGGTCAATCGCTTCATCGCTGATTATCGCCATTTGTTCAACTATTCTGGCAACAACTATAGCGTCACTGGCTGCCTTCGCGCTTTCAAGATTATCTTTCAGAGGGGCTCAAGGCTATATGCACTGGATACTCTCGCAGCGCTTCCTGCCCCCGATAGCGATAATAATTCCGCTGGTGTTTATTTTTCGAGATCTCGGCATCCGCGACACTCACCTTGGCCTTATCATCGCTCATACACTTATCAATATACCGATCGCCTTGCTAATTCTTAAGTCCTTTTTCGATGACGTGCCTATCGAAGTCGATCAGGCAGCAATGATCGACGGTGCTACTCGCTTCCAGTGCTTCTATCTGGTCGTGCTACCAATGATTAAAGGCGGAATTGCAGCAACGGCAGTACTTTGTTTCATATTTTCCTGGACTGAATTCCTATTATCCTTGTTCCTGACCAATTCGATCCGCACGGTACCGGTAAAAATCACCACCTTTGTTACATCAACCGGCTCAGAGTGGGGGTATATCTCTGCGCTTGGCACAGCGGCAATAATTCCTGGCTTCATCTTCATTCTGCTCGTGCAAAATCATCTTGTACGAGGGTTGACCATGGGTGCCATGAAAGACTGATGCACTAAGCATCAAGAGGAAAAGATGCGTTAAGCATCGTCACCACTAGAGGAGAAGTTAATGAGTTTTAAACGTTTTCAAAAACAGAATTTCATTATTGACTCGGCTAATAAATTCACAGAAGGCAAAATGTCCAAACGTGCTTTCCTGAAAAGCATGGGTGTGGCCGGTGTCGGCATGTCTGCCTACTCCGCAGGAATGCTGGGTGGCAACAATCGACCCTTTTTCGGCAATTTGGCTCACGCTGCCGACAGCACAACGCCACCAGACGTTGCTAACTTTCTACGCGAAGCAGGCAAACCCTTTGCCGGTAAAACCATTCGATACACCTCAGAAGCAACACCACCAACTAATGTATTGAATGAACTTAAAGCTGAATTCACCGAGCTCACAGGGATTAATGTTGAAATAGAAATTGTGCCCCTGGAGCAGGTACTGGCAAAAGCAACACAGGATGTTCAGGGTCAACTCGGCACCTATGATATCTACTACCTTGATCAGGCCTGGACGTCCACTTTTTCTCCAGACACCTTTGATCCGGTTGAGTACTACAACTCGAAACCGGATCTGGCAATGCCTGGTTTTGACTTCGATGACTTTTCCAAGCCTCTGGTAGAAGGTATTTGCGAGTACGACGGAAAATGGATTGGCCTACCCTTCGATATACCCATATTCACATTGATGTATCGAAAGGACATTCTTGAAAAGCATGGCATAGAAGTACCAAGAACCTACGAAGACTTTACCAAGGCTGTTGAAATGATCACGGCGGCCGAAAAAGAGAACAACATCTTTGGTACAGGTCTGCAAGCTAAATCTGGCCACTACTCTCTGGAGTGTGACTGGACACAGGCTGTATGGGGACATGGTGGATCAATCTTCGGTGCTGATAAGAACTTCTCCGGAAATGATGAACAGGGCATCGCAGGTCTTGAGTGGTATCAGAACCTGCTTAAGAACTCGCCTGCTGCATCGGTCACTTCTACCTGGGATGGTCAATGGCAAATGGGTTCTGCGGGCCAGATCGCACTTTGTCAGAGTTGGGCGGAATTTTTCCCTGGGTGGAATGCTGACGACTCGGAAGTTAAAGGTTTGTGGGAAATGGCAAAACCTCTCGAAGGCAGCGCATCTTTGCGGTCACGGGATGATGTCGGTTTCGGCGAAATTCCTGGCTGGGGTCACCAAGGTGGTTCAAGTATCGCTTTATCGCGCTACTCCAAAAACCCTGATGCTGCCTGGCTCTTCCTGCAATGGGCATGCTCTAAAGATGTGATGACTCGCTGCACGCTCATCGGTGGATTTGCTCCCATGAGAAATTCTTCATTCACCGATCCGCGCATCGTGGAAAGAAAAGATCTGGAAGGCGGTGGTACCACACGTCACCTCGATACAGTCAAATGGACTATCGACAATGTGATGGCCTCAGAGCCTGATCTGGCCATTTGGGCGGGAGTTGCCAACAACGAAATCCCTACCGAGCTCGGCAAGCTACTGACCGGGCAAGAGTACGACGGTAGTGCCAAGAAGTGTATGGACCAGATTGCCAAACTGGTCGATAACGTTGTTGACGAAGCCGATCTAGGCTAATTGGTACGATGATGCCACCCTGACCACTACGGTCAGGGTGGCATGGTTTCACTTTCATACCACCCCACTCTGATTTACACGCTATGGCTTCAGTAACAATTTCGAATCTGGACAAGTCTTACGGCAACGTTGAGGTTTTGCACCAACTCGATCTGGGTGTGGACGATGGGAAATTTGTCGTGCTACTTGGCCCATCGGGTTGTGGTAAATCCACTTTGCTTAGAATGATTGCCGGCCTCGAGACCGTTAGCGGTGGCGACATATTCTTCGACGATACACGTGTAAACGATGTGCACGCTAAAGACCGAAATATAGCCATGGTGTTTCAAAACTATGCCCTCTATGCACATATGAGTGTCAGAAAGAACATGGCTTTCTCGATGCGTTTGAACAAGACAGACAAAAAGACCATGGATGAAAAGGTCAAATGGGCCTCATCAATTTTGGGGCTGGATGACTATCTTGACCGCCTGCCAAAGGAACTCTCAGGTGGTCAGCGACAAAGGGTGGCAATGGGTCGGGCGATAGTGCGAGACCCCGATGTTTTCCTCTTCGATGAGCCCTTGTCTAACCTCGATGCCAAGCTTCGAGTACAAATGCGAACAGAAATTAAGGATCTGCACCAACGACTAAAAACAACAACCATTTACGTCACTCATGATCAAATTGAAGCAATGACTATGGCCGATGAAGTGGTTGTTATGCGCGGGGGCAACATCGAACAAAGTGGCACGCCAATGGAAATTTACGACAGGCCGAACAACTTGTTTGTCGCACAGTTCATTGGCTCTCCGACCATGAATATACTTGACTGCCTGGTTGCCAAGGAGAACGG
>CAZUMV010000286.1:0-3549 GCA_964621435.1 uncultured Thiotrichales bacterium | reverse complement strand
TGATAAACACCCGGAGCAATCTGGGTGGTGACCCTTGGTTGCGTGGGTAAGCCGTGAACGTGGCCAGGCATATGTCCGCTGAAATCAATACTACCGCCTTCGTAAGGTGTGCCTTCCAGTGAGCTGACCACCAGCCGCCATTGGTGTAGTTCGTTAATACCGGCTTCCTGGTTATCCGTGTCGAGCTCGATATGACCAATAAAGCCAAGCTCGCGGGAAACAGCAAATGAACTCTTGTTTAGTCCGGGCGGTACTTTTTGCACCGGCATTTCCGATAGGGATAGCGACATATCATCATGTGTCTTCGTCTTGTGTGCTGGTTCGGGTTGTGGTCCCTTCTTATTCGTCGATCGTACCGGAGTATTATGTGCGCTTTGAACAATCTGTGCTTGCTCACGCAGCAGTAATGGCCCCTCCGATTCTATCCACTTCGAATAGCGATCAACCATGCCTCGCTTTAGCAATTCTTCGGCCTTAGCGCGAATCTCGCTGGCTTCGCGTCTTAGTGCCTGTCCGCGCTCCTGCGCCACCCGGCTCGCCGCGATTGACTCATCAAGATTTTTTTGTAACTCCGCATTCATGCCCCCTGCATCTTTCTTGGCCATTTGTTGGCGAAGTTGCAGGATAGATTTACGGATTCGATTCCCGTCAAGCAGTGCATCACGTGCCTGCTTTTCGGTTGACACGGATAACGCCAATAGGTTTTGCCCTTCAACAAGCGGATCAGTCTGTTCAGCAGCAACTAAAACCGATGTACATAATAAAACCGCCGCAATCAAGCAGTGGCGGCGCATACGCTGATAAAATTGTCCCCTGGGCATGTTATTTCGATTCGCGCATTGACCGCAGACGAAATACCAAAGCGCCAAACACCAGCAACAGAACACCAAACAGTAGCGTCAAGGATAATGAACCACCGCCTCCGCCTCCGCCATTAACCACGACCACCGGCGGATCAGGATCAGCCGGTGGATTCGGATCAGCCGGTGGATTCGGGTCGGCAGGTGGATTACCAGAAGAGCATGCTGGACTGGTTACCGGGGCTCCGGCGTTCGCGTTGTTCTCAATCCCGGCTGCCGATGGTCTCAAGATAAATAAACCAGTACCGATATCGCTCACTACCACATTGCCACTAGCGAAAAATGGAAAGTTACTCCACGTACCGGAAAACTGGCTTGAATCAGAACAAGGAATAGTATCGAAGAAGGCACGCTCCTCGAGACGTGCGCCGGCCACTTGGGAACTGTCCAGAATACGCAACCCCGAGCGATAATTAGACTCGTATACCAGTCCATCGCGCACGTACAGGTTGTGATCAATAGAGCCACTTTCAGCCACATAGGTACCAATACGGCTTGGCGAACTAAGCGAACGCACATCGAAAATATGCGTAGTCGTATTGATGCCCGTTTCCTGCTCATCCAATTCGTCGTTGAGTAAAGCGTAACTGTGATTGTCTGATACTAACCAACCCTGGTGGGTATATTGAGATCCCGAGTAAGGCTCCCGCGCAAGTTGTACCGGGTTTGCCTTGTCAGTCACGTCGACAATCGTCAGGCTATCCTCATTGTAGGCAAAACAAATTTCACTACCACTGTGTTGTGCGTCAGGCCCGGCATAAATGACGCACTGCGCATCATGCGTATAACCGTCTCCCGAGAAACAACCGGCGAAACTCGGAGCAGCCGGCACGGAAACATCAACCATATAGAGTCCGCCACTACACTCGTCGGAACCAACGATGTAAGCGAATCCCGAATCTTCATTAATCGCGATATTGTGCGCCCGGCCAAAACCACCAAAATGCGCGGTTTCTTGTAACTGAGTGCCAGGCGAAATGCTGGCGAGTTGCGTCAGGTCAAAAACCTGCAATCCATGCGTACCGTTGGCGAAACCGTCAGCAACGATAAAAGCAAAATCCTGATAGACCTTAATATCCCGCCAGCTATCCGAACCGTTGTCGTGACTCGCCAGAAAGCCAATCAAAACCGGGTTAACCGGATCACTTATATCAACAAATGAGGTACCGTTTACCTGACCAACAATTGCCACCTCGGCACCCGTCGCGAGGTCTGTCCAGCCCCATATATCATTGAGTCGTGCGCCATTGCCACCAAGGTCGCTAGCTACCATAAGTGCCTGCAAATCTACGTTACGGCACGGAAAATCACCAGCCAGGCCATCCACACAGGATGTTGCCGTTTTATTTGCCTGCTTGCCTTGAATAGACTTAAAACGATGTTGCGGTTTGCGCCCTTCGTTGCTTTGGTCGAATTTATACTCATCCGGATACATGGCACTATGTGCCCAAACTGTCCCGGAGTCGGTTGACAGCAATAACCCGATGAAAATCATCA
Organism: uncultured Thiotrichales bacterium; assembly: GCA_964621435.1. GTDB lineage: Bacteria > Pseudomonadota > Gammaproteobacteria > CAZUMV01 > CAZUMV01 > CALIRD01. The sequence goes on along the minus strand of CAZUMV010000286.1, from coordinate 1,192 downwards.
CTCCCAAAATTCTCATACAACCCTCACACTAATCGAACCTGCCATAATTATACGTTATTAAAAGCATACTAGATCGCTATCTTCATGAACTAATAGCCAATTTGCGCAAAAAAATTTCAAGGTAGGTTTCCTCCAATAATTAAATTGAAGTTAAAACGACCGGTATATTCTTACTAAACCTTTAGGATCCATTAAACGCGGCCAGGCTTAGCCCGGAAATCTCTCACGGATAGCGTGCTTGCGGGTCTGGATTTGCTGTAATCTTTGTTCGGCGTTAAAGAGTGGTGTGTTCTGTGGCAGGTGGTCGACCAATGCGTCTAGTTTTATCAACTGCGCGCTTGGTTGTTTAAGATTTTCAGGCTGCGATTCCAATCCCTGCCAGCGCAACATAATTAACCCTTGTTCGTGGCCCACCGGATCGAGCCAGTTTTGTATACCAGGGTCTTTCAATGCAACAACAAAATGGTAATTTCCATCTTCACTTAAATAGGCTTGTTTGGTGGTTAGGCTGGAGGTATGTGTTTCGTAATCCAGGCTAATAAACCATCGGTTGCCCAGCTGTATACCTTGATACGCCGCTTCACTTTGCGGGACTGAAATCAACAAGGCTTCGTCTTCGGTTAGCTCCCAGCTTCCAAAGGCAGAATACTGGCCCGGCATCCCACCTTTGGTTTGACTCATTTTCGAAAAATCGTTGCGCGGCCGATAGTTCCAGGTTTTATCGGCATAGCTTAACCAGAGCGCGTTGCGATCGTAAAGATGTACCGCCGCGTCCCTTAGCGATGTCGCCATGTCTACTGAAGACAATGGCGGCGTCGGCTCTAAAGGAATTTCTTGAATGTCTAAAAATCCGGCGCGTTCCTCCAGCCAGTCGGCGTGGGTAGCGCGAGCCATGATCGTACCGGCACCATCGGCAGTCCTGAGCCAGTTCGTTCCTTCCTCAGGTTTGTCGGGCCCAACCAAAATCTCAAAAGACCCGTCAGGCATTATTTTTAAATCATCGCTATTTAAAATAGAGACATTCGTCCCTGGTCCCGCGCCGGCCACGCCAGGCTGACCAATAACCACCTGAAAAATCAATTGCGTGGTTGATCCACGAGAGCCACGAATCAGATAATTTTTGTTATCCAGAATGCGGGCGAAATAATAATTGTTATCAGGGTTATCGAGTCCGCTTTTGCTGGTCCAGTCC
>CAZUMV010000285.1:0-3574 GCA_964621435.1 uncultured Thiotrichales bacterium | reverse complement strand
CGCACACCCGGATGTTAATCTAATCGTTTTCACCGGCTCGGTTACAACCGGTTCAGCAATCGCCACGGCAGCAGCTAAAAATATTGTGCCTTGTGTTCTGGAACTTGGCGGAAAGTCCGCAGCGATCGTCTATCCGGACGCCAATCTCGACAATCTCCTCAGCAACGTTCGTTGGGGAATTTTCTTTAACGCCGGACAGGTTTGTTCGGCAATGTCTCGCCTGATTGTGCACGAATCAATCCATGATGACGTTATAGAAGCCATGTCCGCGCTCGCCAAGCGAATGGATGTTGGCCCGGGGATAGAGCGAACCGAAGAAGGAGAAAACATGGGTGCCATGGTTTCGACCCAGCAGCGCGATCGCGCCGCTGCAATGTGCGAACAAGCGATCTCTAATGGTGCTGTTGCTGTCGCCGGCGGTAACGCGATCAACAAGCCGGGCGACTTTCTCCATCCAACCGTCCTCACCAATGTGATGCCAGACATGACCGTAGCTCAGGAGGAAATCTTTGGCCCGGTAATTTCCGCAATTAAATTCAAGCACGACGACGAAGCTATACAAATTGCCAACAACACGGATTATGGTTTAGTTGGCGGCGTTTTTACCAGCGACCTTGATCGAGCCACCCGGGTCGCCAAAAAAATGCGTGCCGGCCAAATTTTCGTCAACGAGTGGTACGCTGGCGGCGTTGAGACACCATTCGGCGGTTACGGTAAATCGGGCTATGGCCGCGAAAAAGGCCGGGAAGCACTCTTGAATTATGTACAAACAAAAAACATTGCCATCAAACTAGGAACGAATTGATATGGACAACGACTTATTTGAAAAAGGTTTAGCCAAACGCAAAGAAGTACTCGGCGCAGAGTATGTAGAAAAAAATTTGGCAGCTGCAGATGACTTCACGCGCGACTTTCAAGAAGCCATGACCGCATGGTGCTGGGGTTTTGGCTGGGGCGACACTGCGCTCGACAACAAAACCCGATCTTTAATGAACCTGTCGATGATCGGCGCACTGGGAAAAATGCATGAATGGGAATTGCATTTAAACGGCGCGATCGACAACGGCGTGACTACCGAGGAAATTAGAGCAACTATTCACGTCATTGGAATTTATTGCGGCGTCCCGCAAGCACTAGAATGCTTTCGATCAGCCAAAAATGTTTTTGAAAAGCGCGAGCAGTCGTAATAACAATGCTGCCGGTGAATGGTATAGCCGCCATTGGAAACCCTTTATTTAAGGATCATTTCTCCAACCACTACTAAGACTAGGCTCTTCAACCATGCCGGCTAAAGCGAGGACGGTACCGTAATGGCAAAACAAACCGCGTCTGCTCATGCGCTCCTGATTTTTGCCTGTGTGGCATGGGGCGGCTCGTATGCGGTAGGCAGGTATGGCTTAAGTGATGGATCTCCCCTTTGGTTAACCCTATGGCGCTGGGGGCCGGGCGCGATCATATTTGCACTGTATCTCATGATCAAATGGCGAAGTATAGCTCCGGTGGTAGCACGCTACTGGCTTCGGTTAACCCTCATTTCTTTACTTGGGGTTGTAATTTATCCAGTCACTCTTTTCATGGCCGTGGCGCAAACAACCGCACTCAATGCCTCACTCTATTTAGCAGCAACGCCTGTGCTGATTGTTTTTACATCCTCTATTGTCTGGAAAGATCGGCTGGGAGTGACTGCTTTAGTGGCGGTAGCGCTAGGCGTGTTAGGTGCTTTGGTTTTATTTTTTCAAGGAAGCATGGCTGCTTTACTTGAATTTAAAATCGCAAAAAATGATATCTGGGCAATCTTTTCTGCTCTAGCGTGGGCAGCTTACTGCGTCTCACTTCCGCTAAAACCAAAAGAACTAACAGAAATTCCGTTTTTAGCAATTATCGTCGTAATCGGTACTATCGTACTTCTAGGATTGGCTTTAGCCGAAGGAACATCTGATCTACCGCTACCAAAGACACCAGCAGTTGCGTGGTCGATGGCGTTTTTTGCGATCTTCCCATCAGTACTCGCGTTTTTGGCGTGGAACTGGGGTACCACCCTGGTCGGTTCTGCAACTGCTGCCCCGTACAACAACCTTGTGCCATTTCTCGGTGGTGCACTCGGTATTATTTTCCTGCATGAAAAAATCGAGAAGTACCATATTGTAGGAGGCGTCTTAATCGTTGCAGGCTTGCTAATTAATGGCATACGGCGCAATGAAAAAATAAACAGCCGTGCTGAGCAATAACGAGATGGCTTCTAAGTCAGCTAGGCATCGCTACTAAGGAAACATTCCCGCCCGCCGCTGTTGTATCCGCACAGTCATGTCGCTCAATACGGCATGCCTGCGCAAGACTATTGTTACAGACCAAAGGCATGATTGCACCATCGCGCATTGCTAACGCCTGACCAGCTTTCATTAAATCACTATATTCACTATAAAACGCGACAACATTAAACCCAGTTAACTTACTTAGGTATTCTCTTGTGACTTCCAAGAAGCCATGACCGCATGGTGCTGGGGGTTCGGTTGGAGTGATGAAACCATCGACAAGAAAACCCGCTCGATGATGAATCTAACGATGATCGCTGCGCTTGGCAAAATGCACGAGTGGGAGTTACACCTGAACGGCGCAATTGATAACGGCGTTAGCGAGAAAGAAATTAAATCAATTATTCACGTTATTGGAATTTACTGCGGTGTTCCCCAAGCACTTGCATGTTGCCGGTCTGCGCGAAAGGTCTTGGATAGCCGCGAACATTCTTAGAGAAGTACTCCAAATCAACCTATTTTTCGCAAACGCGGCAGAAACAAACACATCACGAGGCCCCAGCAAATATAACCTGGGGCGACCTTTCACCTGTTCAATGTAGCCCCAATCTCTAAATAATCAATATTTAGCTGTGACCAATTTCACTCAGGTCTGCCAGACATTAGGTCGGCCCGCAAAAGTTTTTTGTGTGCGCATACCGGTTACAAACTCAAGGGGAAATCCATCACATATAGAACCGTTAGTCACTGATAACCTTCGCTTCGTTACTTTTATCGGGTTTTTAAACAGCTAATTCAATGAAAAATTTATTTCGAATTCAATTCAGTTTGGTGCTGGCTTTCGGTTTACTCGGGATTACTCCAGCGTTCGCTAACACAGTTTCTTTATTTACTATCTCAGACAATACTGACGGCTGGATTGTTTACCACGCCGACGATAGCAAGCAATGGGTATCACAAGAGTGCCGAGCCCGATTAGAACAGGCCGGTGAAGTCCCAATTGCCTCGAGTTGGCCAACTCTGGAGCCAAAAGTCAAAACATCCAACTGGATGAACTGCGATCTCTTAACAAACCTGATCGCCACCGAAGTCTCTCAAACGACTGCGGATACACAACGATTTTCGTTATTTATAAATACCGATAAACCCGAAGGCTGGGTGGTTTATAACGCCGATGACACAAAACAATGGGTGTCTCCTTCCTGCCGTGCTCGATTAGTTGATGCTGGAACCATAGTGATCAACTCGACCTGGGCTGAGATTGGGGCCAAAGCGAATACTGATAATTGGAACAACTGCGACCAACTGGTTGCGGAATCCAA
>CAZUMV010000284.1:0-3605 GCA_964621435.1 uncultured Thiotrichales bacterium | reverse complement strand
AGCGCACGCTGCAGCGACGGATGCCGAACAACCTTTGTACCGGTCTGTTGGTGGTACAGACGCCAATCTGCTGCCGGTGCCAATGATGAATATTATTAATGGTGGTGAGCATGCGGACAATAGTGTGGACATGCAGGAGTTTATGATTTTGCCGATCGGTGCTAAAAATATCGCCGAGGCGATACAGCAGGGTGCTGAAATATTTCATGCGTTAAAGTCGGTGCTTCATAAACAAGGGCTAAATACTGCGGTTGGTGACGAGGGTGGTTTTGCCCCTGACCTTTCGTCCAATGTTGCAGCGATTGATGTGATTCTGGAGGCCATTGAAAAAGTTGGCTTCAAAGCGGGTAAAGATATCTGGTTAGGCCTGGATGTCGCTAGTACCGAGTTCTATGAGAATGGTGTTTACCATCTGGCCTCCGAGGGTAAGAAGTTTAACTCTCAAGAGTTTTGTGAATATCTGGCAGATTGGGTGCGGCAATATCCAATTGTTACTATTGAAGACGGCATGGCAGAGGATGATTGGGATGGCTGGAAAATCCAGACCGATATGCTCGGCGACAAAGTGCAATTGGTTGGTGATGACTTATTCGTTACCAACACGTCTATATTCAGAGAAGGTATTAAGAAAAAAGTCGCCAATTCGATCCTCATTAAAGTCAATCAGATTGGTACGCTAACTGAAACACTGGACGCTATTGCTATGGGCAAAGCAGCGGACTATACCGCGGTTATGTCACATCGATCGGGAGAAACGGAAGACGTGACCATTGCTGATCTGGCGGTTGCGACTGGGGTTGGGCAAATCAAAACCGGATCTATGTCGCGATCTGATCGTGTGGCGAAGTATAATCAATTGTTGAGAATCGAAGAGTCACTCGGTTCGCGGGCGCGCTATGCTGGCGCTGCGCCTTACAAGAAGTACTTGCGTAAATAAGCTGAATTAAGCCTATGAAATTACTAATATTTTGTTTGGGTGTTTTGCTGCTGCTACTACAAATCAAATTGTGGGCGGGCGCCGGTGGTTTTGCAGAAGTCGACAAGCTTGAGCATTCTGTCGCTCAGCAAGAAGCGCTTAACGCCGTTTATCGTCAGCGTAATGATGCGTTGATTGCAGAAGTAGATGATCTTAAAAACGGCTTAACTGCGGTAGAGGAGCGCGCTCGAACCGATCTTGGCATGATCAAAGAAGGTGAAACTTTTTACCAGGTTATGCAGACTGCTCCGGTCGACAACAACTAGTCCGGATTATTATGGCTGGTAAGTATTGGGCAATTGTTCCGGCCGCGGGCCGAGGTAGCCGCTTCGGCGACCCGCTGCCAAAGCAATATCATCCGCTGGTTGGCAAAACCGTTTTGGAGCACACTATCGCCAAGTTAGACCGCTCCGGTTATTTTGAAAAGATCGCGGTCGCTATTGCACCAGACGACAGTCATTGGGAAAAACTTAACGGTACATACAAGACACCCGTAGTTACCTTTGAAGGTGGTGAGGAGCGTCTCCACTCTGTATATAAGGCAGCAATTGAATTAGAGCCGGAGATGGATGACAGTGATTGGATTCTGGTACATGACGGTGCGCGCCCCTGCGTTGACCTCGCGGATATCAAACGTTTGATCATTGCTGTGTCCGGGCACGCCTGTGGCGGCATATTAGGTGCGCCAGTGACCGACACCTTGAAACGTGTAGACGCGGCGCAACAGGTTTGCGAAACCATGCGGCGCGATATTTACTGGAAGGCGTTCACGCCGCAATTATTTCTAGGTAAAATGTTAATAGACGCACTGGAAGTAAGAATTAATGACTTCCCGGTTAAGGTCTTTGACGAAGCTGGCGCCATGGAAATGCTAGGGCACTCCCCATTAATGGTGGAGGGGCAAAGTAATAATATAAAGATTACCAATGCTTCTGATTTAGCCTTGGCTGCGTCCATATTGGAGGAGCAACTTTAATGCGTATCGGGCACGGCTATGATGTGCATAAGTTTACGGCAGGCAAGCAAATTATTCTTGGCGGCGTACGCATACCGCATACCCGGGCGCTACAAGCGCACTCTGATGGCGATGTCGTACTACATGCATTATGTGATGCTTTGCTGGGAGCGGCCGCGCTGGGCGACATCGGGCAGCACTTTCCGGATACCGATAGCGCCTATGAGAATATCGATAGTCGGGTTTTGTTACGGGAAGTATATGCAAAACTCAGTGAGCAAAATTATCGTTTAGGGAATGCTGATATCACTATTTTGGCACAACTTCCAAAACTTGCTCCGCATTTGGCCAGCATGAAAAGTCATATCGCCAAAGATCTGGGCAGTGATGAAGCAGCAATCAATTTGAAAGCAACCACGACAGAAGGATTAGGTTTTGCCGGTCGGGAAGAAGGTATCGCAGCGCACGCGGTGGTGACAATAGTCCACTCTAGTGTTTGAGTCCGCATTAGACCATTAATATTAGCTGCTCAAATTAGAGTTTTTGTCCCGCTAGCCTGTAAACTATATTGCCTCATCAGTTGCAATGAACTAATACGGAATCAATAAGGAAGATCAAAAAATGAGTAATGTGCCAAACGAATTAAAATACGCTAGTAGCCATGAATGGGTATTACAGCATGATGATGGCAGTATCACAGTTGGAATCACCGATCCGGCGCAAGAATTACTTGGTGACCTGGTTTATGTAGAGGTTCCCGAAGTTGATCTTGAAGTCGCAGCAACGGATTCTTGCGTAGTGTTGGAGTCTGTTAAGGCGGCGTCAGACGTTTACGCGCCCGTTTCTGGAACAATAACTGCAGTCAATGAGCAACTAGCGGATAATCCTGAGTTGATAAATTCTGATCCCTATGGCGAAGGCTGGGTATTTAAAATGAAAATGGCGGATGCGAGCGAGCTTGATAATTTGCTGGATGCTGCCTCCTATCTTGCCGAGTCCAGTGATTAGAATTGGTGCCTGAGAAAATGACACCGCCGAAAAAGACCGGGCTGGCCCGAATTATTGCCGCTTTCGGCTATTCGCTAAATGGCCTGCGCAGTACGTGGAAAACTGAAGCAGCGTTCAGACAAGAATCGATATTGGCAATTTTTATGCTGCCCGCCGCTTTGTGGCTAGGTAATTCAGCAACGCAAAAATCGTTGTTAATTTTAGTGGTAATGCTGGTTTTGGTTGTAGAGTTGTTAAATAGCGCGGTTGAAGCTGCCATAGACCGTATTGGGCCAGAGCACCATCCATTATCTGCTCACGCCAAAGATGCCGGTTCTGCAGCGGTTTTTATGAGTCTTTGTCTGGTCGGGATCGTTTGGTTGCTGGTCATTGTGGAAAGATTTGTTTTAACGCAGTAAAACAGTAAATTTTAGTGAGGTAGTAATGACGAAACTGGTTTTTTTCTTGTTAGGTGCATTTTTTGTGGTTGTGGCAGAGTGGGTGTATCTGAACGTGATTAATCGTTCGACTGGTGCGTCGTTATTCGAGAAACGGAACGAAAATGCAGTCGGTTCTGGCGTTAATGAACAGCAACAATCGAGTAACAGCAACATGCACAGTACCGCTAGCGCAGACTCGCAAACGTCGCGCGCGGATCAGTCGGCACCACCCGAGGCGGTAGCGCGT
>CAZUMV010000283.1:0-3616 GCA_964621435.1 uncultured Thiotrichales bacterium | reverse complement strand
TTTCCAACAGCGATTTTGCGGACTTTAAGGCTCAAGCGGAAAATTTAGTCAGCACCAAAGTAATACCGTCATTCGCCAGTTTTGCCAATTTTTACCGCCAGGATTATGCGCCTGCGTGTAGTAAAAAAGTAGGTGTCAGTAATCTGCCCGGTGGGGCTGATTACTATGCTTTTAAAGCCCGACAGTTCACCACCACCGATTTAACTCCAGAGGAAATTCACGCTATCGGTTTAAGTGAGGTGCAACGAATTCGCGCCGAAATGGATCAGGTGATAAAGCAAGCCGGGTTTGATGGCGACTTTAAACAATGGTTGGAATATTTGCGCACCAACCCTGATTTTTATCCCAAGAGTGCTGCGGAGCGAATGGAAGCAGTTGCGGTTATTATGAAAAAAATGGACGGTTTGTTACCGAAGTTGTTTACTCGTTTTCCACGCATGCCCTATGGACTAAAAGAGATTCCGAAAGATATTGCAGAAAAAACCACGACAGCATATTACAACTCACCGGCGGGTGATGGCTCACGCGCCGGGTTTTACTTCGTCAATACCAGCAAACTGGATACCCGTCCTTTACATGAGTTGGAAGCCCTGAGCTTGCACGAAGCTGTGCCCGGGCACCATTTTCAAATCGCTTTGGCACAAGAATTGGATCTGCCGGAGTTTCGTAGACACACGAGTTTTACTGCTTTTGTCGAGGGTTGGGGCCTATATGCCGAGAGATTGGGTTTAGAGGTGGGTTTTTATGAGACGCCCTATACCAATTTCGGCAGGCTTTCATATGAAATGTGGCGCGCCTGTCGATTGGTCGTCGATACCGGTATGCATGCTAAAGGATGGACGCGACAGCAGGCGATCGACTATATGGCTGAAAATAGCGGCTTGTCACTAAACAATATTACTACCGAGGTGGATCGATATATTACCTGGCCGGGTCAAGCACTGGCATACAAGATTGGAGAAATGAAAATTAGAGAGTTGCGCGCACGTGCTGAAAAGTCATTGGGTGGTGCTTTTGATGTACGAAGATTTCACGATGCGGTGTTAGAAAATGGTGCGATCCCGCTATCAGTCCTTGAGTCCAAGATTGATAGCTGGATCGCTGCAGAAAAACTCAAACAGTAAATCCGTAACGAAAATTCTAAGGATAGAATTCAAGCTTGCAAGGAACTGGTGCTTACACCACCAGTTCCGGTAGTGCTTCGCCTTTGGGGACAAAATTAACGGCCAAACCATTGTTGCACCATCGTTCGCCACGCGGCTTTGGGCCATCTTTAAAGACATGACCCTGATGGCCGCCACAGCGGGCACAATGATATTCTGTACGCGGATAAATTAGTTTGTAGTCCGTGGTCTTTGCGATATTTTCGGCATTTATCGGTTGCGTAAAACTCGGCCATCCGGTGCCGCTGTCGAATTTATCAGCACTGCTAAACAAGGGTAATTTACAAGCGGCGCAAACATATGTGCCGTCATCGTAGACTTTATCCAATCGGCTTGATCCGGCGCGTTCAGTCCCGGCTTGGAACAAAATGTGAAACCGTTCCGGTTCCAGAATTTCTTTCCACTCTTGTTTGCTTTTATTAAGAGGTGTAAACGACATGGCTGTGCTCGCTTGCTGGTTAGGGGGTGGTGTTACAGATTGACCAGCGCCGCCGCCGGAGCACGCTGACACGATTGGCAATAGTACAGCCGCTTTTAACAAATCTCGTCTGTGCATAAGTTTTTCCTGATTTTCCCAGTATGTTATCACTTATTACGTTCATATTGCTGCCAAAGATGCGCACGTCAAAACAGACCATTTCTATCGAGTGGCGACCTTTAAAGCATTGAGTTTTTTGAGATAGCGGGCTTTAATAATTTCATCATCTGTGAGCGCTAATGCTTCCCGCAATGCATCTTCAGCTTGTTTGGTCTTTCCTTGCTTGTACAAGGTTTTAGATAAGCCCTGATAGGCGTGGTGTAGGTGCGGTGCCGCTTTTTGTGCCTTACGATAGAAATATAACGCTTCTTTATATTGTGCATTGACGAAATGGTCTTCTGCCAGGTAAATCCAGTTGAAGGGATTTTGATCATCGAGCTTGGCCAAGCGATCACTAATAGTTTTTACTTCGGCAAGCCGATTTTGCGTCCGCAGTAAAATCCGGTAATTTCGTAGCAAAGTAACCTGGCTCAACGTGTTTTCCAGGCCATATAGGTAAAGCTCTTCCGCCTTTTTTTGATGGCCAGTGCGCCGATGTAATATTGCGAGCATGTTGATGTTGTCATGATCATAGGGCGCTAATGACACTGCTTCCATCAGTAGCCAAAAAGAATGTTCGTAGTCATTTTCCCAGAGTGCTTTAGCCGCGAGATTCCGGTAGAACATGGCGATAAATTGACGCACCGTTATACGTTGGCCCTCGGTATCTCCGGGGCTCGGGAAAAAATCAATATAAATAGAGGGCCGGAATGAAAAGTACTCGCCGGTAGTGGAAGAAATGCCAGGCTTGTGCAACACGCTGCGGACATGATTACCACGAATTACAACGTCACCGCGTTGGTCATAGAATGGGGAGTTATCAATTGTTTTGTAGCTGACGCCAACGTTTGCAATGCTCGCTAACGCAGTTGTCATGGTCGCGAGCGACATGCAGTCACCTGTTTGCCGCGACAAGGTTTCGTCAGCGACCAGCGTGGCTGTTGAATATTCAAATTCTTCGAGTAATTGCTCTACATAATTAGCGACTCGACGATGTTCGTCGACATACTTATTTTTCTGGTTATTGAAATAGCGTAAAAATTTGGTTCTCTGTTGCTCGCTAACAGCAAAAATTTCTTGAGCGCTGACAATATCTTTAGGGCGTTTGCCAAATAGCCGGGAATCTATCGCGGGAATAGGAGAGTCGTAGCGTGGCGCCGGTATGATATTAGCGCAGCCAATAAGCGTAAAAGAGAAAAGCGCAAGAAAACAAATAATAACCTTGGCACTGGCTAGACCAAGCATTTCAAATGGCATTAGATTTCTTCTAAGCATGTAAAAAGCATATCACGAAATTTTTAGAAAAATATCTACACCGGTCCTCTAATTCGCATTAATTCCCCAGCCTCGATGTCGTTAAACAAGTAATTCACAAAGCTATTGGAAGTGTCTGAATTTATCTTTAATACAATAATCTGATGGTCTTCGGACGCTTGCCGAGCCGTCAAAATATTGATTCCTGCTCCAGCCAGAATTTCGAAGTTTTGTGGATTGTCGCTAGTTGGAACTTGTTGCGCGCCGGGTAGTTTTAGCGACAACAAAACCTCATCAGTACTTATTGTTTGCTTGTCGATTAGCCGGACGGGCAGGGTTAGAATTCTCTGTTTGTTAACACCTATTGCTGGAATTTCCAAAACCAGATCAGATTGTGCGAAAGCCTGGCAACATAAAATAAAACCAGCGGCGTGTTCTTCTTCATCTATTGCGGCTGGTAACTCGTCATCGGGATAAGAAATTTTTCCTCGTAGTTTTTTTACTTTGCAAGTACCGCAGGCGCCGCCCTGACAGCCGAATGACAGATCAATATCCTGGGCTAGACCTTGCTGTAAAATAGAGGTGTTTGGGTCAATCGTAAATTCAAAGTCGGCTGGTTCTA
>CAZUMV010000282.1:0-3636 GCA_964621435.1 uncultured Thiotrichales bacterium | reverse complement strand
TGGCAACTATGATCGTTATTGCACCAGGTGCTAATCAAGAGCAAGTCGCGGAAGAGGTGTTTGAATTATGCCGCGAGAATTTGGCTTATTACAAATCTCCGGGTTATATCGGTTTTGTAGATAGTCTACCGTTAACGGCGTCGGAAAAAGTACAGCGTGGTGAGGTTAAAAAGCTCGCGCGCTCGATGGTGGCTGAGCAACGTTGCCTGGACTTTAATGCTCGCAAAAAACCGGGCAAAAGGGCGATTTAGGTGGCTGTTAAACGTCAACGCATGGATTATTCCGACATCGTCGCGGCGGTGCCGGTGACGGTACCGTATGAGCGATATTCACAGCAGACCGCACACTGGTGGATAGGCAGGGCGTTGCGCGGATTAGCAGACGCCAGCGGCTTACGACCATTAGATATAGACGGATTCTGCGTATCTTCATTTTCTCTGTTTCCGGATACGGCAGTAGGTCTGACCCAGCATCTGGGATTACAGCCGCGTTGGTTGGACCATATCCCTATGGGTGGTGCATCAGGCGTGGTTGGCTTAAGGCGCGCGGCGCGCGCGGTGCAGGCCGGCGATGCAGAAATAGTGGCCTGCGTATCCGGAGATACCAATCAGGTTAATTCATTTCGGGATATGCTAACGACGTTTAGCCGTTTTTCGCAGGATGCATCTTTTCCTTATGGCTCCGGTGGGCCGAATGGAAACTTTGCCTTGTTAACCAAAGCGTACATGCAAGAGTACGGTATAAGGCGTGAGGATTTTGGCAAAATTTGTGTGGCGCAAAGAGAGAATGCTTTAGCTATTCCGCATGCCATGATGAAAAAGCCGTTAACGCTTGAGCAGTATATGGAGGCGCGAGTTATTGCTGATCCAGTTCATTTGTTTGACTGTGTTATGCCATGTGCCGGCGCCGAGGCTTTTTTGGTCATGCACGAAGATCAGGCACGGGCAATGGGTCTGGCTTATGTCAATATTTTATCGACGATTGAGCGGCACAACGCCTTTGCCGATGATCCCATTCAACTGCGTGGCGGCTGGGTGCTAGACCGGGATGAGCTTTGGTCTATGGCCGGCGTTAGTCCTGAGCAAATCGACTTGCTGCAAACCTACGATGACTATCCAGTCATCAGTGTTATGCAAATTGAGGATCTTGGTTTTTGTGATAAAGGCGGCGCATCCGAGTTTATCCAAAGCCATACATTAACTAACGATGGTAGTTTTCCACACAACACTTCCGGTGGGCAGTTGTCGTGTGGCCAGGCAGGAGCAGCGGGTGGTTATATCGGCATGGTCGATGCCATTCGCCAACTCACGAATTCCGCCATTGGCACCCAAGTGCCCGATGCAAAGGTTGGCATGGTGTCAGGGTTTGGCATGATTAACTTTGACCGTGGTGTGTGTACCGCGGCAGCGATTTTGGGGGCGGCGTAGTTGCCTGATATTTATGGCCGATAAATTACAGCCACCCAAGCGGAAAAACCCGCAAGTCCGAACGCGCGTTGCGACACCGCCGCCGATGTTGCGCAGTCGTGCCGCATTAGGTTTTTCGGCAAGAGCGGCAGGCGGCAAGTTTATGTTACAAGCTTGTACTGAGTGTGAGCATATTGCTTGGCCGCCTAGAGACATTTGTCCCAAGTGTTGGTCACATGAGTTTTTGTGGCGAGAGATGTCAGGTAAGGGGGAGTTCTTGGCGGAAACCGTTTTACATACCAGCACCAACGTCTATTTTAAAGATCGTATGCCGTGGCGTATTGGGACCGTGAAGTTAGACGTAGGTGTGCCGGTACTGGCGCATATCCACCAAGACCTGCGAGAAGGTAATCAGGTTAAATTAATTGCTAGAACAGATAAATCAGGGCAAGGGGTCATTATGGCCATGCCACTGCAGGAGACAGACAACATGCAAGATGATAAACAATTTCGCGAACTCAGTTGCGATCCAAAGTTTCGGCGGGTGCTGGTAACGGATGTTCGCAACGAGGTTGGTCAAGCTGTGGTGAAGAGTCTGCTTGCAGCAGAAGCGAAAATCGTATTTATGGGTGTTTCGGAAGGCTGGAAACCATTTGCTGGTCAAGAAGAATTGTTGGCTTTACCCAATACTGAGGTGGTGCCACTTAACCTGACCGAAGGTGAGTCGGTCATGGAGGCAGCTGCATCAATCGGGCACAAAACCGATATCTTGATAAATACGGCAACGCATGTTCGGCCGGGATCGCCGATGGGTCGCAAAGGCATGATGACCGCGAAAGATGAAATGGAAGTTAATTACTTTGGTTTATTACGATTGCTACAACATTTTGGCCCGGTGATGCGCGGTCGCGCTGCTGATGGAGACAATAGTGCTGCGTGTTGGGTCAACTTGTTATCGGTGTACGCACTGTCTAACTGGCCTGAATATGGTACGACCTCAGCCAGTCAGGCGGCGGCACTAAGTTTGGCGCAATCATCTCGCGGAGAGTTTTATGGTAGCGGCATAAAAGTACTTAATGCTTTTTCAGGACCGTTAGAGGATGAATGGTACCAGCCGGTTTCGCCACCTAAAGTCACACCGAAGAAATTGGCGTCGGTTGTTCTGCAGGCATTGCAACAAGGATTGGAAGAAGCGTTTGTTGGTGATATCGCCAATGACGTCATTAAGAGGTGGCGGGAAGATCCTGCTGTATTGGAACGTGAATTAACTCAGGCAATGGAGTAACCATGAGTGTACTAAATCAATTGGGGGAGGCATTGCTCGGGGGTAGCGTTAAAGTGGTCGATTTAACGCATACCTTAGACCCGGACTTTCCGGTACTAGTATTGCCGCCCGAACTGGGTCAATGTCAGCCGTTTCGGGTTGAAGAAGTGTCGCGTTATGACGAGCGTGGTCCTGGCTGGTATTGGCGAAACTTTAGCTGCAGCGAACATACCGGCACCCACTTTGATGCCCCAATTCACTGGGTCTCTGGCCGGGACTTGCCTAATAATTCGGTCGATACTATTCCAGCCGATGCTTTTATGCGCCCGGTGGTTGTGCTCGACTTTTCCAATGAGTGCGCCGCGGACGAAGATTTTATTCTGACCAAAACCCATATTAAAAAGTGGGAAGAAAAATATGGAGCGATCGCAGCGGGCAGTTGGTTTTTGTTTCGTACTGATTGGTCCAAAAGAAATCCGACTGAGTACTTGAATTTACGCGAGGATGGCGCGCACTCACCCGGCCCTGATGCAAGCGCATTGAACTACTTAATAGAGGAAATTGATATTGTCGGTTTTGGTGTTGAAACGATAGGTACCGACGCTGGCCAAGGTGAACATTTTGATCCGCCGCATCCAGCGCATTTACTGTTACATGGCGCAAACAAATACGGCTTACAGTGTTTGCGTAATCTAGATCAATTACCGCCGACCGGCGCGATGTTGGTTTGCGCGCCGTTAAAAATCAAACACGGTTCCGGTAGCCCTTTACGGGTATTGGCCTTGGTGGAGAAATAATGAATAACACAGAAGGCGTTACGATAGTTACTGGTGGTAACCGCGGAATCGGCGGAGCTATTTCCAAACGGTTGCTGGCGGCGGGTTATCGGGTCGTTTCTATGGCGCGAAAAGAGGCAGAATTTACGCATGAAAATCTGTCTAACGTCGTGGTTGATTTGGCTGACCG
>CAZUMV010000281.1:0-3736 GCA_964621435.1 uncultured Thiotrichales bacterium | reverse complement strand
TGCGTTGGAAATCGGGGAAACTCCCACCTTCTACATAACCCACTGAGCGAAATGCAATGTGGGCGGGGTTTTCGTTCTTTTCGCTGCAAGCGGCTTCGCAAGCATGGCAACCAATGCAATTGTCGGCATTAAAGTAGAATCCATGCTGTTTATTTCGGTTTGGGTTATCTCCAACAACAGGATTATCATTGATAAACATTGAACGCCCAGCCGGCAATTTACCTTGCGTGACCTCTAATAAATCAATTTTTTGCCCGTAACGATTCGTATCCTCTTGCATTAAACCGCTAAGGACGGCATAGCCAGGTTCCAGGTCACGTCGATCCCAAGTTTTTTGACCGCCGCCACACCCTTGCGATGAAGCACCCTCTAATTCTTGTGACGCCGCCGAAACAAGATTTTCTAACTCAGATTGATGTGCCACTAGAACGCCCTCCTTTCTAAGTTTTGTCGGGCCGCTTCTTTTTGATTAATTGGCTCAATTGAGACAGCGCACTGTTTGAATGCCGGTTGCCTAGAGTATGGATCAAGCAAACCAAGCGTCAATCGATTAACACAGTCATGATAGTGAAACGGAATAAACAACATATCTCGAGGCACTCTTTGCGTCAGCTGAGCCATCACGATGGCATCGCCGCGCCGAGACACCAAGCGAACGTATTGCATATTTTCAATGCCCAATTCAGCCGCCGCATCTGGGTTAATTTCCATATATGGGGTCGGGCTAAATTTATTAATGTTGCCGATTTTCCCGGTTCGCGTTCGCGTATGAAAATGTTCAACTACCCGGCCACTGTTTAACCAAAACGGATAGTCTTCGTCAGGACATTCATTATTATTAAAGAACCGAACAGGAATTAGATTGGCCTTTGCGTTTGGCGTTTGAAACTGACCATCGGTATATAAGCGTGCTTCACCTTTGTCTTTGGACCCGTCTTTATATGGCCACTGAATACCTCTAGCGGCTTCTATCTTATCGTAGCTCATGGCGGAGATATCGAGCATCCTGCCATCACCTTTGGAAAGCGCTTTCATTTCATTAAACGCTTCTTCAGGTGTTTCAGGGAACTTAATTTTTGAGCCATTCTCGAACCGCTTGGACATTTCTTTAAATATCCAAAAATCCGGCTTTGAATCTTCGTAGGCCGGCAAGGCATTGCGAGTGAGATTAACTCGGCGTTCCGTATTCGTATGGCAACCTTCTTTTTCAGCCCACACTGAAGCCGGCAAATAAGCATGTGCATAGTCTACCGATTCGACATCGCTATAGACGTCTTGCACCATCACAAACTCTAAGCTCTCCATGGCTTTGCGGATTCGCGGTTGATTGGCCATTGAGGTTAATGGGTTGGTTGCCACTAACCATAAACCTTTGATTTCACCGGTTTCAATCGCAGGGAATATATCTGTTTGTTTTAGGCCTACCTTTTCTGGAAAAAACTCAGAATCAATACCCCAAAAATCTGCAACCTCTTCACGGTGCGCCTGATTTTCCAGTAAGCGGTAACCTGGCAAGCCAGAACACGAAGACCATTCACGAGTGCCCATGGCATTACATTGGCCAGTAATCGATAAACTGGTTCCGCCAGGCTTGCCGATATTGCCCGTAATTAGATTCAAATTATTAATCGAGCAAACACCATCAGAGCCATGCGTACTTTGATTGATACCCATGGTCCAAATACTCATCGATGTTTTGGACTTTGCATAAATGCGCGCAACATTACGAATAGTATCTTCGTCGATGCCGCACACTTTTTGTGCTTGCTTGGGGTCGTACTCCATGACCGCGGCTTTCATCTCATCAAAGTTATTGGTGTGCGCATTGATGTAGTCTTCGTCATGCAGACCTTCGGTCAAAATGACATACATCATGGCGTTCAATAAAACCGTATCGGTTCCAGGGGTTATCGGGAGATGAATATCGGCCCATTGAGCCAACATGGTGACCCGGGGGTCAACCACAATCATTGGAAAATGCCGCTTCTCGCGAGCCTCTTTAAGACGCCAATAAATGATCGGGTGCTGTTCCGGCAAATTTGAACCAAAAGCCATCAAACAATCGGTGTGTTCAAAATCATCGTAGCAGCCAGGAGGGCCATCTGAACCAAATGATCGTTTATAGCCGGAAACCGCAGAGGCCATACACAGCGTGGTATTGCCATCATAATTATTGGTGCCGATACAACCTCGAACTAGCTTACCTAATGTATAGAACTCTTCGGTAAGCAGTTGCCCAGTTGATACAACGGCGAATGAATCTCTGCCATATTTGTCTTGAATTTCTTTAATCTTGGCAGCGGAAGTATCCAAAATATTGTTCCACGACACGCTTTCAAAGGAATCATGAATCGATGAACGCAAGAGAGGCTCGGCACCACGCCCCGGAGACTCAAATAAGTCATGTTCGAGCAAACCTTTAATACACAACTTGCCCCGATTCACATCCGCATCAGCGACACCACGACTGGTTACCAACTTACCGTCTTCGTTCAGTCCGATTTCAATTGCACAACCCGTGGAACAATAATTACATACGCTGTACTTCCACTCGGCAACATCCTTACTTGGTATCTTGATGGGTTTGCGCTTTCGCCTACCAAAAATCATATCGATTAACCCACAAGTACGACAGAATCGCCTTCGATACCAACATTGAACGTAGACAAGCTTATGTCTTCTTCAAGGCATGCACCTGTGGTTAAACTAAAGTGCTGCTTATAAAGCGGCGATGCGACAACGAGCTCTTCACCAATATTTCCTACCATGCCGCGCGACATTACATTGGCGTTACCCAAAGGGTCCCAATTGCTAAGCGCAAATACTTTTTGCTCTGTTTCTGGCAAATAGAAGATCGCCACTTGCTCAGTCTTGCCTTTCGATTCAATCAACGCACACACACCTGAGTTTGCAACCAGATCAGCAACGGCACATATTTTTTTATCGCTCATGATTAACCTACCGCTTTTAACTGTTTGCGTTGTTTTTCAACCTGTGTGGCGGGGCGAAGTTGCCCTCGCTCTTCAACAAATAAAACGTTTTCATCTTCTCCTTCAGAATTCACAAACTGGCGAAAACGTTTTAGTTTTTGGGTGTCGTTAATCGCTGTTTTCCATTCACATTGATAGGTGTCGGCTATGTACTGCATCTGTTTCTCAAGATCATCGCAGATACCAAGAGAATCGTTGATGATTACGTCTTGAAGATATTCAAGACCGCCTTCGAGGTTCTCAAACCACGTTGACGTTCGTTGCAAACGATCGGCAGTTCTTACATAGAACATTAAGAAACGGTCAATTAGTTTTATAAGTGTTGGAGTGTCTAAATCAGTCGCAAATAAATCGGCGTGACGTGGCTTCATACCACCATTACCGCAGACATAAAGATTCCAACCATTTTCAGTTGCAATAATACCCACATCTTTACTTTGTGCTTCCGCGCACTCACGAGTACAACCGGAAACCGCCATCTTAAGTTTATGCGGAGAACGCAAACCCTTATAACGATTTTCAATATCAATCGCTTGGCCGACGGAGTCTTGCACACCGTATCGGCACCAAGTGCTACCCACGCAAGACTTCACTGTGCGTAACGATTTGGCATATGCATGGCCAGTTTCAAAGCCAGCATCGATTAACGCGCCCCATATTTCGGGCAAATCATTCATTCTTGCACCAAACAGGTCGATTCGCTGGCCACCTGTGATTTTAGTATAGAGGCCGTACTTCTTCCCGAC
>CAZUMV010000280.1:0-3743 GCA_964621435.1 uncultured Thiotrichales bacterium | reverse complement strand
AGTTCTCACGCACCATCGTCGCAGCAATTTTCTCTGCAATCATTATAGTGGCTGCATTGGTGTTGCCAGAAATTATTGAGGGCATCACTGAGGCATCAACAACGCGCAAGTTATTAGTGCCGCGAACTTTAAGTTCACAATCCACCACTGAATCCTGATCACTGCCCATACGACACGAACCAACCGGATGATAGCCGCTGTGCGAATGATCTCTGGCGAACTCCTCCAGCGCGGTTTCATCAAGAATCTCCGCTGGCGGGTTATGGCGCTTTTCTACCAGTGACGCTAAAGGCTCGGTTTGTATTATCTGCTGCGCGATTTTTACGCCGGCCATTTGCACTTTTAGATCATCCGGATGAGAAAAGTAATTCAGTAATATTTCAGGTTGATCGGTCATCTTTGGCGACCTGATTTTAATCGCGCCACGAGACTTTGGCCGGGTACCGTACGGCATGATGGTCAAGCCTGGAAAATTATTCAGCACAATTTCTGGTTGGTCGATGGAAACATCTCCCGATAACGGCAAACAATGAAATTGAAGATCGGGTCTGCCATTCTGACCGGTACTGTCTGCAAATAACCCAATCGATGCCGCCGGCAAGGTCATGATTCCTTTTTTAGAAAACAAATACTTAAGGGTATGAAAAAAAGCAGCTGGCATCCGTAATTTAGAATTTACACTATCCTGACTGGACCGCATACGCCAAGACATTGGCAAGCCAATATGGTCGTGCAAATTTTGTCCTACATTAGGAGAATCAACCAGCACGTCAATGCCATGCTGTTGCAATGTCGGCCCCGGCCCCACGCCCGACACTTGTAGCAGCTGTGGTGATTGAAAACTACCGGCCGAAAGAATCACTTCTCGCCTGGCTTGCAAGTCAATTTCCTGGCGATCACGAACAACTCGAACAGCCGTTGCGGTGCGCTCTTTGAAAATGACTTTCTCTGCCAAGGTATGGGTGAACACCGTTAGATTTTTACGTTTCCGAACAGGATCAAGATAGCCATGTGCGGTGGAACAGCGTTCACCATTTTTGATCGTTGTTTGAAAACGTCCAACGCCCGCCTGAGTAACGCCATTGAAATCTTCATTGCTATTAAAACCCAGATTACGCATCGACTGCATCAGCAATTCTTCAGCCGGGTGGGAATAGCTTATATCCTCAACTCGCAATGGCCCGCCTACACCGTGAAACTCGTCTGCGCCACGCTGCTGATCTTCAGCCTTTTTAAAGTATGGCAAAACGTCATTCCAAGCCCAGCCCAAAGCACCGCTGGCCTCCCAATCATCAAAGTCTTGCACTTGTCCTCGGATATATATCATGCCGTTAATCGAAGAACTTCCACCCAGCACTTTACCGCGCGGATGAAAAAATTCGCGATCATCAGAATGTACTTCTGGCGAGCCGTTAAACTTCCATGAGAACTTAGACTCAGTAATCAGCTTACCGCAGCCTAACGGCATATTGATTAACATCATGTCATGTTCGCCTCCGGCCTCGACTAGCGCAACCTTGTTATCAGGGTTAGCACTGAGGCGATTGGCTAATACGCATCCAGCCGACCCCGCACCCACTATAACGTAATCAAAAACTTGCTCGGTAGCGGCCATAAGTCTGATCCTAATATCACTCGGTCAAAACGTAAAAGTCGTTGCTGCGTAAAACTTTAGAACTATAGCTGCCGGTCAATTTAACAACAAGCACGGGCGTAGTTTGATGGCGTAAAATTTGCGAAAACAGTCATTTTTGTACACCCATCTGCTAGAATACATCAATAATCGATGAGTTTTTTACGATATTAGACAGTTGATCTTTTTATCATAAAACTCGGCTCAGGACGTTGGAACGGGTACTCATATGAATTCCAGCAACGTGATTCACTATAATAAGCGAGAAAAATAACAATGCCATCAAGCCGTATAAAATCGATCTTCAAATTCCTTCTTTTCGCTATTTTTATTGTGGCGTTTGCGGCATGGTTTTTTCTGGTATACGACCGCAATAGTGGGCAAACAGAAACACGGTACTCCACTGATGACCTCGAACAAAGATTACCGCGTGGGGCGGTTGAGCGGGTGGCTTGCAGTGATCAACAACCATTACGAAAGGCTTTGTTTGGTGATCTTCACGTGCACACCACTTATTCGTTTGACGCCTATGCCTACGGCGTTAGAACCACGCCAGAAGACGCGTATCGTTTTGCCAAAGGAGAAGAAATCCCCTACTTTCCGATCAAACGCAAAAACATGGAAGGTAAAATTAAAATAGATCGACCGTTGGACTTTCTCGCTGTTACCGACCATGCGGAATTCTTGGGTGAATACCAACTATGTACGGACCGCGAAAGCGGACGCTCCAAGAGCTTATATTGCAGAATGTATCGTCGCGGAGGATTACTATCGCTGATCGCCACTGGTACCGCACTTGCGGTTGATCCCCCTAAGCGAATTTCGTCAGTTTGTCCGCAAGGTGATCTAGCCTGTATGCAGGCCAGCAGTGTTCCTTGGGGGAAGATCATTGACGCTGCCGAAAATGCCAATGACACCACTGCAAACTGCAGCTTCACCTCGTTCGTTGGCTATGAATATTCGGGTGCGCCCGATTCATCGAACTACCACCGCAACGTAATTTTCCGAAATGCCAATGTTCCAGTCCTTCCGGTCAGTAAATTCGAAGCACCACTGGATTACTATTTATGGAAAGAACTCGACAAGACTTGCGTGAATGAAAACGGCTGCGAGTACTTAACCATTCCGCACAACAGTAATCTGTCTAATGGGAGGCTGCTGGTACCGTACGCCGATTTGCCAGACAACACTGAAGAAAAAATTGCTTATGCAAACCTACGGCTGGCACGCGAACCCATCATGGAAATTTTCCAACATAAGGGCAGCTCGGAATGCACCGTCAATGGCTTCGCGGACATACTCGGCACGGCCGATGAATTGTGTGACCTTGAACAAGTTCGGATAATTGGTACACCAGGGAAAACTGGCAAAGTATGGCACGAAGACGGCAAGCTCAAATACTCCAAAGAGGTTAGTAACCCAACCGTATATTGTGAGGGCGATGAAACCGGAACCGGTGGTATGCAAGGTAACGGCTGCTTGTCAAAAAATGATTTTTACCGTACTGCACTGCTAACCGGACTAAGCGAACAAGAAAAAATTGGACTTAATTCAGTTAAGTTAGGCGCATCAGCAAGTACTGATACCCATATGTCCATAGCGGGTGCAACCCGTGAAGATCAGTGGCGTGGGCATATTCATTCCGAATGGAGCAAAGAGGGCCGGCTGCTTGACGACACTTTAATCCCGAGTGGTAAAGAAGGTAACCCAGGCGGGCTCACCGGTGTGTGGGCTACCGAAAATTCACGAGATGCGATCTTCGACTCGATGAAGCGGCGCGAGGTTTTTGGCACTTCAGGTACACGTATCAAACCCCGCTTCTTTGCTGGCTGGGACCTACCCGAAAACTTGTGCGACAGTAGCAGCATGCTAGAGCAAGCATACGCCGGTGGGGTGCCAATGGGCTCTGACCTACCCGCCTCAACCAGCGCAGACGCCTCCCCAATTTTCTTACTAACGGCACAGGCTGACGCTGCGGATTACGCAACACCGTTACAAAAACTGCAGTTGATTAAAGGCTGGATCGACGCCAACGGCCAAGCCCATAACAAAGTATTTGATGTCGCGGGCGACGCGCAAACCAGCGCGGGTGTTGACCTCGAAACCGGAG
>CAZUMV010000279.1:0-3752 GCA_964621435.1 uncultured Thiotrichales bacterium | reverse complement strand
GCTGGCTTATCCCGTTCCGGCACCTCCATTTTGTTTGAGCTGCTTGCGCAAGATAAACAGTTCGGTTCGCCACGGCATTGGGAGATGATGTTTCCGTACCCGCCACCAGAAGCGGCGACTTACGAATCCGACCCGAGAATAGATAGCTGCCAAAATCTGGTTACCCAGTTTTACCGCGTCGCACCCAGTTATAAAACCATGCATGAAATGGATGCGCGTCTGCCGAATGAATGCATTATCGGTCAGGCCGCCAGTTTTATCAGTGAATACATCCCGTTTTTGTTTCAGGTGCCAAGCTATATCAACTATATCTATACCGAAGGTAACTGGGAGTACTCCTATGGGCTATATAAGAAGATGCTGCAGTTACTACAATTTAAAAACCCGCGCGAGCGTTGGTTATTGAAAGCACCATCGCACCTTAATTTTCTGCCAGTATTATTCAAGGTCTTCCCGGACGCGCAAGTTTTAATCACGCATCGTGATCCTATCTTCGCCCAGGCATCGGTCACCAATTTGGCCGGCACCTTTTACTGGATGCGTAGTGACAAGCCGCTGGACGTCAAAGCGTTTGAGGGTCTATTGTCTCCAGAGATGATGGCAATGAACCTGGATAGAATAGTGGATTGGTTAGAATCCGGTGCTATCCCTAAAGATCAGGTCAGCCATTCGCTCTATGCAGACCTCATTAGCGAGCCATTTATTGCGCTGGACAAAATATACAAGCAAATAGGTCTAAAATTTTCGTGTGAAGCGAGTGAGAATATGGAGCTATATTTATCTCGTAAGCCGAAGGAAAAATTTGGCAAGCATGAATACAGCATTGGTGAAGAACAAGAGATAAAAGAAAAGCGTGGCTACTTTGCCAAGTATCAAGCGTACTTTAACGTACCAAACGAAGCATAACTCAGGAGTATATAGATGGGTAAAATACTAAAAATAATAGGCGTGCTGTTATTACTGCTGGTGCTGTTTTTTGTACTCAAGCGCTGTGATTTCGGCCCACCCAAACCACGTCCCGATCTAGACTTGACCCTGGCACAGCAAATCCCGATTACCGCAATGGCGCCCAAGGAAATCCAGTGGCCGGCAAAGAACAAGTTTGTTGCTGATGGTATGAACCCGATTCCGCACTCTGAACCGGCCCAACAAGATGCCACGCCGGTCGCTGGCCCAATGGATGTCAGCCGAGCGCTAGCGCCAGAAGAAATCACCTATACCTATTTGGGTCCAGGGCATTTCGGTGCTTTCACCAGCAGCGAATACAGCAACGGTCAGCGCGTGCTCTGGTCTAATGGCGTCAATGGTCTGTATAAAATTGATTACGACACTTACGAAATTATCGATCACATGAAATCCGAGGTGGCGGACAAATACCCGGAAAGCTGGGCCAACGAAAGAACTGAAGGTCTAAACAAGCGTAACGGCATCATGGGCATTCGTAATGCTATGAATGCAGTCACTGCGCTGCGAGACTTAACCGGCGTCTATATAGTCGTTGGTATCAACAACTGGGTGTACATCGCCAACAAAGATGGCACCATCAGAGCCTATGGTGATGAAATTGACGGTGATCCTAATTCAAAGATTGTAGAAAAGGGGCGTTACCAATTACCTAAAGAACTCGCTGGCCCCACCGTAGGTATGAACATGACCTATGACGGCTGGATAGTGTTGCCAACTGAAAACGGCTACATGATCGCCGTCAATATGGATTTAACCGATTCGCGCATCGTGCAGATGAAATACGCAGATACTGAAGACACCACCTCCGGTGGCGTTGGTTATGGCTGGGTGCGCAATTCCATTGCGGTCGATGAAGATGGTGGCATCTATGTGCCATCGCGTAACCACATGCACAAAGTGGTCTGGACCGGCAGCGATTTTTCTATTGATGAAAAAGATGGTGCCTGGGTAGCTGAATATCGTAACGGTGCCGGTAACGGCAGTGGCGCTACACCGTCGTTAATGGGTTTTGGTGAAGAAGACCAGTTCGTGGTGATCACAGATGGTGATGACCGCATGAACGTCACCTTAATGTGGCGTAATGAAATCCCGGAAAATTGGCAGCAGTTGGACGGCGCGCCTTCGCGACGCATTGCCGGACTTGCGCCGGTCACCATGGGTGATTTAAATGTGCAGAAAATTCAGTCTGAACAAACTGTAGTAGTAGCAGGATACGGCGCACTGGTGGTCAACAACACCCCGCGTAACCCGCCATTCTTTTTACCAGAAGAAGGGCGTGCTAGAGGCATCTTGGTTGGGCCGTTAGGTAACAACCCGAAGTTTCAGCCGTACGGCGTACAGAAGTTTGAATGGGATCCAGAAGCACAAGAGTTTAAATCTGCCTGGGTCAATGAAGAGGTCAGTTCTCCTAACGGCGTGCCCTGGACCAGCATAGGGTCCGAGCAAGTGTATTTTATCGGCGCGCGTAATCACAAATGGACGCTGGAAGCACTGGATTGGTATACCGGTAAAGAAACATTTCATTATGTGATTGGCGGTCAAAAATTTAACTCACAGTATTCTGGCGTGAACATGGACGAACTGGGTCGGGCATATTACGGCACCATGTTCGGGCGTGCCAGAATCGAAGCGGGCGTACCGGGGTTAAAATGAAGTCTACGCAAATAGTCTATTTAGCTGCCGCGCTTAGCTGTTTTTTTATCAGCGGCTGCGAATCCGTCACTGATAGCCTTGAGGCAAAAGTAGCGGATCTGTCCAAACCTAACGTCGTCATTATGCTGGCGGATGATTTAGGCTGGGCAGATGTTGGCTATCGCGGCAGTGATATAAAAACGCCGCATCTAGATCAGCTTGCTAAAGACGGCATGCGTTTAGAGCGCTTTTACACCAACCCTATTTGTACCCCAACGCGAGCAGCACTAATGACCGGCCGAGACCCGCTCAAACTGGGCGTGGCTTATGCGGGTCTGCAACCGTGGGAAGCGGGTGGTGTTTCGTTAGAAGAGCACTTTATGCCGGAGTCCTTTAAAGCCGCCGGTTATCAAACCGCCATGATAGGTAAGTGGCATTTGGGTCGGCTGATTGAGCAGCACACACCCAATGCGCGAGGGTTTGATCACTTCTTTGGCCACCTGAATACCCAGGTTGGTTACTTTAACCACACCGTTGCGGGCGGCAAAGATCTACAGGAAAACGGCAAATCGGTAGAGCGTGAAGGGCGCTACCTGACAGATGTCCACGGTGAAGAGGCTGTTAGGTATATCAAAGACTTACGGGCGAATGATAAACCATTTTTTCTTTACCTGCCGTTCCTCGCACCACATAGTCCGGTTGAAGCGCCAGATGAGTTAAAAGCCGAATACCCCAACCGGCCAAACCGCCCCTTACCCATGAAAACCTACGCCGCCATGGTGGATTCAATGGATCGCGCTATTGGGTCAGTATTGCAAGCATTAGAAGATGAAGGGATCGCTGAGAACACGATAGTTATGTTCTTGAGCGACAACGGTGGCTATCAGGCTTTCGGCGCGAGCAACAAGCCATTACGCGGCGGCAAGCTCAGTGCATTCGAAGGGGGCATTCGCGTCAACGCTTTGCTGCGCTGGCCAGCCAAAATTCCAGCCGGGCAACAGTCTGATGACGTGATCTCGGTGCAGGATGTATTTCCAACGCTGGCAACTGCCACCGGCATTACCCGAACAGGTGAGAAAGCGATTGATGGTCAAGACCGCTGGCCAGCTATTATGTCTACAGAAGTTGAGGCGCGGAGTGGTCCGATGTTCTTT
>CAZUMV010000278.1:0-3756 GCA_964621435.1 uncultured Thiotrichales bacterium | reverse complement strand
TGCTTTGTATTGTCGGTAGCGGGTTATTTTCGGTATTTGGGCCAGCAGACATTACTCCTATACCGTCGCGCGTGGCTGTTGCAGCTCAGGCTAGTGATATGTCGGAGCATTTCCGGGGTTTTCTCGGCAGTCAATTTCCAGCAGCGTGCGGGGAATACCCGGTGTCGGTGACCGCTGTCAACAATAGCCTGATGCTTAGATGTGCAGATGGCGTGGTATTAAAATTAACCGCAACCGCAACGAGTCAAAACCTGGAGGTTGTCAGGGAAAGCGGGCAGTTATTGTGGAACTTGCATAGCGGCGACTGGGCCGGCTTGGCGGGCCGGGGCATCTGGATGTGGTCTGTACTAGCGGTGTTGTATTTGCTTTATACTGGCATACGGGATTGGCGGCACCGAAAAACCACAAAACATAGCGAGAATCATCGTGGGGTTGGCAAAGCAACATAAAAATTTCGTCCGCATGGCGAGTATTACGTTAGCGGCGATCTTATTTCTAATTTGGGTTGGTGCTATGGTTCGGGCAACTAACTCGGGTATGGGCTGTCCAGACTGGCCGACTTGCTTTGGCCAGTGGGTTCCGCCTACCGATGTGAGTCAGTTACCGCAGAACTATAAAGAAATTTATGCCGATCACGGTTATGCCAATAATGATTTCGATCCACGGAAAACCTGGATCGAATATATAAACCGGCTCACCGGGACCGTGATAGGTCTTTTGATCTTTATAACGCTGATTTTTGCTTTTTTGATCCGCAAACAAAGCCCGTTGGTATTTAAAATGACGCTTGCGGCCTTCGTGGCGGTTGGTTTCAATGGCTGGCTTGGCTCTATTGTTGTTAAGACTAATTTGCATCCCGCCGTCATCACCACGCATATGCTGTTATCTTTCGCCGCCATTGGTACTCTAATTGTGGCTCTATGCGATGCTATTCGGGAAAAAGTCCAGATCGTCAATCCGTCGAAACACTTGCGGCAGATCGCAATTCTGGCCGTTATTATGACGATTATTCAGGTAGCACTTGGTGCACAGGTCAGGGAAGGGGTGGATGCCATCGCTGCGGTAAGTACTGACTTTTATAGCCGTGATGGCTGGATAGCCCAATTGGGGCCGATCTTCGATTGGCACCGTTTCTTTGCAATGTTGGTGTTTTTAGTCAATATAACGTTGTTTTGGCAGCTCAAGCGCCTGTCAGGATTGACCGTTCATATGCGTTGCGCGAGCCTCCTATTGCTAATGGTAATACTCTGTATCGTCGCACTCGGGAGTGTGATGGCGGTCTATTCCATCCCGCCAATGGCGCAACCACTGCACTTATTCTTCGTTGTCCTACTTTTTTCTGTGCAGGTCGTCACGCTATATTCGCTACGCCTACAAGATAAGTGGTAGTCCTACACAGACCAGTGATACTTTAATCGCGACGAACGGTGACTAGCTACCGACAAACGGTAACCAGTTGTGACCCAGTTTTAGATTTAAAACAAGCCCAGGGTGCCATTCGAACAGGACATATTTAAA
The DNA here is from genome assembly GCA_964621435.1 of uncultured Thiotrichales bacterium. GTDB lineage: Bacteria > Pseudomonadota > Gammaproteobacteria > CAZUMV01 > CAZUMV01 > CALIRD01. Next base: position 2,238 of record CAZUMV010000278.1, on the reverse strand, counting down.
GTCCTAAGGTTTTTCAAGATGATTTTAAACGACCTCAGTGTTAACAAAGCACTTTTAATTTTTGTTCTTGTTGTAAGTACTACCTTAATGTCTTTGTCTTCAGTATCTGCTGAGACAGCTAATGACCGTATTATTGTGAAGTATCGCGCTGCCGAGAAAGCGCCAAAGTCTATCGGTATTACTTCTAAAGCGGTTACTCGATCTCTTAACAAAATCCAATCGCTAAGCAACAATAGTGCTGTTTACAGCGCCGACGCTACATTGACTGACGCTGAGCTAAACCAGCTATTGATTGATCTAAACAATGATAAGCAAGTAGAGTTCGCTGAGCGCGACCTGCTACTACAAACTAATTTCGCACCAAACGACCCGCGCTATGCTCAGCAGTGGCACTTACATGAGTCTGTAGCTGGCTTACAGATGGAGCCTGTATGGAATGACTACACCGGCGCTGGTGTTGTGGTTGCAGTTATTGATTCTGGTGTTATTCGTCATGCTGATCTGGCGGCTAACTTATTGCCTGGCTATGACATGATTAGTAAAGCTTCACACGCCCACGACGGCAACGGTCGGGATTCTGATCCAACTGATATGGGTGATGATGACGATTCTACCGATGATATTTGGCACGGTACACATGTTGCGGGCACAATTGCAGCAATTGCTGATAACGATCACGACACTACGGGTATCGCTTTCGATGCTAAAGTTGTTCCAGTTCGTGCGGTTGGCCCTCTAGGTGGTTTTTTGTCTGATATTGCTGATGGCATCATTTGGGCTGCTGGCGGAGACGTTCCAGGCGTCCCTGCAAACCAAAACCCGGCTCAGGTGATTAACTTGAGTGTTGGAGGTAAAGGTTCTTGTGGTTACACCATCCAGTCTGCGATTAATAAGGCGGTTTCTTTAGGTGCCACGATAATCGTTTCTGCTGGCAACGATCAGACAGATGTTAGCGAAGTGGTTCCAGCTTCATGTAATAACGTTGTTACCGTTACTGCGGTAAACCGTTCTGGTGCTCGCGCTTACTACTCAAACTTTGGTTCTGGCGTTACTTTGGCAGCTGCCGGCGGTGAAGTGATCTCCACCTATGCGGACGGAATTCTATCTAGCTGGCATGACGATGGTGTTGCGTACTACGAAGGCACCAGCATGGCTGCTCCGCAAGTCGCTGCAGTCGCTGCGCTACTATATCAAGCGAAGCCTGATTTAACTCCAGCAGAAGTAATGGATGTGTTGGCGAACACCGCTCGACCATTCACTGGTGAGTGTTTCCAATGTGGTACTGGCATCGTTGATCCAGCTGCTGCACTTGCACAAGTGAAGCCAGCAGCTCCGGTTGTTGATATAGCTCTCGCTAATGGTGTTGCCGCTGATGCGATCACTTTGGCAGCCGGTGAAGCTGCTTACTACGCGATTACAGTTCCAGCTGATGTTGAACAGCTAACTATAACTTTAGCTGCGACTTATGGCGATGCAGATATTTTTGTTGCCAACGGTGAGCGCCCGACATTAAGCCACTATGACTGCTCAAGCATCAACGCTGATAGCACCGAGTTGTGTCAGATTAACCCAACTACAGAAGGCACTTACTACGTCATGGTATACGCCAACTCGTTAGTAAATGGTGCAATTTTGGAAGCGACTTACACGGTAGCTGAGCCAAAAGCCGTGGTCGTTAATGATACTCCGGCAGTGACCTCAGCAGCGTCAGCATCGGCATCGGCGGGTTCTAAGGCCGGTACTAGTGGCGGTGGTGGTTCAATGCTTTGGTCGGTATTACTACTCGCTTTGGTTTTGGTTGCCAGAGCGCCGCGCACAGTTAAATAAGACAGAAATAGTCCAGGAGGAGGAAATAAAAAAACCCGTCAGGCGAAGAACAGTTCTGCCAGAGGCCGGTAGCAACATCTTCGGGGTTTAGAATGTGACGGCGATACAAAATAGATTATCAGTCAGGGCTTGGCTGTAAGATCATTATCGGAGCGTCATGCAGGAGTTCTTATCGTTGGTTTTAAGAACTTTTCAGTGAAGCCGGTGCGGAAACGCACCGGCTTTTTTTATCCCCATGGATGGGGTGTACGCTGCGGGAGGCAAGGATGCCGGAGCAGTGTATCTTTAGCGAAAGTTAAGAAGGTACGCTAACAAAATACCGGAGCAGTGTATCTTTAGCGAAAGTTAAGAAGGTACGCTAACAAAATACCGGAGCAGTGTATCTTTAGCGAAAGTTAAGAAGGTACGCTA
>CAZUMV010000277.1:1322-3762 GCA_964621435.1 uncultured Thiotrichales bacterium | reverse complement strand
GAAATGTGGTTATAGTCCAGCCATTATTGGCTCGGTTTATGTGGCAGAATCTCCAGCGCTTGCGCCAAGTGTCATAAAACTGATATAACCGCGATTTTTTACGACGACCTGGGCGGTGTTGTGGCGTTGCGTGGGGCGAAAACCTGCTCTTCGTCTAACGCCGCCTGACGTCCTTCCGGGGCTCCGGGTTGACCACCAAAGTCAAGTTCGTCATCTTCGTCTTCATCGGGTTCAACTTTTGGCTCTAGTTCCAATCCACTTATTGCTTCTTCTTGTTTTTCCGGATCGTCGCCGCTGGCTTCTATATTCATCCGTACCTGGATGTTGCTCGGCGAATCGGCATTTTTAAGCGCTTCTTCCAAGGTTATTTTTCCTTCTTGCACTAAGCGATACAAGTGCCGGTCAAATGTTTGCATACCCAGTTCTTCGGACTTTTCCATGATTTCCTTGATCGCCATGATCTCGCCTTTTTTGATCAGTTCGCAGATCATTGGTGTTCCAAGAAGAATTTCAATAGCAGCGCATCGCTTGCCATCAACTGTCGGGATCAACCGTTGCGAAATAAAGGCTTTTAAATTGAGTGATAAATCGAGCAACAATTGATGCCGACGTTCTTCTGGAAAGAAGTTTATGATTCTATCCAGCGCCTGGTTGGCATTATTGGCGTGCAAGGTTGATAGGCATAGGTGACCTGTTTCCGCGAATGCCAAGGCATGCTCCATGGTTTCTTCTGTTCTGATTTCACCAATCAATATGACATCGGGCGCCTGACGCAAGGTATTCTCGAGCGCATCGTGAAAGGAGTCAGTGTCGACGCCGACCTCACGCTGACTGATCAAACACTTTTTATGCGGGTGAACGTACTCAATCGGATCTTCGATGGTAATAATGTGGCCCGTAGAGTTTCGATTGCGATGGTCTATTAATGCCGCTAAAGATGTCGATTTTCCTGACCCTGTGCCACCAACGAATAATACCAAGCCGCGTTTTTCCATGATTACTTCTTTGAGTATGTCTGGTAGCCCAAGATCATCAACATGTGGAATCTCGACCTTTATGTTTCGACAAACCATTGCCAACGAATTTCGCTGTTGAAAGATATTGATACGAAAACGGCCGATACCTTCTTTCGATATGGCCAAATTCATTTCGGGCTTCTTTTCGAAACTTTCAATTTGCTCTTCATCCATCAAAGTGTAAGCAATCTCTTTAATCGATTCCTTGGTGTTGACGGTCTTGGAAAGCGCGCGGAGTGCACCCGAAAATTTGGCTGCGGGCGGCGCACCCACGGTCATGTAAAGATCAGAGCCGTCTTTATCTACTAATACCTTTAAGTAACTGTCAAATTCCATTTATCTCGCCCGCTAAATCATTTAATGCAAACGAGTATAGGGGTTAAGAACTAGTTGATGAGCGTCGGGACGATAGGCTGAACGGAGCGAGGGATTAGTGGATACCCAAAAGCTCAATGTGTCGAACCTGTCACAATAGCAGCGCTATACGATTGTACTTAACGCTTTGGCGGCATCGGCGCAACGGTCCTGATTACAGGACGTAAGGTCGATGCTGTGAATGGTTTCTCTTTGATTGTTTTTTAGCGAACGTTGATAACTAGGGTCGTAGTGGTCTTGTAGCAACGACGCCACCAAATCGGACCATTGACCGGATTCAATTGCATTCATCCACTCGGAAAAAACCGTTTTAGGGATCCGGTGAGCAAGATAATTGAGTTTCTTTGTTAGCACCGCCGGGGTATGGGTAAGTTCATCATATTCTTTTAGGATATATTCTGTGCGAGCCTCTATCGGTGCAGTGACCACAACCTGCCTGGTGTTTCGCATCATTGTCCACAGTGCAACGGGTACTTGAACATTGCCAATTTTGTTGCTTTCGGACTCAACCCAGACGACTCTTTGTGTATCAAACTTTCGAAACTCATTAACCAGGCTACTTTCAAAAAGCTTTTGCGAGGGTTGCGTTACACCGGGTTCTGCGCCTAATAGTGAGCCTCTGTGACCGGCCAAACCTTCCAGGTCTACAACTTGTTCACCCAGCTTTTTGAGTTCCTTCAAAATGCTGGTTTTAGCAGTTCCGGTTAAGCCACTCAGAACAACTATGGAGTACTTCGGAACTTGTTGTTCCAACCATTCTCTAACCTGACTTCTATAGCTTTTGTAGCCGCCATCAAGAAGGTAACAGCGCCAGCCAATTTGCGAAAGAATGGTTGCCAAACTAAGAGAACGTTGACCTCCGCGCCAACAATATACCAGCGGACAGAAATTTGGATCTTTATTCGCCAAGTATTTATCAATACCTGACGAGATATTTTCAGTGACGTATTGCGCACCAAGTTTTTTGGCCGCAAACGAGTCTTCGGTATAAAGAGTGCCAACCTCCGCGCGTTGTTCATCATCTAACACCGGCCAATTGATAGCACCTG
>CAZUMV010000277.1:0-1312 GCA_964621435.1 uncultured Thiotrichales bacterium | reverse complement strand
TTGATATTCAGATGGCGACCGTGCATCCAATATTTCTGTGACATTCGGCGCCATATAATCTGCTGTCAGGATGAGGCGTTCGTTCCTGGATTCGCTCACGTTTTACCATCTTCAATGAAGAAGTTTTTATCCATTGTTTCGATGAATTTTCTGGCCGCAGGAGTAAAAATTTTACCGACCCTTGAAATTATGCCGTAATGACTGGAGGGGAAGTGCTGGTCAACAGAAATTTCTGCAATGTTTTTTTCTTCGCCGGTGAGGCAAATTTCCGTGACTAAAGAAATGCCCATATCCATTGAAACATATTTTTTGATGATCTCCCAACCACTGGCTTCCAGAGCGACAGTGAAGGTAACATTTTTTTCATCAAACACCTCTTCGATAATATTCCTTACGCTTAAGCTTCTTGGCGGCATGATTAAAGGGTACTGACCGATATGCTCAATATTGACTTCCGTTTGGTTAGCGAGAGGATGATCGCTTGGTGTAATTAGCATGAGTCGATATGAAAAAATTGGCGTGTAGCTGATATCAGATGGTAACTCGCTATTGACGCTGCCAATGAGAAAATCGATATCACCGCGTCGCAGCAATTCAAATTGGTCGCGACCGTCACTATTGTGAATTTGAAGCTTTACTTGCTCGTACTGGCGCTTAAAACTGCGTATGTATTTCGGCAGTAGGTACAAGGTAGTAGATTCGCCAGCAGCGATATTTAAGGATCCCGAATTTACTTCGCCATGTAAACTCGAATACTTATCTGGTAATTCATCTAAGGCGTTAACAATAGGTAATGCCAATGCGTACAAATGTTCGCCATTTTGGGTGGTACTGATTTTTGGCCCGCGCCGCTCAAAAAGCTTGGTATCAAGACGCGTTTCCAGCGACTTGATCAACAACGAGGTCGCAGGTTGACTCATTCCCAGTAGCCGACCAGCTTTCGACAGATTAGCGTGTTGATGCGTTAGGCAAAACGCTTTCAATTGCTTGTGAAAATTCTGGGAGAGTTCTTTATCGTTCACGGTTCTACAAATTAATAGAATGGTTCAATTATACGTGATATTGCAAGCCGATGAATTGTCGTTAGTCACCAGAGGAGGGTGTCGTACCGCCCAACTCATTCAGCTTGGACTCTAGTTCTGCGGCAAACGTTGTTTGCTCACTAGCATCAATGCTTTTCGGGATCTGTACGGCCTCGCCGATGTTGATGGTTACACGGCTAAACGGCTTGGGAATAATAAACCTGTCCCAGGAACTTAATGACCACGCAGACTCTGCCTGAAAAGCCATTGGCAATATCGGGCATTGGGTC
>CAZUMV010000276.1:0-3766 GCA_964621435.1 uncultured Thiotrichales bacterium | reverse complement strand
CTCCCGACCGCCCGGTTCGTAGCCGGGTACTCTATCCAGCTGAGCTACGGGCGCATAAACGAAGCCGGATTATCAGTATTGTAGAGCCGGAAATCAAGTCATTAATTCGGCATTATCTTTTTGCTTTGATCAAACAGCCGATCTAGCACTAATGGCATGTCTTGATTGTAGCAACCACCATCGAACGGCGCTGTGGATGGTGTGCAACCGGTCAGGATCGCGGGGACATCCATAGGTTGCCGTCTTTGGTCCATGAATCCTGCGTGTATGCCTTCTGTAAGCGCGCTGATGCGGAGTTCTTCCAGTGAATTGGTGTTTGAGTGGCAACTTAGACAGAACGGCGTAGTGCTGAAGTCTGGTCTCACGTTGTCCGCAGCTAGAGGCAGATCGTCAATCTTATGCAAACGTTTTCTCATACACCGATCAGCAAATTGTGGGTGAGCATTGCGATGCGTGCGATCAGCACATATTGCGTTAGCCGGTGCTTGTGGCGCCAAATCAATTGGTTCTTGATGCGATGTAATACGCATTTGTTCGCAAACACCCACACTAATGTTTTGATCCACTCTGTTGATAGCCTTAAAATCCAAGGATTGGGGTGTACTGTTGTCCTTTATCAACACAGTCAGGACTAAAGTTTTTTGGGGCATAAGCCAAGTCTACTGCAATAGTGAAAAAGAGTGTGATGGTCTATTTAACGATTTGCTTATCGTAAGCTACCAATTCAGAATTTTTTGCCCTAGCAAACGTCCGGCAGTGAGCGCCGGGGTGAGAGACATACCGCCAACGAAGGCGTTGCCGGTGGCCCGTGCGAAACCTAGAAATTCTCCGGCGCCATAAAGATTCTCTATCGGCTCACCACTTTCTTTCAGCACATTCAGAGATTCATTAACTGCAACACCGGCAGGGCTGACTACGGTTATCCCGTGTGCACCCATCGCGTAAAAAGGTGCTTGTTCAATTTTCCGTAAAAGAAATTCACGCCCGGACGGATCTTTTTGCTGATCTACGGCCGTATTAAAATCGTTCACAGTTTGAATAAGATTACTGGCGTCAACACCCATTTTTTCAGCCAGATCCACTAATGAATCAGCTTTCATGAAATTCGGGTGCTTACCAAACTTGGCTTTGTATTCGGCTTCCGGCAATGCAGTAATTGGTGGCGCATTTTGCAAAATCCCTTCATCGCATACGATAAACATTTTTGTATCCGGTTGCTCTAGTAGCTTGTTTTCTAGCGCATCGATACTAGGGTGATCTTCGCGAATCAAGCGCTTGCCAGATTGGTCAACATAAATCTCCCAGGGTCTTCTGGTGACCGGCGCAAGAGTGAAAAATTGACCGGACGTCGGGTCATCCGGATTTTCGCGCCAACCGGCGACAGTACATAGATATTTATCTTGCCCGTCGATCTTGGCGCCGAGTTTTTCGGTTGCCGCAAGACCATCGCCCTGGCTATATGGATTGCAAAATGAACAGAGCGGATGGTCAGGGTTATAGCGTTGCCAAATCTCGGGGTTTGCAGCATAGCCACCTGTAGCTAAAACTACATTCTTACCAAAAAATTCTTCATCATTACCCTGGGCATCTGTCGCGACAACGCCGGACACTCTTTCCTCTTCCATTAGCAATGATTGGAAACGGGTGTTTTTGATCAAGGTAATTTTTCCAGTGTCGACAAGATCTTTATGCACTGGCGCGATAGCGTCCAGAATCGAAACGCCATCGTTGACGCCCCAATAATATCGTCGCACCGTATAAGATTCATGCACCACACCGGTTTGCGGAGCATCTGGAGACAATTCGAAACCGATATCCATCAACCAGTCAATCGTAGCGGCGCCGTTATCTATAACGAGCTTGCCGAGTACCGGATCTATTGTGCCGCCACTAATCCTCTGGGCATCCTCATAGTGCGCCTCAGCGGAATCGTCAATACCAAGGTTCTTTTGAATTTTCGTGCCGGCTGCGGCCATCTGACCTGAAGACCAATACAGGGTGCCTCCGATTCGATTGTCGGCCTCAATTTGCAGCACTTGCGCGCCGCGCTGCGCGGCAAAAATAGCGGCTGGGAGACCACTCGAACCTGCGCCAATAATAATCACATCCCAGATGGTTTTTTTCATGGTTTTATCCTTTTGCGATGAAGTCCAGGATCACGTCGACCCATGTTTCGGGTTGTTGGTCAATAATATCAACGCCGCCACCTTGTAGGGCGATGTAATCAAGATCTGGTCGTAGTTCTCGTGCGCGTTCAGCGAGCTCAAAAATCAAGTCACCAGTGTTAGTCAAAATTAAGCCTCGATGTTGTAGTTTTTCTAGACTCACTTCGTGGTCGTAGTTAAAGGCTGCGTTATGCCCGTACCAAAATGGCCCCAGACCCATCATAGTTTCAACTACGTAGCGTGTAACGAGTGCCGGGTCTGTGGCCGGTTCTGCATGCTGCCAGCGGCGCAGGAAGAGCTCGGTCAAATGAGAACCGTCAGTTTTATGGGTAAATTCTTTCTCGTTAATACGGGTATATTCATGCCACTTTTCTCGTTCGTCTGCATTTAGCGGACTAGGTCCATGCATGATGATGTTACGTGCGCGGGCAGGGTGTTGTAACGCTAATTCATTGGCCACCAAGGCGCCGGTATGATGGCCCGCTATATCAGCTTGCTCGATTTTGTGGTGATCCATCACCGCCAGCACTGCATTCATATAATCTTTGATCGACGCTGGCTCCTGGGTCGGGTCTGACATCCCGAAACCAGGGTAATCTACGCCGATTGCGCGTACACCGCGTTTACCAAAATATGGGTAGACAGCATCAAATTGGCGCGCGGTCATCGGCGCCTGATGGCACAGAATAACCGGTATACCGGAACCACCAGTATCATAGAAGTGCACCTGACCGAAAACCCCTTGCGCATAGCCCCTTGATGTCATATGTACTTTCCTAGGTATTGCTGCAATCCGTTATATAGCCATTCATCAGACAAATTGCCCACTTATTAGAGGCTTATATTTCATAAATAAGCACTCTACAGGTTTGCCGATTAGAAGTTTGTAACAACGTTTTGTATTCCGCGTACAAAAGGATGTGACGAAAGCCCCGTTTACTGGGACATCCTGCCAGAAACCTCTGATAAACAGCCTAACGATTGTGCGTCAATATGTCTAAAATATCGCCATTGTCTGAAATTAAACACGGACAAATGAGTTAGAATACGTGGAAACGCATGGTAAGGACTTTTAAGCGTTGCACGGGCTAAATTTAAAAGGAAATAACGGAGTATTAGAATGTTGATTTTAACTCGCCGCATTGGCGAAACACTGATGATTGGGGATGACGTCAGTATTACAGTATTAGGGGTGAAAGGTAATCAGGTTCGCATTGGTATAGATGCACCGAAAGATGTGCCGGTTCACCGCGAAGAAATCTACGAACGCATCAATAACGAAAAAAGCGAAAATTCGTCTGAAGTAGACGGCTAATACTTTATTTTTTCGACAAATATTCAAGCGGTAAGTTTCTATTTCGTATGAACGCTCCCGTTTTCGATAAATCCTCCTGTTAATTAGAGCAGAGCGTACGCCCGATTACCCAAGGCGTCGCTCAATTTCTTGATGTATCGTGCCTCTAGCAACTAGATTTCACCTCTTTTTTTATCCAAACAGACGCTTTACCTAAAAGCACATCACAGGTAGACTTCCCGTCTCACGGAGAGGTGGCCGAGCGGCTGAAGGCGCTCCCCTGCTAAGGGAGTATACGGTTTATCCC
>CAZUMV010000275.1:0-3768 GCA_964621435.1 uncultured Thiotrichales bacterium | reverse complement strand
CATAGCCTTGATAGTCTGTATAGGATTCTTCTGAATAGCCTGCGCCGGTGTAGCTCGCGTCATCATCAGCGTAGGTGTCGCCAGCACTTTGGTAGGTATCGCCACTAATCTCACTGTAAGGAACAAATTCGCCGCCAGTAGAACCGGTGTACTCGGTTTCAGTCGGTGAATAGGTCTCATATTCATCATATGAAGTAACGACCTCGGAATTATTGATGCCCGTGGCTGGAGCAGAAACTGCTGCGATCGCGGTCGAGTTATAAGTTGGCGGATCTAACAACGCCGTATACTCGCGCAAGAATCGTCCTTGTGGCCAAGTCACTTCCACGACAAAATTTAGAAAAGGTTCAGTGACAGGTTGTGGCGAGGTTACTTTGATTATTGTCCGGCCGTTTTCAACCCGCGGGTCGAACTGCAAATCAGTCAGAGAAAGAGGACGCTCGATACCGATTTCATCGAATACCTCAGCCGGCGCTATGCGCACCTCCAAGCTGTAGATGTCCGACGGTGGCACTGACACCAGGTCGATTTCGGCATCCAGGGGCTCGTTTAATGACGAGTTTACCTGAAGCTCACCCAGACCTACTGCGTGACCGTGTATAGGTAGAAAGATTCCAATAAGAATCAGTCGGGAAAGTAGTTTGCGCACAATATCCCTCTTAAAATATCCGAATGTCCGTATTCCCCATTCAATTGGGCGGGTTTTACTGTAAATTTACGCGCTAACTATAGATTAGAATTAGCTTTTTATCAAAACCTCAGCTATCTGAATACTATTCAAAGCTGCACCTTTTCTCACATTATCAGACACAATCCACATATTTACCGCCTGAGGATGGGAAATATCATCTCTTATCCGTCCGATGTAGGTAGCATCGGCGCCCGCAGCGTCACTTACTGCCGTTGGGTAGCCTTTATCCTGCCATTCGTCAATTACTGTTACGCCGGGCGCGGTTGTAAGTAATTCACGTACCTCAGCAGCACTAATTTTATCATTTGTTTCAACGTTGACCGCTTCGGAATGACCAAAAAATACCGGCACGCGCACTGCCGTCGCATTTACCATAATGTCGTCGTCTTCAAGAATCTTCCGTGTTTCCCACACCATTTTCATTTCCTCTTTGGTGTAGCCATTATCCTGAAAATCGTCAATATGCGGGATTGCATTAAAGGCAATTTGATGCGGATAAACTTTGGCTTCCGCCTCTTTGCCGTTTAATAACTGCGCAGTTTGGTAAGCCAGTTCCTCGATTGCGTCTTTGCCAGTTCCTGACACTGCTTGATAGGTGGAAATATTGAGACGTCGAATACCAACAGCATCATAGATTGGTTTGAGTGCCACCATCATTTGAATGGTCGAACAATTCGGGTTGGCGATAATGCCATTATGTTGACTTATTGCGTGAGGATTGACCTCCGGTACAACCAGCGGAATATCGTCATCGTACCGAAATTGCGAGGTGTTATCGATTACCACACAACCTGCCTTCGCCGCGATAGGTGCGTAGATCTTGGACACCGATGCTCCAGGAGAAAACAACCCTATTTGTACTTTGGAAAAGTCAAACTCGCTTAAATCTTCGACCTTTAAAGTCTTGTCGCCAAAACTTACTCGCTTCCCGGCCGACCTTGCACTCGCTAACGCATAAACTTTATCGACCGGGAAATCCCTCTCGTGAAGAATTTCCAACATGGTTTCGCCAACGGCACCCGTGGCACCGACTACTGCTACATCATACGTTTTCATTAATCCATCTCTTTAAGCTAAGCTGCTTGCGGTTATTGTAATATCTTTTTCGCAAAAAAAAACCTGCGAGCCTTTCGACTCGCAGGCTGTTATTTTATTGACGCTTATTCCACTGGATAGGTTATTGCGTCCGGCAAATTCGAATAGGTTGTTCCTTGCTCTTCGTAAGGAGTGGTATATACCTGCATATCATCCTCCAGCTCAGAAGTATATTCGGTAGCAGAAGAAGAATAACTATCATTTGCATAGCTGTCATAAGACTGTCCCGAACGATACGTGGTCGGCACCTCGACAACATTCGATTGCGGCGAGTTGCCTACAACCATAACGTCATCATTGTTAAGACCTTGCATTTTGCGCCCGAGAACTTCCAGATCCGCACCTATCCCGCGCGTTGTATTACAACCTGACAGTAAAACGCCCAATGACACCAGCAGTAAAAGTTTCACCATTTTCATAACATTACTCCGTAGACAAACTAATCTGTTTATTCGCCAAGCGTAACACCATTCGCTACATACCTGACGGTTATTCCATTAAAACCACACAATCTTGCTAAGGATATCCCCGCACGATCACTTATTAGATTAGTAATATAAGGCATTTCTTGCTATAAGTCTATTTCATATATTTTATATTATCTATAACTTTAAGTTATAATGGAAATCTCTCACCTTCAAGCTTTTATTCATATTGCCGAAAGCGGATCTTTTTCCGCGGCCGCTGTGGATTTAAACCTGACCCAACCGGCTGTCAGCAAGCGTATTGCGAGTTTGGAAGACCAATTTGATGTGCGCTTATTCGACCGTGCCGGGCGTACCGTACGCTTAACTGAGCCCGGGCGATTGCTACTGCCGAAAGCTAGAGAAATTCTGACAACGCTTGAACTCAGTAAACAACTTATTGAAAATCTTGGTGATGAAGTCAGCGGCACCTTGAGTTTGGCGGTGACCCATCACATCGGGCTACATCGCCTACCTAAAATCCTTAAGAGTTTTCGCCAGCAGTACAACAACGTAGCATTGCAGCTTGAGTTTATGGATTCATCACAAGCGTGTGCACAAGTTGAAAGTGGGCATGCCGAAATGGCGGTGATTACCTTGCCCGAAAAACCGCGACCGAATTTGTTGACTACGTCGTTATGGCAAGACCAATTGGTATTTGTTGCCGGCAATGATCACGCCCTAGCAAATGACCCACAGGCGTCGCTAAGTCAGCTGGAACAACACGATGCAATATTGCCCGACAACGACACCTATACGCGCAAACTGATTAATAAATTTTTACGTAAAAACAAGTGTGAGCCGCAAGTTGTGATGGAGACCAATTATTTAGAAACGCTTCGAATGATGTCAAAAATTGGCATAGGCTGGACAGTTCTCCCCGAGAACATGATCAACCATAAGGAAATGCATGTTTTAGAATTTGTACAGTGCGACATCCAACGACCGCTAGGCATTGTGCGGCATAAAAATCGCAGCCTTAGTAACGCTGCCAAAGCGATGTGTGAAGCACTCATCGCCTCGGGTCGACTAACGCATTGATCCAAGACCGGCGCTCGAGCATTACCAACCAGCGTTGATAATTATTGCACGGGTGCCAAATTCAGGTTTTCTTCGATAACCGTTACGTTGGCATTACCGCGCATAGCTTGTATAAAAGCTTCCAGCTCTCGTGCACTGTAGGTATTGGCCAAACGCCCAGCCACCGCATCATCAGTCGCTGTGGCTGCTGCATTGGTCACACCTTCTAAAGCAATTACTACCTGGTCGCCATTGTTAAGGGTTACCGCGCTATATTCCGCACCCGCATCTCCAGGTTCCGGCATTCTAAATAATTGTGTGACAATAGCCGCGTCCAAATCTCGCGAGCGCCGCGTAACTTGCTCGGCAACTTCCAAAGTACCACCTTGAGCCGCAGCGAGCTCTTCAAAAGACTGCCCAGATTGTAACGCCCCGACCAGTTCAACGCTGGTAGCTTGCGCCAATTGACGTGATTTTTGATCTTTAATCAAACTTTCA
>CAZUMV010000274.1:0-3771 GCA_964621435.1 uncultured Thiotrichales bacterium | reverse complement strand
CCCATCGCTTCAATCGAGTCCAGAGGTTTTCCGCCTGACAAGCTATGGCCGGGCAGATCAGGAGCTAACACGGAATAACCGTGAAAGGCGAACCAACGTGTTTGTAAGGCCCAGGCGCGATGATCCAAACCGCTACCATGCATGAAAACTACCGTGGGTAAGCTGGCGTCAAATTCTTTGCCACCAGTAGCGACAAAGACCTTGTTTCCGTTTACTGTGAGTTCCATTACGTTGCCTGCTTGCGGTGCGCGCGCGCCGCGCTTTTGAGGGCGCCGGAAAAATCATTCTGAATATCTTTTAGCGTTTCAATGCCCACCGATACGCGCACCATATCGGGAGATATACCGGCCTTAAGCATAGTGTCGTCATCGAGGCGAGAATGCGTGGTACTGGCAGGGTGTAGCACCAGCGTGCGTGAATCACCTACGTTGGCTAGGTTAGAGGACAGGTTTAGCGAATTAATGAACGCGCTGCCAGCTTCGCGGCCGCCGTTAATACCAAAGCACAACATTGAGCCAGCGCCGTCCGGGAATAGTTGTTCGCTTAAGGCGTAAGTTTTGCTGTCTGCAAGCCCCGGGTAGTTAACCCACGAAACATTTTCTTGCTCTTGTAACCAGCTGGCCAAGGCAACTGCGTTGCTAACATGTTGTTGCATACGTAAGCCAAGGGTTTCTAAGCCTTGTAATAATAGGAAAGCATTGTGCGGACTCATAGCAGCGCCAACATCACGCATAGACTCTGATCGAATCCTCATGGCCAGCGCATTTGGTCCAAACTCTTCCCAAAAGTTCATGCCATGGAAAGGTTCGTAAGGTTCAGTGAGCGACGGAAAACGGCCGCTTGATTGCCAGTCAAAACTACCACCGTCGACGACCGCACCACCGACCGCAATGCCATGTCCGCCAATCCATTTGGTCAAAGAATGAACGACCACATCAGCACCATGTTCTAGTGGTCGACAAAGCGTTGGTGTGGCAAAAGTTGCATCAACCACCAATGGTACGCCATGGTTATGCGCAGTATTTGAGATTGATGGTAAGTCTGAGATGTCTAGTCCAGGGTTGCCGATCGATTCGCAGAAAACCAGTTTTGTGTTTTCTTGAATCGCGTCGGCTAAGGCCGTTTGGTCATTGATCGCAACAAAGGTGCAATCAATGCCGAAGCGCTTGAGGGTGTGTTTGAGTAGTGTTGCGGTCGAGCCATATATTTGCGTGGCGCTAACAATATGATCACCAGCAGAACACAAACTAATAAAGGTGACGAATAGGGCGCTCATACCCGAAGCCGTGCAGATCGCGCCGCTACCACCCTCGAGCGCAGCGATACGTTGTTCTAAGACTGCTACGGTTGGGTTGGTGATACGGCTATATATATGTCCGCCTTTTTCGACATTGAATAATGACGAGGCTTCCGCCACCGAGTCAAAGACAAAGGAGGTGGTCTGATAAATAGGCACGGCGCGCGAGCCGTGGTCGGATTCGGGTTGATAGCCACTATGCAGGGCAATAGTTTCCGGTCCGAGGTACGAAGATTTACTCACAATTTTCTCCCAAAGATCTAAGCCATCTAGGCTTAGTGTTTACTGCCACTTATCGTCGCAAATTTTTGCGTCAAACATTTTTTCTCCGCAGACAATCGTTACCGTTGCATCGGTTTGAATATGTTCAACATCAATAAAAGCGAATGCTAGGGTAGCATCGAAACGCGGTGAATAGGCAAGGCTGGTGACAATGCCGATGGCATCTCCACCCTCTGTCGTTATTGGCCATGTTTCTCGCACTGCGGGCGCTCTATTACCCTGCGCATCTGCTGAAATTTTCAGCTTGACCATTTTACGCTGAACGCCATCTCTTGCAATTTTATCTAAGGCCTGGCGTGACATGTATTCGGCTATTTTGCCGAGTTTAAAGAACCGATCAAGACCGCACTCAAAAGGGTTGTTGGCATAGGTCATATCGTTACCAAAGCTTAATAGACCCGTCTCTAGACGCTCGATACTATTGGGGCAGCCGGCGCGAATATTATATTTTTCACCCGCAGCCCAGATTTCATCCCATAATTTCAAGCCCTTAGCGCTGTCATTTAAATAGATTTCGAAACCGCCTTGGCCGCTCCAGCCACTGCGTGCCATGAGCATGTTGGCCCCAGCTAAATTGACCTCGATGCATTTGAAGAAGCCAATATCGCGAACCTGTTCACCAAGGATATCTACCATAAGGTCTTCTGCTTTTGGCCCTTGGACGCCCAAGGGGCTAACATCCGGTTCGCTGATATCAACATTAAGTTTGCGGCCAAAGGCGATACCTTTCACCCAAAGTACAACGTCCGAATCGGCAATCGATAACCAATAGGTGTTCTCGGCAACACGAACAATAATGGGGTCGTTAATAATGCCGCCGAATTCATCAACCAGTGGCGCATACATGCATTGGTTGACGGCGCATTTTGAAATATCACGAGGTGTAATAAGCTCGACTAGCGCTAGTGCATCCGGTCCCTTTATTTGTACTTGACGTTCGCATGCTACATCCCAAAGCTGAACGTGTTCGCACAGGTGTTGATAGTCAGCTTCTGCTGATTCGAAAACTGTTGGTAACGTCATTTTATTGTAGATCGTAAATGCTTTCACGCCATGCTCGAATACCCGGGTTTCAAAAGGTGTGGTGCGTAGACGTCGCGACAAGGAAACGTTGATGATGCTCATAGGACTGCTTGCTCTTTGTTTATGTTGTACGAATGTGCGGTTTTAACGCATCACAAACGGGTTGGCCATTGGGTCGTCGGATAAGTTTATCCAAGTGGTTTTGGTGCGGGTGTAATCAAGCATGACTTCCATGCCGGCTTCACGCCCGTAGCCAGATTGGTTAAATCCGCCAAATGGGGCGATCGGAGAGATAGCGCGATAGGTGTTCACCCAACATATGCCGGATCTGATTTGGTTTGAGACGCGGTGGGCGCGCGCCACGTTCTGCGTGAAAACTCCGGAACCTAAGCCGTAGACGGTATCATTGGCGAGCGCTATCGCTTGTTGCTCATCTTCAAACGAGAGTATCGACATCACCGGGCCGAACATTTCGGTTTTTAGCGTTTCTATATCCGCATGCGGACAATCTACCAGCGTCGGTTGAAAATAATTACCGTGTTGCGGCGTGGCTGGTCTGTGCCCACCAAAACGGATAGTGGCGCCTTGTTGTTGTGCCTTTTGCAGGGTGTATTCCATATTCTCGATTTGTGCAGCAGTACACACTGGGCCAACATGGGTGGTTGCCTCAAGCGGATCGCCAATAACGATGTCTTTGCTTTTCTCTGTAATTAACTTGATCAAATCTTCTTTGATAGAGGCGTGCACGATCCCGCGTGATCCTGCCACACAAGATTGGCCCGAAGCACCAAAATTTCCGGCAATTAAACCGTTAGCGGCACTTTCCAGATCGGCATCGTCAAATACTAGGATAGGGGACTTGCCGCCCAGCTCAAGCGTTGTTACTGCAAAATTTTCGGCAGAATTACGCACCACATGCTTGGCTGTTTCCGGTCCGCCAGTAAAGGCGATACGATCAACATCCGGATGCGAGGTGAGCGGGATAGCGCAATTTTCGGCATCACCGGTAATGATCGATACGGTGCCGGCCGGAAAACCCGCTGCATCAATCAATTTCGCAAACTCCAGCATCGCGACCGGTGCGATTTCTGAAACCTTGATCACGACGGCGCAACCTGCCGCCAATGCCGGCCCGAGCTTGGTCGCGGTCAAAAACATCTGGGCATTCC
>CAZUMV010000273.1:0-3794 GCA_964621435.1 uncultured Thiotrichales bacterium | reverse complement strand
CGTGCCGCGAGGTTTGAAAAACCCCCCACTCTCCACCTAACCAATAGGTCATGGCGATAATATGGAGCCATTTGAGCACTGCAATTTGAGTAATAACCATTTGTAATCCTCGAACAATTTGTGATCGTTGCGTCTACCCAATAGCGATATACTGCAAACGAAATGTTATATTGTTATAAGTTTATACCAATTGGTCGTACTATACGACATACCACGGAATTTACTGCTGGACTTAACCACGGTAGTACGTAATATTGCCCCGCCTTTCATTACTTGAAACACTGTGCGCATAACCTCCAAAGAAATACTTTACGAACCCATCCACCCCGTTTTGGTGCGCATGATGGTTCCGATGGTAATCGGGATCTTTTTTTCATTTCTATTTACGGCTGTAGACATGTGGTTTATCAGCTTGCTCGGTACGACTGAACTCGCCGCTATCAGCTTCACCGCTCCGGTAACTTTCTTTGTGTTCAGCGCGGTTATTGGTATCAGTGTCGCACTCGGCATCATGGTTGGAAAAGTAATCGGTCAAGGCAATATGGAAAAAGCCGCGCGGATTACCACCGACTGTCTGTTATTCGGCCTGTTGTTTACGGTTATATTCGCGACGATTGGATATTTCAGCATCGAGCCCTTGTTTCGTGCGCTCGGTGCGACCGACAACACCCTGCCGTATATCCATGAATATATGGATATCTGGTTTATCTATATCGCGTTACTGGTAATACCAATGCTGGCGAACTCTGCATTGCGGGCTACCGGTGACACGCTATGGGCAAGTATTATTATGATGGTAGGCGGACTGATTAATGTCATTCTGGATCCACTATTAATATTCGGAGCCGGCCCTATTGAAGGCATGGGTATCCGCGGCGCTGCCTATGCAACGGTTATATCCTGGTTGTTTACCTTCATTATTGGCATGCTGATTCTTGGCGTGCGCGAAAAACTCATTTTATTCACTCTACCACCGCTTCATTCCTTGCTCGAGAATTGGCGCAACATCATGCAGCTCGGCCTACCTATTGCGCTGGCCAACACCATGCTTCCGATAACGATAGCAATTCTTACCGCGCTGCTCGCTTCGCATGGCGAACATGCGGTTGCGGGCTTTGGTGCCGGCGGCAGAATTGAGTCGTTCGCCGTACTTATCCCGATGGCAGTTACTGCGGCATTATCGCCTTATATGGCGCAAAATATCGGAGCTGGTAATTTTGAACGCGCTCACCAAGCCTTCGTCATTTCATTGAAAATGATTCTTAAAGTGATGATATTGGCATGGATCATTTTAGTGATTTTTTCCAAACCACTTTCCGGTATTTTCAGTAATGATCCCGATGTAATTTCGGTCAGCATTCGATATCTACAGATAATGCCGGCCGGGGCAATCATGTATAGTCTGTTTATTGTTTTTAATACGGCCTTTAATGCCCATCACAATTCCAAACTAACCCTGCTTTCCAGCTTTGCGAGATTGGCATTGTTCATTGTGCCGTGCGCCTGGCTAGGTAACCATTTATTCGGCATTATAGGTCTTTACGTCGGTTGTATTTTTGGCAATGTTGGCAGCGTTGTTCTAGCAAGGCTGATATACAGGAAAAATATCCGTGTCACGGCTGCGACACGTTGAATTTTTTTTATTCTAAGCGGCTAAGCTCAGCATAATTTACGCTGAATATGTCGCTGTAACTCCGGCAAATCTTTTGCTAAAACATCGCAGCGCTCTTCTCGCTCGAACAAGTCTTGCATCGATAAGGGCAACTGTGGCTCTGCCCCACAACCAGAAGCCGTTACTGCTTCCGGAAATTTAACCGGGTGAGCAGTGGCCAGACACACCATCGGTACATCTTTGTTTCTTTGCGTTTGTTTGGCGGCCTCAAGTCCGATAGCCGTATGTGGATCCAGCAAGTAACCGCTCGATTCATAGATATCTCTTATAACCTGGATCACCGCTTTATCATCTACCCGGTAACTGGTGAATATCTGGCGCGCTTTGGCCAACACATCAGCATCAAGACGAATGGCTCTGTCATTCTTAAGCTGCTCCATGAGCGCCGCAATCTTTGTGGCATCACGCTCGTGCAAATCAAACAACATGCGCTCGAAATTACTGGAGATCATGATATCCATACTCGGCGAAAGAGTTTGCTCTAGCGGTTGCAAACTATAATCGTTGGCACTGATCGCACGGTGCAAAATATCGTTGCTGTTGGTCGCGATAACGAGTTGCTCAATCGGCAGACCCATCGAACGCGCTAAAAACCCGGCGTATATGTCACCAAAGTTTCCGGTCGGCACGGAGAATGACACTTTGCGGTCAGGTGCGCCCAATTGCAAGGCAGAATAAAAATAGTACACAATCTGCGCCATTATTCTGGCCCAGTTGATGGAATTAATGGCCGCGAGTTGACGCCCGTCAGGCAAAAAAGACTGATCAGCAAAACTGGCCTTAACCATGTTCTGACAATCATCAAAATTTCCTTTAATAGCAACATTGAAGACGTTGTCTGAGAGCACGCTGGTCATTTGACGACGCTGTACGTCTGAAATTCTTTCATGTGGATGTAGAATAAAAATATCAACATTGCTGCAATGACGACAACCTTCAATCGCCGCGGAACCGGTATCACCGGACGTCGCTCCAAGAATGACCACTTTCTTGTTTTCGCGCTCTAGTAGGTAATCGAAGAGCTGCCCCAGTAACTGCAGAGCAAAATCTTTAAATGCCAAGGTTGGGCCATGGAAGAGCTCCAATACCAACAAGTTGTGATCTAACTGCACTAATGGCGCGATTGCAGGATGACGGAAATCTTTATACGCGGTATCGATGAGCTTATGCAAATCGTCATCAGGAATCTCGCCGTCGACAAACGGACTGATTACTTCGAATGCCAATGCCCGATAGTCCATCCCTGCCATGGCTTTAATTTGCTGATGGTCAAATTGCGGCAGCGTCTTTGGCACATATAAACCCCCATCAGTGGCCAGACCAGACAATACTGCACCGGCAAAACCCAGCTCTTTCGCCACTCCCCTGGTACTCGTATATTTCACGACTTTCTCAATTCCGTAATTGCTCAAACATCCGTTCTACAATCATCGCATGATCGGCTCAGACGCACTAGCATCAATTAACGATGCGATGCGTTCAAGCTCGTATTTTACATCCAGCATCTGCACCCGCATCCAGAAGCCAGGCTGCTATGTAGTCTGAAAAACTGCGCCGGATAATCAACTCGACACTGTCTTGCTCTTTTCTGCTCACCAGCGCACCGGCTTTGGCGAAGGTAGTTTGGACCGACTTGCCAACTGGAAAGTTGTCGTCGTGGAAATCATACACACTGGATTTTTGTAGTACTGTTTCAATACCGCTGCCGCGTAACACCAGCCGGGTTTGACCCGCGCTAACGTCGACCAGCGCCACGTGCCCGGTTACTTTATTCTGTAATGATTCGTGTATGGATGCTAATTCACTAGACGGCACATGTAATAGCCATTCATTTGGTGAACGCCAGTAAATAGTTCTGTCATTAATTGTATGAAAATGATTCGGGGTCAGCGGCAATTTGACACCAACAACTTCGGTAACGGTCTGCTGTAATTGTTGGTCATCTGCCTGCCCGCGGATAATCAAATGCCCTTCAATACCGCATTCTTCTATAATAACCCCGTCGCTAGTGCCAGACGATTTGCCATGGTAATAATGTAAGGGCGTTTCTGCGTTTAATGTTTCAGCGGTTGATTTAGTCATTGTGGCGCTCTCCCTCAGGGTCATAGAACACTGAATTGAC
>CAZUMV010000272.1:0-3798 GCA_964621435.1 uncultured Thiotrichales bacterium | reverse complement strand
TTCAGGCGGTTCTGGTGCTAGACCGACACTGGATGGTATGAACGCAACGGCGTTTCCGTCTGGGGTCATGACGATGCCGGTCGAAGCCACTGAACACACCGGCCCAGTGATTATCTGGCGCAAGGAGCTGCGTCCGGATAGTGGCGGTGCTGGCAAGTTTAGAGGTGGACTGGGACAATATATGGAAATTGGTGCTCGTGATGGTTACGAGTTTGATTTTTCAGCGATGTTTGATCGTGTTGATCACCCAGCTCGCGGTCGGCACGGCGGCACAGACGGAGCACCTACAACGCTGCGTTATAATGACGACGCGCCGCTGCAGGGTAAAGGTAAGCAATTTGTTGCCCATGATCAACGCGTCAAACTTGCTTTTCCTGGCGGCGCTGGTTACGGCAAGCCGCGTGATCGTAACCGCGATGCTGTCGCCAACGATTTACAACATGGTTATATTTCCGCGCAACATGCGCGCGATTTTTATGCATGGTCGGATGCGGAGATATCGCAGGTGCTTGGTAACTCTATTCAGAATAAAAAAGAATCGTGAGAATTAAAATGAAGACGAAAAAAATCACGGCGGTACCAGAGCAAAAAAAGTATGACGTCGTTATTGTTGGCGGGGCTATGTTCGGTTCTTCGGTGGCTTGGTTTTTAGCTAGCAATCCTGATTTTGATGGCAGTATTCTGGTGGTGGAAAAAGATCATAGCTATGAATTCTCATCAACAGCGCATACTAATAGCTGTATGCGACAACAATTCTCTCGCGAGATCAATGTCCGCGTATCGCAATTTGCTGCGGAGTTTGTAAAGAACTTTCAAGATTACATGGACAACGATCCACGTGTGCCGGAGATACCATTTCAGAGTTATGGCTATATGTACTTGGCAGACAATGAAGACTTCGCCGAGGTCCTGCGCCAGAGTCAACAAGTGCAGCAACAATGTGGTGCCGGCACCAAGATCATGTCTGCGGCGCAGATAAAAGCAGACTACCCGTTTTACAATGTTGACGATATCGTCGCGGGTAGTCATAACCTCATTGATGAAGGCTATTTTGACGGCAATACCTTGTTCGACTGGTGGAAGCGTTCTGCCCGTGAACATGGTGCCGAGTATCTGGACAATGAAGTTGTCAGTATGAATCTGAATGCTGCCGGTACAAAAGTCGAAAGTGTGCGACTTAAAACTGGTGAAGTGATTGCTTGTGGGCAGGTGGTTAATGCATCAGGTCCTAGAGCGGTATTGACGTCGCGGATGGCAGGCATAGAGCTACCGGTAGAGCCACGTAAACGCTATACCTTTATATTTGACGCACAGCATCCGCTTGATCGTGATTTGCCGCTGACCATAGATCCATCCGGTATTCATGTGCGTACTGACGGCACTTATTATCTGGCTGGTTGCCCACCGGATGTAGATCCGGCAGTAGACTATGATGATTTTGAGCAAGACCATAGTATTTGGGATGAGAAAGTCTGGCCGATTATCGCCCATCGCATCCCGCAATTTGAGGCGATTAAATTAATTAACTCTTGGGCGGGCCATTATGCGTTCAATACTTTTGATCAAAATGCGATACTGGGCCCGCATCATAAGGTTGAGAATTTTATTTTTGTGAATGGTTTTTCAGGTCATGGTTTTCAGCAATCTCCGGCGATGGGGCGCGGCACGGCAGAGTTGATCGCCTATGGTGAGTACCGCAGCCTGGATTTATCGCCGTTTAATTTCGAGCGAATCGTTAACAACCAGCCCTTTGTTGAAAAAGCAGTTATTTGATGAAAGCACCGGTCAATACTTTTACCCAAGCCATTCGTGCTGGCACTAAGCAAGTCGGCTTGTGGGTTAGTCTTTGTAACAATATTTCAGCGGAGGTGGTCGCACCGGCCGGGTTTGACTGGATGCTGATTGATATGGAGCATTCGCCCAACGATTTACAATCAGTGCTTAGTCAGCTACAAGTATTTTCGAGCCATCAGATTCCGGCACTCATCCGGCCACCTGCATCGAATGACCCAGTCATTGTAAAGCGTCTATTAGATATCGGTACGCCTGGGTTATTATTTCCAATGATTGAATCAGCTGAGGACGCGGTCCTGGCGGTGGCTGCAACACGCTATCCGCCACGTGGTGTCCGTGGTGTTGGCGCATCCACGAGAGCAACGCAATTCGGTAGAAGAAAAGCGTATTTTTCTAGTGTGGAAGCACAAACAACCGTCATCGTGCAACTCGAATCAATAGCTGCACTGCAACAGGCAGATGAGATTTCCAAAGTCGATGGCGTCGATGGAATATTCTTCGGGCCCGCTGATATCGCGGCGGACATGGGATTGTTGGGGCAACCGATGCACCAGCAGGTATGGGATGCAATTTTCGCTGTTGCAGATCGGCTCATAGAAAATGATATTGCAGTTGGAACCTTGGTTGGTGATGCGAAAGTGGCGGCTGATCTTCTAAATCGGGGTTTTACATTTGTTGCCGCAGGCTCTGATACCAATTTGCTTGCCCAAGCGTCTGATCGTTTATTATCCGATGTTAAAGACGCGCTTGACTGACAGCCGCTCTATACAGCGGCTATTTACTTAATACAATACAGGATAGATACCATGAAAAAACTCGTCTTGACCGGTGCTGCGGGTCGTTTAGGTTCTTATCTGCGCGAGCCATTGTCGAAGATGGCAGACGCTTTTGTCAGTTCAGATCTGGTTGATGATATTGGCAATTTATATCCCGGGGAAACTTACCAGCGTGCTGACTTGACCAAGCTGGATGACATGGGTTCACTGCTGGAAGGCGCGGAAATGGTTGTACATTTTGGCGCCCATGGTGATGAAGCGCCGTTTGAAACTTTGCTTGGCCCCAATTTTATTGGCGCTTATAACGTCTGGGAAGCGGCTTTTCAGCAAGGTGTAAGGCGGGTGGTTTATGCTAGTTCCATACATGCGGTTGGCATGCATTCAAGAACCGAGGGTATTGGTACCGATGCGCCGCACCGACCGGATACTTTTTATGGCTTGGCTAAATGTTTTGCTGAAGATCTCGCTAGTATGTATTGGGACAAACGCGGTATAGAGTCCGTTTGTATGCGCATACTTTCCTGCGCCAAAGTCAACAATGCGCGGGCCTTGGGTACCTGGTTATCCTACGATGATCTTATTCATTTGGTAGAACAGTCGATTAAAACGCCAACCACCGGGTTTTCGGTTGTCTATGGTATCTCTAATAATGACCGTAGTCCGGTTGATAATAGTAAAGCGAGTTTTCTTGGCTATCGCCCTAAAGATAATGCTGAGCAGTTTGCCGAAGAAGTGCTAGCGCAAGCAAAACCGGAGGACATAGCAGATGTGGCGAATCAATGTCTTGGTGGACCGTTTGCCTCGGTAGAGTTGGGTAATAGTGGGGTTGCCAGCATGAATATTGTTGACGACAGCAAAAAGCTCTAATCATTTAGCCAAGAGAAGGTCGTTATGCAAAAAAATAATATGATTGGTCACTTCATTGCCGGGCAGATCATTGTCGATGGTGAACGAACGGAACCTGTCACCAATCCCGCCTCCGGCGAGGTTGTCGCTGAGGTTGCCATGGCCTCTAAGAAAACTGTGGAACAGGCAATAACGGCAGCCGCCGATGCGTTTCCAGATTGGCGCAATATGCCGCCCAGCAAACGCGCGAAGATCATGTTTCGTTACAAGCAATTGCTTGAAGCGCACGCCGACGAGATTGCCGCACTAATCACCCAAGAGCACGGTAAGGTTGTAGGAGACGCATTGGGCGAGTTTCAGCGTGGTGTCGAAGTGGTCGATT
>CAZUMV010000271.1:0-3820 GCA_964621435.1 uncultured Thiotrichales bacterium | reverse complement strand
GTCTCAAACGCTTCCACCACGGCATGACTGTTTGATAGTCCCATCATGGGTACATCGGATATGAGCATCAGGGTTTTAACCGACGAACGACCACTGTACTTTTCCGCAAGAGTCGTGTGCTGATTTAAGACCTCTTTGGCCCGCCCACTCGCCAGTGCGGCGTGACCGGTTAGGCGCCCAAGCGCTTGAATATCATGTGCGATGTCGGCTATTGATTCAGGGTCACTAAAATAAACAGGGATACCAAAACGTTTAAGTTGATCAGCAATACCGATCGAGTTACCGGACGGCCACGCGACCACAAGATCAGGTTTGAGGCTAACTATGGTCTCCAGCGAAATCGACTGGTAATCACCGACGAGCGGTTTTGATTTTGCTTCTTCCGGATAATCACTGCCAGACATAACGCCTACGACCTGCTGGCCAGCACCTGCGGCATATAACAATTCTGTAGCATGGGGAGAAAGACTGATAACCCGCTGCGCCGCACCGGGCAAACACAAGTTTATTTCCTGCACATCGACTGCGCAGACTTCTGCGGATGCCGCGGTTGACCAAAGCAGCGCGAAAACGAAACTGAATTTACGGACGCTAATAATGTTTGGAGTGCTTTTGAAAAGCAGGATGCTACAAGGCTACCGCGAGCGGCACATCGATATCGATACCCACGGGCAAATGATCAGAGTAATCAATACCGAATACTTCGTGCTGCGACTGCTGCACCTCGGCGGAGGTCAAAATATGATCGAGGCTTCGGCTCGGCTTCCAACTCGGAAAGGTTAACTGGCTCTCGGCAGGTTTACCGAAATCAGTATTGGAGAAGAACGAACTGAATTCTGCACTATTGACGTGGGCATTAAAGTCACCCATAACCACCGCATGCTTATGCGGCTGCACGACTTCTGAAAGGTAGTTCAGCTGCTTTGCCCGGGTTCGGCGCGATAATGATAGATGCGACAAAACCACAACCAAAGGATCACGGGTATCACCAAAATGAACTTCTAAAGCACCGCGGCCAGGAATGCGACTTGGCAAAGTATGTTCGCGAACTTCGCAAGCCGGATAACGACTCATGAGAGCAAAACTATGTTTAGCCAGAACACCCATATCCCGGTTGGTACGGGTATAAACGTACGGCAGTTTGGCACGCTCGGCAATATAGTTCGGTTGGTGAATAAATTCGCTACGGATACTACCTGCATCCAGCTCCAAAACACCGACAATGTCAAAATCGCTTATAAAATCAGCGATTCGGTCGAGGTTACCCCGGCGCTCCGAGAACGGCAGGATATGTCTCCAACTATTGGTTATGTATTGGCGATAACGCTTGGTCGGTATCCCGACCTGGACGTTATAGCTAAGCAGTTTAAGTTTTTTGCTTTGCTGTTTGGAGGTATGTTGAGTGAGCGATGCAGAGTCCATGAGGACCATGTTGGCATCATCTTTATTACTTACCACGTGCATCGCTCACACCCATTCGTAGGTCCCTGACGAGTTCTGTAATCAACCCGCCGAACGGTCGCTTCTTACCTTGTTTATCAAAAAATCGACCACGTCATAAAGTTCAGAGTAACCGCGCAAACCATCAAACAACAGCACCCGGTACTGTCCATCCACGACAAGTGCCGGTACGCCGGTCAATTGGTAGCGTTGGCCGTAAGAAGCAGCGACGTTGACCTTCTTGTCAATTTCTTCGCTATTCATTGCTGCACGAAACTCATCAGCATTTGCACCTGCGGCCGAGAAAAACCGGACCAAACTATTTTCGTCGTGAATCCGGCGACCTTGTTGGTGAATGGCTTTCAAAAGATTTTCGTGGGTTGCTTCGGTAAGACCAAATTTTTGCCCTGCATAAAACGCTTTGGCATGCAGACGCCATTGCGGATTAAGCGCTGCTGGCACATAAATAAACTCTACATCGTCTGCTTTGGTGCTCTTCCACGCTTTGGTAGCTGGTTCCAACGAAGCACAATGCGGACAGCCATACCAAAAGATTTCCTGCACAGCGATTTTGCTAGCCGGCAAGCCTAAATTAACGCGTCGGTCAATTTTTACGTAGTGCGTACCTTCCACATACTTCGTTGGCGCAACTGCAGCCGCGGTAGAGGGAGCAGCAGTAGCTGATGCAGCAGCAACCTTGGTAGCGGCAGCATTGCTTACTGTTTCCACTTTTGCTTGAGTACTCTTCGCCGTATCAACCTGATTTTCAGTTGAAGTTGCTGTGGAGTCGCCACATGCCACTAAAAACATAATTGATACTGCAAAGGAAATAGTAATAACTTTATTCATGATTTTTCCTATAAGCGTTGGTTCGATTGGGATTATGGGCTCAGCTTGGGCCAAGCCAGTGGCGCTGTACGCTAATTAACAGACACCGGTTGGCGCTTTTAATTCCATAAGTATGCAAAAAAATGGTTGTTAAACTCTACCTTGAGGGACATAGTGCCCAACAGTTAGCGCGTGCTTAACGCGCGTCGTTTAATCCAGCAATATATTGCGAGACGGCATCGATCTCTGCATCCGTCATGCGGTGTGCCACACTTCGCATCATTGCATTTTCATCATTAGCGCGTGCCGCGCTTCTGAAGTTCCGCAATTGAATCGCTGTATAAACAGCGTGCTGACCAGCTACACGCGGATACTTGGCGGCAGGGTTTCCTTTGCCGGCCGGGCCATGACAGCCTATGCACGCTGGTACACCAGCGCTTCGC
Organism: uncultured Thiotrichales bacterium; assembly: GCA_964621435.1. GTDB lineage: Bacteria > Pseudomonadota > Gammaproteobacteria > CAZUMV01 > CAZUMV01 > CALIRD01. The sequence continues at coordinate 1,109 of CAZUMV010000271.1, read as the reverse complement.
TTGCCACCACGATATACCGCCTCGCCCAGCGCAAGGTCCACTTCGGCGTTTTGTGCAACACCGGGATCTTGTGGCAGGCTCTCATAGTAAGCCGCCAGATCCAGCATATCCTGCTCGGTCAAATCTTTGATCATAGGCGCCATCAACTCGTTTGCACGACCCTGATTCTTTTGCAGCTCAACCAATTGCTTGTAATGATAAGCAGCACCTTGTCCGGCCAGACTTGGCCATTCAGCATTACTGCTGTTACCGTTGACGCCATGACACGCCACACATGTTTTAGCTTTGGCCTTGCCAGCCTCAATATCTCCCCCAGCTAGCGCGAGGCTCACAGGTGCGGATAGAAGGACTATTAGCAAAACGTATTTGATTGACTTTGTCATTTGATATTCACGGTATTTGGCAACGAAATTTCGACGTGTTTTATAGCATAATACCAGCCTGACAACAAAGCCGGTAGCCCGCAAACCCATGCAAAACACTGGCATTTTTTGAGGATAACCATATCAAGCAGCCATTCGATTCAGCTCGCTATCTAACCAGTGTCGCCAAACCTGGCTCATTGCCCGACTCGCAAGGGCTCGAAATTGCCTTTTCCGGTCGTTCGAATGCCGGAAAATCGACAACATTGAACGCTATTTGCCGGCAAAAAGCCTTGGCAAGGACCAGTAAAACGCCCGGGCGAACACAAATGATCAACTACTTCACTTTAACGAATGGCAATGCTCTGGTCGACCTACCCGGCTATGGCTACGCCAAAGCGCCAATAGGTGAGCGCGATGCCTGGGCTAAATTGGTTGAATTCTACTTTCACGAAAGCCGCAGTTTAAGGGGCGTGGTGATCGTCATGGATATCCGGAGACCATTACAAGAAATGGACTGCCAAATGATCGACTGGTGTGAAGCACAAAATTTACCATTGCTATTACTGCTCAATAAAGCCGACAAACTGAAAAAAGGTGCTGCGAGTAATGCCCTGCTAAAAGTCAAAAGGTCTGTGGAAAATGTGGCTGTTGATTGTGAGGTACTTAACTTTTCGGCCTTTAAAAAGACTGGGCTGGAGGCGCTACATGCGCATCTGAATGACTGGTTAAAACCAATACCAATCA
>CAZUMV010000270.1:0-3827 GCA_964621435.1 uncultured Thiotrichales bacterium | reverse complement strand
TTATGGTGACCGCGCCCATGCTGCAAGAAGGGGTCGTGGTAGATCTGCCAAAGGCTTCGGCAACGCCCGTATCTAACGATGATGGAGAAGTTAAAATCACGGTAACGGTGGACTCGCAAGGACGTTATTCGATACCGGAAGAAGGCCAGCCACCGGTCATGCTAAGTGCGGCAGCGCTAACAAACAAAGTCGCCGAAATGTTGCAGCAAAGGCAAAACAAACAAGTTTTCGTTCGCGGTGACGCCAGTGTAGACTACGCGCGCGTGGTTCAGGCCATGGCGGCAATTCAAGCAGCTGGTGCCTCCTCAATAGGTTTGGTTACGGATCCGGATATCGCAGAACAATAAATATGCGTGAATTTCTCAAACAACATCCGGTGGCGGTAGGCTTGGCATTAGTCATGCACTTATTGTTGCTTGGTTTTTTTGTCGTTAAATTTGACGCCGATCGTGATTTGAGTGGCGGCCAGATCGTTGAGCCGATTCGTTCGCAGTTAATTGTTACCGGGCAGCAGCAACCTAAAGTAAGCCCGAAACCACTCCCCAAGCCCAAGCCGGATTTGGCAGCCGAAAAAGAGCGAGCACGCCTGGCCGAGATAGAAAAAACCAGGCAGGCAGAAGCGCGCGAGCTTGAGAGAAAAAAGCTCGAAGACGAAATAAAAAGGCGTGACGAGGAAATGGCCGAGAAGGAGCGCTTGGCGACCCTCAAGAAACAACAAGAAGTGGAAGCGCGAAAATTAGAAGAACAAAAGCGTCAAGAGGAAGAACAAGAACAGGAAGAGCAGCGCCTGAAAGAGGAGGCCGAGCGTAAGCTCGCTGCAGAAAAACTGGAACAAGAAAAGTTAGAGCAACAAAAAAAGGACGAAGCGGAGCGCCTTAAAAAAGAACAAGAACGGCTCGCCAAAGAAGAAGAGGCACGCCAACAAGAACAAGCTAGAAAAGATGCAGAAGCGGCAGAAAGAGCTGCCGCTGCGCAAGCTGCCAGAGAGGCGGAACTAGACGCGCAGTTAGCGGAGGAAGAGCAGCTGTTGATCGCGAACAGAATTGCCGGGTTGCGCGGTCAATATATCTTCGCCATCCGTCAGCGTATCCAGAGTAAGTGGTATCCGCAGGACGGTTTGACCGCCCAACAGTGTCGTTTGGAAGTCATTCAGGCGCCAAATGGTACCGTTCTGGATGTGCGCTCAAATGTCAGCGCTCGGTGCACCGAACAAATGCGCGAATCGGTAGAGCAAGCTGTATATCGCTCTGATCCATTACCGGAGGCCCCAAGTCGCGAAGTTTTTGAGCGAAATTTGGTCATAAATTTCTGTACACCCGATGTTCCTGAGGAAATTTGTCAATAATTGATTTGTAACAACTAAACCAATCTTTGTTAACAACAACGACCGTTCGTCTGTTTTAAGTTTATCTAATGAATCCTGCATTTTCGCCAAATTTGCATAAATCCGTAGCATAAACCCCAAAAAATCAGTACTTTAGAACTTCGATTAAAGTGTGCGCTGGTACACCCTTATCACGTTACCGCGAATTTTCAAGTCGCAATTAGCAATAACCTTATGGTTATAATCCTGCGCAAGCGTTTCGAATGATCACACTTACACATAATTAATTTCGAAGCGTCAGGGTATCTGATACTTAGCTCGTCTATCTCCCAGATGACTAGTGTTAGATGTACGTATGCGAGAGACACAACATGGATGATGTTCTCGTCAGGGGTTTGGTTTTAGTTAATCCCACGCATTTTTTCAATCGCACTGTCTGTAAGCGGGACTTTTGCTTCAGACAGTACTACAAGCTTTATTCAATAATGATGGAGAGGAGACAATGGAAAATAAACATTTAACGTATCTACTCGTTAGCGCGGTTTTTATACTTATGAGCTCAGTGGCAAGCGCCGATGAGATGAGTATTGACCGGGTTAACGCCAATGGTACACCGGGCTTTATGAGTGGCGATCTTGGTAGCATTACGCCGCCGAGTGATTCTGGTGGTGCACAGCGGCCAATGGCAGCCAGAGGCATCGCAGGGGACCAAAGTCTGGAACTGAGTGTGCAAGCATTTATAACTGACTTTGTTGCTGACAACTATGCGCCAGCCGGCACCGAGCAAATGGTGCAGATTGACCAGGAGGTCGACGGTCTCGGCAAAGTACATATTCGTTTTGGTCAATCCATCAATGGATTGCCAGTCGATGGTGCTGAACTGATGGTGCATGCCGACGCTGTGACTGGCAAAGTCTATGCGGTCAATGGAGAGTTTTTCCATGATCATAACTTACCGAGCAGCGCGAGCGTAGGTAGTGTGTCAAGTTTGGCGCCAGCAATGCGGTCACAAGGTGTATCAAACTATGAAGTGCAAAGCGTTGCCAAGCTTGTATATGTAGTCCAGCAAGATGCCGAAGCAGCACGTTTGGCGTGGCGCACCCGCGTTCAATATGTCAGCAACAATGTATTAAACGTTGATGATGTCTATGTTGACGCAACCACCGGCGCCCATATAACAAGTCATGCGCTGATTCATCCGATTCGTGTAGCACGAACTTACGATGCAAATTTTCGCACCAGACGACCTGGTACATTAGTTTGTACTGACAATCAACGCTGTCCGACGACCGTGGCGCAGACAGCACATGATAACGCCAAAGATACTTATGATTACATGGCCGAAACTTTCGGTCGTGATTCACTTGATGATCGTGGTTTTGCTCTGATCTCAACAGTCAACTATCGCGAGAATGCTGGCAGTCCATACAACAACGCTTTCTGGGATGGTCGTCAAATGACCTATGGTGATGGTGATGGTCGAACCTTTGGTCCTCTAGGCAATGCGTTCGACGTGGTCGCGCATGAATTCGGGCACGGCGTTACCACGAACGAGTCAAATTTGATTTACCGCAATGAATCTGGTGCCTTGAACGAGGCAATGTCAGACATATTAGCGGCAGGCGCGGAAGCCTGGCGGGACCGTGCGATTACTGCAGATACCTGGTTGCTTGGTGAAGATATTTTCACGCCTGGTGTTTCTGGTGATGCGCTACGTTATATCAATGATCCAACCAGAGATAATCGCTCGCGTGATTACTATCCGGACCGCTTTACCGGAACATCTGATAATGGTGGTGTACATATAAACTCCGGTATCGCGAATCTCGCGTTTTATTTATTGGTGGAAGGTGGAACGCATCCGCGCAACAGAACCAACGTAGAAGTGCCTGCTATTGGTATGAGTAAGGCGGAACAGATTTTTTATCGCGCCAATACCATCTATCTGACGCCGTCATCTAATTTCGCCGCCGCGCGTTCAGCGACCGCACAAGCGGCCGCAGATCTGTACGGTCAAGCAGAAGTTGAGGCAGTACAAACTGCCTGGTGTGCCGTCGGTGTTCCGGGTTGTAATGTAGAGGTTGAAGCAGTTGAACTTGCAAACGACGATCCTCGATCAGGTCAAAGCGCAAGTACTGACCGGGTTCTTGCCTATGAGATCAATATTGAGCCCGGCGCAACCAACTTGCTAATAACGATTGCTGGTAGCAATGGTGACGCAGACTTGTACGTTAACTATGGTTCGCCAGCGTCAACAGTCAACAATGATTGCAGATCAGAATCTCCAAACAGCAACGAGTCATGCAGTTTTGCTAACCCGCAAGCTGGCACCTGGTTTGTGTTGGTTAATGCCTTTACCGGATTCAGCAATTTGACCATCGAGGCAAGTTGGGACACTGCCGGTGAACCCGCTCCTGAACCAGAGCCTGAACCTGAGCCTGAACCTGAACCTGAGCCAGAGCCTGAGCCAGAGCCTGAGCCAGAGCCAGAGCCAGAGCCAGAG